>CAIRXZ010000166.1 GCA_903882645.1 uncultured Acidobacteriia bacterium | reverse complement strand
GGCAGCGGTCCTCCCACAGAAGGGCTGGCCTGCGTGTGGGCTGCAAGCGCGGCCATCGCCCCGAGACTGACAAACGTGCGGTTCATGAGTCAGTTTCTTCTCCTTGGGTGCGTGACCACTGGAAGAAAGGTAACTCCTCGGGGAGTGGGGACAAGTCATGCTGAGTCATGGGCCAGGTCCAATGTTGGCATCGTGGGTCTAGTGGCCCGGACCCCGTTCGGCGTCGTGCGTCTGGCTTTCATCGGCAGCACTCTTGCTCCCGCGGTCACCAGCAACCCTGAGGGCCTCGATCTGACGCCAGTCTTCCAGTACGTCGCTGATCAGCAAGTGGCGACCCGATCGACGAGTGGATCCGGATCCTGCGGGATCCCCACGAATTAGCTCGGAAAATTCCACGCATTACTCCTAAGGGTTGCAAGCGCTTGTAGGAGTTCTGTGGGCGTCGGGAGGCATTCGCCGGATGCCGCTGCTAGGGTGCCGAGCACAAAGAGAGACAGCACCCTCCGACGACGAATCGTGTTCGCTTGAAAGCGGCCGTGGAGGTCGCGCGCCTCGATGGTAAGGCCCAGCAGCGTCATGGCGACCACACCGAGTGCAACGATAGCAATGAGAGCAGCGGCTCGGCTCGGGTCGTTGCTTGCTACGGTGATGGCGCCGAAGGACCAGCCGAAGCGTGTGTTCTTCTCATCGCGGAAGAGCTCCTCAATCTGCATGCGTTTGGCGTACAAGGCGACGATCTGACGAGGTCGCAGGGTGTTAAGCGAGGTGGCGAGCAGCCACGGTTCACGCGCACCGCGAGCGTGCTTGCGGTCAGCTCCGTTGGTACGAGGCTGACCGCGACGTCCAAGGCTCTTTCGTCCTTTGAGTCGCTTACTCACCGAGACCAGCCATGTACGCCAGGGCTGCCATTTCCCAACCTCATGCTGACCGAGAGACCGCGGAGTGGTGGTTGCCTGGGCGCGGATAGATGCGCTGGGAAGCCAGTGGTCTGAGCCGACGTACCTCACCTGCTTCAGACCACGGATTCGGCCGACGTAGTCCCAGCCAAGTGCCGCGACCATCTCGAACCACGGGCAGCCAAAGCCAGCGTCCGTGAGAACCACAACGTGGCAGTCGGGGGGAACGAGTGCACGGACTTGGGCGAGGAATCGGCGGTGCACGCGCCGATTCCCGAGCTTGGCCACAGGATGTACCTCAGCGTAGAGCGGTAGTGCGCGATCGGATGCCGTCGCTGCCGCCCGTAGTGCCCAAAGTGTCGTCGACACCTGTGTCCAGTCGATGACCACAATGACCTGCTTCACCGATCCGAGGAGCAGACGAGCGGAAGCAGCGTAGATACCGCTCAGTTCCGCATGCAGTCGCGGATTTCCGACGAGTCGGTCGACAGCTTTGATCCGATGCTTCGGATACGCCCGACGACCGCTGGCGCGACCGATGGCCGTTATCGAAGCCTTCCGGCTTTCCACGAGGCCGGCCACCGCAGTCCACAGCGACACCAGCCGGGCGGCATGCACAAAGTTCAGAGTCGGGGACAACCAGCGACGTAAAATAGAGACGGCACGCATCGTTTCCTCCTTCGAGTCTTTTGCAAACCCGAGAGGACCAGAAACTGATGCGTGCCGCTACCCTCTTCTCGTAAGTGATCGATTTTCCAGCCTTTTCCTCGATAAATCGTGGGGAACCACCAGGATCCGGATCCG
>CAIRXZ010000165.1 GCA_903882645.1 uncultured Acidobacteriia bacterium | reverse complement strand
GTTGTTCTTCATTGTTCCTCCTAAACGGTGACGTAGAAGCCTGACGCTGCCCTTCAGCGGCGCGCCGGCCAGGCGGAGCCGGCAAAGCGGCCTCCGGTCTTAAGGAATGCCAGCAGGTCGGCGTTGAGCTTTTCTGTGTGCGTTTCGGCGAGGCCGTGGGGTGCGCCCGCGTAGATCTTCAGCGTCGAATTCCTGACCAGCTTCGATGAACGGAGAGCGGCGGCCTCAATCGGCACGATCTGGTCGTCGTCGCCGTGAAGGATCAACGTCGGAACGTCGATCTTCTTGAGATCCTCGGTAAAATCCGTCTCGGAAAACGCCTTGATGCAGTCGAGGGTGTTCTTGTGACCGGCCTGCATCCCCTGGAGCCAGAAGGAGTCGATCATGCCCTGCGAGACCTTGGCGCCGGGTCTGTTCGCCCCGAAGAACGGGCCGCCGGCGAGATCCTTATAGAACTGCGAGCGGTCGGCGAGGGAGCCGAGGCGTATCCCGTCGAATACCCCGATCGGCAAGCCGCCGGGATTGGCCGCCGTTTTCAGCATCAGCGGCGGGACGGCGGAAATCAGCGCGGCTTTGGCCACGCGTTTCGTGCCATGGCGGCCGATATAGCGGGCCACTTCGCCGCCGCCCGCCGAAAAGCCGATCAGGACGGCGCCCTTCAGGTCGAGCGTTTCGATCAGCTCCGAGAGGTCGTCGGCATAGGTGTCCATTTCGTTGCCATCCCAGGGCTGGCTCGACCGGCCATGGCCGCGGCGGTCATGGGCGATCGAGCGATAGCCGTTGGAGGCCAGGAACACCATCTGAGCCTCCCAGCTATCCGCACTGAGGGGCCAGCCGTGGCTGAACACCACGGGCCGTCCGGCCCCCCAGTCCTTGTAATAGATCCGCGTTCCGTCTTTCGTCGCAATCGCGCTCATGGTTTACCTCTTTGCTCTCACCCATCGCCGGCAGGCGATCACAGGCGCTGTCTTCATCGTCTCTTCCGGGGTCATCGCGTGTTTTCCAGATCCGCTTCCACAAATGGCCACGCCGCGATCCACGTAGCCGCGGGCGACTGCGCGGGCCAGCGGCACGACAAAGTCCGGATAATCGTCGTCCGTCTTCGGCTGCCGGTCGCCGAACTCAATCACGTCATGACCAGTCCCGCGCAACATCCCGGCCAGATACTCCTTCAACTCGTAACCTCCATGGTCGGAGGCGATGCCGATGAGTTTCGGCGCCGGTGGGCTCTTCATGATTCGGGTAGCGCTTCCAGGTATGGATTCCGATCCTCCCGGCGTGCGTTCACTTCCGGATGCCCTCAACCGGTCGGGCCCGCAATTCGTGCACGGCATGGAACCAGTCTTCCTCCGGCGACCCCTCCGGACAGCCTCTGGCTTGCCATAGCGCATGAGCCAGCGTGGCGATGTCCTCGTGCCCAAAGATCGTGAAGCCGTGTTCGTTCACGGCCTTCCGGTGCGCCTGCTCGCTTTGCCGGTGAGCTGTCTGGGAGTGCTCAAGAGCTTGCCTGGAGCGCTCATGCCCGGTTTGGTGATCTTGTTTCTCATGGGCTTCCGCGGCGCTACGATGCGCGTGGGCGGCGCTATCGTGCAACTCGGCGGCTCGTTGGTGATTCTCGTAATGCGATCCGTTGTTGTGACGAGTAGACATCAGAGGCTCCCTATCCGTCCCGACTTGTTGCGGGCTTCCTCTGCCAGCTTGTAAGCGTGGTCCGAGTGCTCTAGCGCCCGTTCCGCATGCCACAATGCCGCTCCGTAGTCCCCTTTTTCGTGATGCTCCGCGGCAGTACGATGGGCCTGTGCCGCAAGTTCGTGCTCCGCGGCGGCCTTCAAATGCTCCTCGCGCATGGCGTTTCCTCCTGTAGGCAACCCTCCTCTCATATGCACGAGGGGGACCAGTCTCTTCCGGATTGGGGATGTCTCTCGGGAATGGCCGTGGATTCCGGTTATCGTGACGAGCCGGAGTCGTTTGATGGCGCTTGTACTGGCCGCCCGGCGCCGACTTTGCACGCGCGATGGCAGAATCTGCACTTTCCCGGCTTAGCGTCCACGCCGGCCTCCCGGCCGCGACGGAACCAGTGGACGGAGGGCTACCCGGTCCGCATGTGCGAGATCAGGACCTTTCCGCTTGGGAACTTGCGCGACCGCTCGAAGGATGCGCCCATCCGGCCCGCGCCGGCCGCGCCGCCGCCCATTGAAGACCTGCCGCGTATTCTCGGCCTGACCAACGGGGATGCGCGCGCCGCGGCATCGTCGAAGCCCTCGAAAAGGTGAAGAGCCGGCGCTGGTTCGATCCGGACGTGGCGGCGCTGCAACTCGGCCGGAAGGAAGTCCGCGAACGGGCAGCGGCCTGAACAGCGCGCGTTTCCGAAGAAGAGCAAGAAGGGGACCGGCGCGAAGTTTCGCAAAGGCGGCGAAATTCGAGCCCGTCCCCTTTTTGCGCGCCCGCGGCTACTTCAGCCTCAGTTTCACGACCACGCCGGCGTGGTCCGAGGCATACGGCGGCGTCGTTCCGGTGCGAACCGCCGAGACTATGGCGGGAACATGGCCGACCCGCACAGGCAGACCGTTGGCGAAAATGAGATCGATCCGCTCACTCGGGACCGCCGGTCCGCTGTTTTGGTCCTGGCCGAACAGCGGCCAGGTGCAGCCCGGATCGAAAGGGTACACGAAGTTCCAGGTGTCCACATAACCCGCGGCCACGATTTTCTGCGCCACGCCGGTGTGCTCCGGCCCCGGCTCGGCGTTGGAGTTGAAGTCGCCGGCCAGCACCACCGGCATGCCCGCGGAAGCCAGGCTCGCGAGGAGCTCATCCCCCTGCGCAACTTGTACCTGCTCGGCCAGCGGAATGCCGGCAACGGTACTCTGCAGGTGCGTGTTCACAAAGCGGAACTTCGACCCGTTGGAAACTACGTCCACCGCGAGCCACCCGCACGGGACCGCAAGTTGCCCCAGCATGGCGCTGCCGAAATTGAAAACAGCCTGGTAACGGTGCGTCTGGGCATTGAAGAGATCGAACTGCGATTGCGGGGGATCGAGCTTGGCCAGGATCACATCCCGATCCGTGGTGCGCAGGTCCACGCCGGCGGTGGGCACGGGCGCCTCGGCATCCAGCTCCGACTGCACGGCGATGACGCCGTAGTGCAGGTTGCGCTTGCCCAACTCGGCCAGCAGCAGGGCGAGCTGGTCGTACAGGATATCCCTGGCGGGCGGCTGCATCATGGGACCGGTCCGCCACAGAGTGACTTCCTGGAGCGCGATCAGATCCGGCGTATTGGCCCCGATCTCATCCGCCAGGCGCGACGCGCGTTGCTGAAGGTTGCTGGCCTGGATCTCGGCCAGCGTGGCGGCCATGCCTTGAATGAACGAGTCCTGGTCCGTGGCCGCAAAAATGTAGCCGAGATCGGTCCCGGAATCCATATTGCGGGTCATGACCGTGACGGTCGAGTTCGAGCTGTCCGCCCCAAAGCCGGCGAAACACCAACCGCAGAGCAGCAGAGCGATAAAGCCAAAGCGCACGGCGGCGGCTTTGGACACACGGGTAACGTTTAACATTTCAGCCTCCAGTTTTTTGCGATTGCCTTGCCGCCAGCGACGGCGGAAGACTAGGTGCTTGTCTATGGCCGGATTTCGACGGTGATAATTGTCCAGCGCGCGTCCGCGGCGTTGCCGGCGAAGTAACCGAGGAGGCTTGCGCCAGTCAAAATCCCAAAGAATGCGGCCTCGGCTTTGCCCTGGTTCTTGGTGTCAAACAAGGGGCTAATGTTCCACGCGGCCAAACCGCCTACTACGAACCCGGCGCCTGCGCCGAGGAGCGTGCCGAGTACCCGGAAAGCCTTCCCCTTGGTCCGCATCTCAAGGACACGGAGCGTCTCGCGAGGCACGCGCAGCGCGCCTTTTGGCCAAGCCTTTGGGTCGGTTGTTTTCGCGACGTTCACCAGCAGCGCGTCCGATTCGACGCCGACCGCTTTCCCGGTAATGATTCCGCCGTCCGGCATGGAGACCATGACGGTCTTGCCGACAACCATCGAGAGGCCTTCCCATTCAACATTCACCGGCGAAGCTCCCTCCGCCAGCGCCGGAAGGATCGACAGAACGGCCGCTCCGATGGCGACCATCCAGATCCGCCGCATTGGGTCTGTTAAGTTCCGCATTTTCGTTGCTCCTTTTGTCGAAATAACTTCCACCGTCAGCGACGGGGGAGGAGTTTGTGTTTCAGATCCGGCCAGAACTCGGAGGCGACATTGCCCAGCCAGTCCAGGCCGATGGTAGCCGCGCCTTGCTCCATCCCCGAGGAAAAGGTATTGAGACGATCAGGGTACCAGACGTTGGAAAGACAGGCCGCTCCCAGCGCGCTGCCGAACCGCCATGTCGCGAAGCGCGTGCGGCCCCGGTCCGTGCGCGTGACCACCGTCTCGCGCGTTGCATGTCCGATCCGGACAAAAACGTTGCCGCGGCCCGAGCGGCGGTATCTCGGGTCTTCGCGCAAGGGAGCGTCCAAAGCGAAAGCGAACACGTTGCGAATGGCGGTGGCCCCGGCGGCCGAGGCCACCCGCTTGCCGTAGGGCGCGGCGCCCTGGCCCCATTCCCGAGGGGTGTCCATCCAGTGCAGGACCCCGGCGTAGGCCGCCATTTCAACGACGAAGCCCGGGCTCGCCGTCTGCTCCGCGTGCCATTTCAGTTTGGCCGTGACGGTGAGCGGCTGGCCGGCGGGGCCTTCGGCCCACGCCACGCCGCACAGCAGCAGAAGAACGAGGCTCGGATTCGGCATGACGGTCTCCTTACCGCCGGCGGAGCATCGGGACGGGCTCCGCGGAAAGGGACGCGGACGGGCGCGGTTCCGCGGTGCGGCCGTCCGAGGGCGGTTCCGGCAAGACCTCAATCTCGACGGTGCGCCTGTCCCGGACCTTGCCGGCGAAGTACCCGGCCAACGTCGCGCCCACGTCGATGGCGAGGAACGAGGGCACTCCGGCGGCTTCCGACTTGGCCACATGGCCGACAAACTCGCCGCCGAGGGCGACCCCGGTAAGTTGCCCCACGAAAACCCCGATACGCCTTCCCCACGAGCCTGACATCTTGGTGGCGCGAAACGTGGTCACCGAAGCGCGCGGGATCGAAACCAGCCCTTTGTAGCGGTCCTTGCCGCCGGAACTTTTGTGAACGTCCAGCACCAGAGAATCGGCGCGCACGCTGACTATTTCCCCGGTGACGACGGCGCCGCCTGGAAGTGGAATGGTGGCTTGCTGGCCGGCCGCCAACGACGCGATCTCGTTCCAGCGCGCCTGGAAGGCGGCGGATCTGCCCGGCGTGGAGATGGCGCACAGGCAACAGAACGCCGCCGCCAGGCGAATGGCCTTTGAACCGGACGATGTGATGTTCGTCATTTCAATAGCCTCCGATTGGAAGTGCGACACTTTCGAGGGAACTGGCTCACCGTCGCCAGGAAGAATTTTGAGTCTTAGTCCCTAGCCAAGGGCTTCGCCCTTGAAATCCCTTCGGGATTTGGGAGTCAGAAGTCAGAAGTCGTTGCGGGTTCTAACATGTTAGGACCTCGGAATTGCTGAACTGGGACACGGTTGCCCCGCCCTGCGTCGGGTCCGTGCGTTCGTTCATTGGGTGGAGCTTCGGAATTCAGGGTTAGCGGGGGCGGGCCTCCCGGCCTGCCGCGGGCGTAGAGCACGCCCCCGCCGCCTCCGCCGTCGAGCCTACCGGCGTTCTTCCTTGTGCGTTTCGCGAGGCATCGGCCGGCCTTGCCGCGGCGCGTTTCGCTCCGCCTCCGAGCGTGGAATGAGCGCGTGCGCCTCGGCCGGCCGCACAGCGCCCGGCGCGGGCCGCCGGATGGCCGGGTAGGGATGGACGTAAACGGCCCGGTTGACCCAGGTCCTGCCCCAGCGCGCATTGTTCAGGATCAGGGCGTGTGCGCCCCAGTCGAACTGTATCCCGCCCGCCTGTGCCATACTTCGGGGGTGAGATACAAGCCGCGCGCCTTACCGGCCGTCCTCGCGGCCATCCTGGTCTGTCTGATGGCCGCCGGAGGCGTGCTTTGGCTCCGCTCCCGCGCTCTCAAGCCCGCCGCCCTGCTTGCGCGCCTGCCCCGCCGCGACGCTCTGATCGTCTGCATCGATTTCGACGCCCTCCGGCGCGCCGGCATCCTGCAACTCCTCGATGGCGCCAAGGTTCCCGAAGATCCCGAGTATCGCAGCTTCGTCGAGCAAACCCGCTTCGACTACAAACGCGACCTGGACACCGCCGTCGCGGCTTTCGCGCCCAACGGCAAGTACCTCCTCTTGAAGGGGCGGTTCGATTGGAAGAGCCTCGACGCCTACGTCCGCGGCCAGAACGGCGCCTGCGCCGGCTCGCTGTGCCGCATGACCGGCAGCGCGCCCGACCGCCGCATCTCCTTCTTCCCCTTGCGGTCAAACCTGATGGCGCTGGCCGTGAGCCAGGACGATAGCGCCGCGCTGCGCCTGGGCCAACCCGCTCCCGCCGGCGCCGCAGAGATTCCCGCCGCCCCGCTCTGGATTACCGTCCCCGCCTCCGCCCTGAAATCCGCGGCGGGTCTGGCCGGCGGCGCGCGACCCTTCGCCCAGGCGGTCGAGCAGGCCGAATCGGCCACTCTCGCCTTCACTCCCGATGGCGCCCGCATCGCCGCCACGCTGGATGTCCGCTGCCTCAAACCCGAAGACGCCGCCGCCATCGCCGCACAACTCACCGGCGCCACCGCGCTGCTGCGCGACACCATCGCCAAAGAGAACCATCAACCCAACCCCGCCGATCTGAGCGGCGTCCTGGCGGCCGGCGTCTTCCACGCCGAAGGCCCCCGCGTGCTGGGCCGCTGGCCCGTCGAAAGGCTGTTCCTGCAAACCCTTCTAGGCGGCGGGTAGGGGCCGGGCATGCCCGGCCCCTACAGCGGCGGATGCCAGTCGCCGGTGTGTCGTCCGCCCGAACCCGTTACAATAACCCTATCGGACTGAGTTTCCCAGCCTTCCTTCTGCTGCTGGCGGCCCTGCTGGCATTATGGGCGCTCGTCGCGCGGCGAAGATGACATGCATCTGAACTTTCAAACGGCCATCTTCGACGTGCTGTTGCTGTGGATTCTCACCACGCCGCACGAGTTCGCCCACGCCTGGGTCGCTACCCGGCTGGGCGACGATACTCCGCGCCTGCAAGGCCGCCTGACCCTCTACCCGCTGGCGCACGTGGACTGGCTCGGGACCGCCATCCTCCCCTTCATCACCGCGCTCTTCGGCGCCGGTTTCCTCGGATGGGGCAAGCCGGTCATGACCAACACCGCCAAACTCAAGGGCGGCCCGAACGGCCTGGCCCTGGTGGCCCTGGCGGGACCTTTCAGCAACGTCGTCATGGCCGTGATTCTGGCCATCGCCGCGCGCCTCGCCCTCCACCTCGCGCCCGCGTTCGCGGCATTCGCGATCGGCGGCGTTCAGCTCAGCCTCTACCTGGCCATCTTCAACCTGCTCCCCGTACCCCCGCTCGATGGCTCCAAGCTGCTGCTCGCCCTGCGCATCCCGCTCGTGGTTTACCAGGAGATTGCGCGGTTTGGATTCATGCTGCTCGTCCTGGCGATTTCCGTCTACGGCGTGGGCCGCTGGATGGCCGATTGGAGCTACCTCGGCGCCCGCGCGATCTTCCAGGCCCTGCCGTAACGCTGTGCGGCGTCGAAGCCGGCCCGCCTGCAATCAGGAAGGCAGGCTGGGCCGCTCGACGATTTCCAGACTCAACGCGACCGCTAACGCGCGGTCCATCTCCCGAAGGGCAGCCGCCCTCAGAGACCCAACGTAATGTGTGAGGGCGGATTTGGGCAGGCTCACCAGATCGTCGCAGTGGATGCTGGATTCCTTCTTCAGTCCTTCACCGGGACCCGCGTGAACCTGCGTAGCCAAGCCGTCACGCCGCGAGTACACCGGCGCGCAAATCACCGATGAGAACTTTGAGTCGATCAACGCCTGCCGGCTAACGATGACGAAGACCCTCTGCCTTCGCGGGTCCGTGGATCCCGGCTTCTTTACCAAGTACAGTTCGCCGCGCTTCACGGCAATCGCTGGTACCCCAGCGTGTCCACCGCTTCCCGATTCAGGCGATTCGAGTGCCGGTTGATGATCTCAACATCTCTGCGATCCAGCTCTTCCCTTTCAAGCCGGGCCAGGTATGCCACCGCCGCCCGCTCCAGCAGCGCGGAACGGTTCTTGTCAACGCGGTCCAGCCGCCCGAGCAAATCTTCCGGAAGTGTGACAGATGTCTTGACCCGCACAAGATGATTATACCCCGCGCGCGGCGGCCCTGCCGTGAGCTACCGTATTAGCAAAGACATGAATTCCCGAATTGCCATCGCCACCTCCGACGGCGCGTGCGTGTGCGATCATCTCGCGCGTAGCGCCGCTTTTGTCGTGCTGGAGGTCGAAAACGGACGCGTCGTCTCGCGGACGGTCCGCGATCGCGCCTCCGGCCCTTGCGGCGATCACAGGAGCTTCGTCGAAATGCTGGAGGGTTGCGATGCGGTAATCTGCGGCGGCATCGGCCAGGGCGCGTTCGATTCGCTCCGGTCCCACGGCATTCGCCCGGTCGTCGCGCCTGGCGCGCGCTCCATCGGCGACGCCGCGGACCAGTACCTCGCAGGGACCCTGCCTACCACCGCCGAGCGCGTCTGCCTCTGCCGCTAGGAGCGGCCGTCCGGACCTTGGCGCCGGACGCTCCTGGAATGCGGGAGACCAACCGGCTCAGGCGAAGTGCGCCGCGTTGACTTCCGCGAAGCGCGCCATCTCGGCCGGAACCTCTTCCAGCGGGAAGATCGAATTCGTCGGGCACACCGGCACGCACGCCCCGCAATCGATGCATTCGCTCGGGCTCACGTAGAGCTGCGGCGCTTCCTCAAAACCGGCTTCGTCCTTCTTGGGGTGAATGCAATCCACCGGGCAGGCCTCGACGCACAACTCGTCCTTGGTGCAAGTATCCGTAATTACGTATGCCATAACCGCTGGAACTGCAATCGCGGCGCCAGCGGCCGAAGCGCCATAAGTACTGGAAAACACGCGGCGAAACCCAACAACCAGGCGCCGGAAGTGGGTGAATCCACGCAGATCGCACGCCGCCGGGTGGTCAAGTGGCGCAGTGGGGCGGACGTCACCGGCCGGCCGTCTTCGAGTTGCATTCTCAAGTCGTCTGCTGCATCTTTGAATTGATGCCCGTTTCCATGGAGTTCCTGCGCGGCGTCCTGGGCCTGATCGGGGCCGGCTGCGCATACATGCTAGGGCGGTCGGCGGCCGCATGGCGCAAAGGGTGGCAGAAGAAGTCGAGGCAATACGGTTGGGCCATCCGCGCGGCGGCCTGCATGTTGGCGCTGGCGATCCATCATTCCGTGGATGCGACGGCGGTCATCGCCTGGGCGGCCGCCGCAGCCGCGCTCGCGTTCGGGTTCTGGAAGACCTCGCGCGTGAAGACAGAGGAAGATCTCACCCGCACCATGTTCCCGGACGAGCCGTGATCTTTCTTCATTCACACCCGCTTCAAGTATTCCCGAATCCCCGCGGCCCAAGGCCTTGAGCGGCAGTTGCGCGGTCCGGAAGGCGGCTTCGCGATGCTCGAATGTCATGGCGAAGGGGGGGCCGAGCGCCGCCGCTACAGTGGAGCGGAGGAGGTTTCGGCAACCCCTTTATTTTCAACGAATGACACGCGTCATCTACATCCCCGGCGAGTACTGCGTCCACCCAAGAGGCGACCTGGCCGAGGCGGGCCGCCGCCAACTGCGCCTGTCCTACGGCTTCGAGGACACGGAGCGGATTCTGCAAGCGCTGAGCCTCATGCGCTGCGCGATCGAAGCCATGACGCCGGATGTCGCCGCCCCCGATAGGGGCGGTTTCACCTGCCGATCTCTTCCAAGAGAGACGCAGGCATATCGAAAACACGCGTCTCCATCCGATCCTCCCCCGGCCCGCTGCCGAGCTTGGCTCTGGCCGCCATCGACCCGAGCCGCTCTTCGCGCTTTTCTTCGGAGAACATCGCCGCCACATGGCCCGCGTAGAGGCTAGCTTGAGAGTATCTCTATGGTGGCGAAACGGATCATGGTCGCGGTGGTGGGGGCGGGCATCGGCTCGCTGGCTGGGCTGCTGGCGTCGTTTCTGGGGGCGGGCAACGTGTTAGGATGAGTCGCGATGCAGCGGGCCGTCATCGACACCAACGTGCTGGTCTCAGCCTTGCGATCGAGGAGAGGCGCATCCTTTCGGCTGATCAGCCTGCTCGGAGATCCCCGATGGCAGCCGATCGTGTCGGTTGCCCTGGTCCTCGAATACGAGGAGGTTGCGATGCGGGAAGCCGGTCGACTTGGATTGGCGGATTGGGTCGTCGATAGCATCATCGACATGTTCTGCCGGTTGGGCGCTCGGCACACGATACGATTTCGGCTGCGCCCCGCACTCGGAGATCCGGACGATGAGTTCCTGTTGGAGCTTGCCGTGGCGAGCCAAGCCGACTTCCTTGTGACGTTCAACATCCACGATTTCCGCGGGAGTGAGGTCTTCGGCGTCCGGCCCGTGACACCGGGCGAGTTTTTGAGGACAATTGAAGCATGGCCATGAGCAGGGCTATTTCCCTTCCCGATGAGATCGTCCGCCAAGCGGAGGAGCTGGCCGCACGGGAACACGTCTCCGTCGAGGAGTTTGTTTCGGCAGCCGTGTCGGAGCACTTCGCGGGCGCCGAGTATTTGCGGCGCCGTGGAGAGCGGGCGAGCATGGATAGGTTCCGAGCGGCTCTCGAGCAGATTCCCGATTGTGAGCCCGAGCTTCGCGATCGATTGCCATAGGTTTCGCACGGACAGCCCAGCCTCCTCTATGGCGAAACGGATCATGGTCGCGGTGGTGGGGGCGGGCATCGGCTCGCTGGCTGGGCTGTTGGCGTCGTTTCTAGGGGCGGGAAACGTTGCGTTGATCGCCGGCGCCGTGCTCGGAGCGATCGTCCCCCTGGTCTGGCTGGGGTCTCCTGGCCGATGATGGGTTTCTCCCGCTGCACTACAATGGCAGTGGGATGCGGGCGCGCGACTTGAGAGTGGATCCCGGAGCGCTATGGATCAATGCTCGTAGAGCGCGAGAGAATAGCCCACGGCGTGAGCCGTGGGGACACCGCGAGATTGAGAAAGCCCCGGCACGGGGCGAAAGATCGCAGCGGCGCCGTCATCTTCCGCCCCCTGCGGGGGCTTTTCCGCGCACGCCTCATTCCCGCGGCTTGCGCCGTGGGCTAATCTCTTGCGCCCTTCGGGCTGGGGCAGCGTACTTGCGATGACCAGGCGGCAGATTCTGGCGGGAGCGGCGGCGGGCTACGCCGCCGGCGTCGCGGCGCAGACCCGTCCGAGGATTCAGGAGGCGCCGGCGCCGCGCGTTACGCCGCCGGTTTGCCTCTATTCGCAGGCCGTCGTCAAGGTGGAGTACGCGGATCTCGCCCCGGTCCTGAAAGGACTGGGTTGCGACGGCTGCGACCTTTCGGTGCAGGCCGGCGGGCACGTCCGGCCGGATATGGCTTCGCTCGATCTGACGCGCGCCGTGGAGTCCCTGCGCGGCGCGGGCATCGACGTCCCGGTGATCACCACGGCCCTCACTTCGGCCCAGGATCCCAACGCGCAGGAAGTTCTGGGTATCGCCGGGATCATCAAGGTGCCGCTCTTCCGGCCGGGTCATTGGAAGTACGGCGCGGCGGACGTCATGACGCGGCTCTCCGAAGTGCGGCGCGACGTCGCCCTTCTGGGCGGGCTTGGCCGCGCGACCGGGATGGCGATGGCGCTTCACAACCAGGCCGGGGACAACGTGGGCGCCGCGATCTGGGACACGGATACCATGATTCGCGGGATGGACCCGCAGGCGGTAGGTTACGACTTCGATATTGCCAGCGCCGTGGCCCAGGGCGGCGCCGAAGGATGGGCGATCGCGCTGCGGCTGGCGCTGCCGCGCGTCAAAATGGTCACGGCCGCGGACTTCTATTGGGCGAAGACGGACGCCGTCGGCTGGAAAATGACGCCCTGCCCCCTGGGCGAAGGCATGGTGGACTGGCCCAGGTTCTTAGCCATGCTGGCGCGTGCGAATTTTCAGGGCCCTGTCTCGTTGCACATGGATTACCAGCCGCGCGACGAAGTCGAAGCCATCCGGCGCGACCTGGCCTTTCTCAAGAAGCAGATCGCCGCGGCGTATCCCAAGGCGGGGTGAGGCCTCAAAGAGCCGGACCGGGGGTCCGGCGCGGGCGAGGGCGCCCGCCCCACCAAACTCGTCAGCCCTTGCGCAGGGCCAGGACCGCGTTCAGTCCGCCGAATGCGAAGGAGTTCGAGAGCGCATACTCCACCTGCGCGGCTCGCGCATGGTTGGGGATGACGTCCAGGTCGCACTCGGGGTCGGGCTGGGTGAAGTTGGCGGTGGGCGGAAGCAGGCCGTCGCGAAGCGCGATGACGGCGGCGAGGCATTCGAGCGCGGCCGCGGCGCCCAGCGCGTGGCCGTGCATCGACTTGGTGGAACTCACCGCCAGCTTGTCCGCGTGCGCGCCGAATACGGAGCGTATGGCGGCGGTTTCGGTGACGTCGTTGGCTTGCGTGGCAGTGCCGTGGGCGTTGATGTAGCCGATCTGCTCGGGGGCCAAGCCCGCGTCGCGCAAGGCCGCGCGCATGCCCCGCGCCGCGCCTTCCGGGGAAGGCTGGGTGATGTGGCAGGCGTCCGAGGACATGCCGAACCCGGCGATTTCCGCGTGGATGCGCGCTCCGCGGGCCTCGGCGGCTTCGAGCGGCTCGAGCACGAACATGGCGGAGCCCTCGCCCAGGATCATGCCGCGCCGGTCCTTCGAGAAGGGGCGGCAGGTATCGGGCGAAACCACGCGCATGGCCTCCCACGCTTTCAAAATGCCGAAGCTGAAGGGCGCTTCGCTGCCGCCGGCGATGGCCAGATCGGCGGCTCCGGTCCGCACCATCCAGAACGCCTGCCCGATGGCGTGGCCCGCCGAGGAGCACGCCGTGGAGATGGTGAAGCTGGGGCCGGTGATTCCGAATTCCATCGAGATGTGGCTCGCGCCCGCGTTGGCCATGGTCTTGGGAATGGTCAGCGGATGCACGCGGCTGTGGCCCAGCTTGTAGACCTCTTGAAAGCCGATATCCTCGGTCCCTTGCCCGCCCACGCAGGAGCCGGTGACGATGGCGGCATTCTCGCGCGAGGCCGGGGTCCACCGCACGCCGGCGTTCTCCACCGCCTCGCGCGCGGCGATCACGGCGAATTGCGCGAAACGGTCCATGAAATCGGCCCGGCGGTCGTCGAAGTACGGCTGGTGGCTGTAACCGCGCACCTCGGCGCCGTTCGGAAACCGCAACCCGGCGCAGCCCGCCGATTCGATGGGTCCGATGCCGGAGCGGCCCTGGCCAAGCGAATCGGTGAACTCCGCAACGTTCCGGCCGAGCGCGCAAATCGCGCCCAGCCCGGTGATGGCGACGCGGCGCATGGGTTAAAGCTTCACCGCCGGGTCCGCCGGCTTGGCAGCCAGCAATTTCTCGACGCCTTCGCACATCTGACGCACGTTGCGAACCGCGCGAACCGCGTCGTCCGGAATGCTGACGTCGAATTCGTTCTCCAGGGCGAAGAGAATCTCGACCGCGTCCATGGAATCGATGGTCAGTTGCTGGAAATCGCTGTCGATGGCGACCGTTTCGAGAGGGATTCTCTTCGACGTCGCGATCACCTTCAAAACCCGTTGGATCAAATCGTCTGACATAGTAATTGGCTTACCGTTTCAAATCGATAGCCCCGGTCCAGCAACATGGGAACCAGGCGCCGCACGGCTTCCACCGTCACGCCGACATCCGGCCTGACGCGAAGCTCGCGGCCATCGTGCAGACACAATATCGAGCCGTTGGAAACGCCTGCCGTCAAGCGCCCCACAACCGCGCCGGCCCTCAGCTTCCAATCATAGCCGATTGCGGTCCACATTACGCCGGTGAGACCCAGGCGGCGCTGCGCCCGCGCCACCCCGAACCAGCGCACGCCGAAGGGGGCGCGAAACCAGACGGGGCGGGCGCCGGTGTGGTCCAGGATCGTCTGCTGGGCGCGCCGCAGGTCCTCCTCGATGAACCGCCGGGAGCGAAAACAGAACAACGCGTGGGAGTAGCCGTGGTTGCCTATCTCGTGGCCGCCCCGGACCGCGGCGCGCGCCTCCGCGGGCAGACGCTCGACGTTGGCGCCGCACGGGAAGAAAGTCGCGCGCACGCCGTAGCGGGCCAGGACCTCGAGGATCTCGGGGGTGCGCTCACTGGGGCCGTCGTCGAAAGTGAGGGCGACGGCGCGGCTGTCGCGCGGGCCGCGCCATACCGAAGGTCCGAACACGCGCGCCGAGCGCCCCCGCGCGGCCCAGGCCAGAAAGGCCGAGGAGGCAAGGGCCGCGCCCGATGCCGCCTGGATTAGACCCCCGCCCGCCGCGTCCATGAAACTCCATTGTAGTGTGCCTGTTGGCGGGGCGGACCTCCGGGTCTGTTGGGGAGGGCCCGCGGCCCGCGGAATTTCATGAAAAGTGATGGTGAGCTGACCCGCTGGGTCGCCGCCGTGGAGTGGGCCTCCGGCCTGCCATGCCCGCTTTCTTGCGGGCATCTGCCGGCCGAGAGGATGCCGCCAGGAATGGCGGCATGGCAAGCCGGAGGCTCGCTCCACAAAGGGGCGCCGACGCCCGCGCTGGTTCTTGGACCCTGCCTTCTTGTCGCCCAGCGGCGCGCTCGAAAACCCGGGCGTCTTTGGAAGGCGCGCGGCCGGAACAAGAAGGCAGACCAGGAGGTCCGCCCCGCCTGGTTTGTGAAACGGGCGGTTTGGCGGTATCAATAAGGATTGATGAAACCTCCGGAGTCTCCCACGCCGTCGATCCTGATCGCGGACGACCAAGCCGATGTACTGGAAGCGCTGCGCTTCCTGGTGAAGGGCGAAGGCTACCGGTCGGAATCGGCGGCCTCGCCGGCTGCCGCCCTCGAGGCCCTGGAGTCGCGCGAATTCGACGTGGTCCTGATGGACCTCAACTACGCCCGCGACACGACCTCCGGCCAGGAGGGTCTCGATCTGCTCAACCGGATTCAGGCGCTCGACGCCGCGCTGCCGGTGGTGGTCATGACGGCGTGGGGATCGGTGGAGCTGGCCGTCGAGGCGATGCGGCGGGGCGCGCGCGACTTCATTCAGAAGCCGTGGGACAATGCGCGCCTTTCGGCCATCCTGAAGACCCAGATCGAGCTGGGCCGGGCGTTGCGGAAAGGGCAGCGCCTGGAAGAGGAGAACCGCGCTTTGCGCGCCGAACGGTTCCCGCGGCTCATCGCGCACTCGGCATCGATGCGGCCGGTGCTCGACGTCATTTCGCGCGTGGGGCCTTCCGGCGCCAACGTACTCATCACCGGCGAGAACGGAACCGGCAAGGGGCTGGTGGCGCAGACTCTGCATTCGGTCTCGCCGCGCGCCGCGCGGCCGCTCGTCACGGTGAACACGGGCGGGCTGGCGGAAGGCGTTTTCGAAAGCGAGATCTTCGGCCATGTCAAGGGCGCGTTCACCGACGCCAAGTCCGACCGCGTCGGGCGGTTCGAGATGGCCGATGGCGGCGCCCTGTTTCTGGATGAGGTGGCCAACATTTCCCCCGGTCTTCAGGCCAAGCTGCTGCGGACTGTCGAGACGGGCGAATTCGAGCGCGTGGGTTCCTCGAAAACCAGGCGCGTGGACGTGCGCATCATTTCCGCCACAAACGCCAACCTGCACGCGGAAGTGGCCGAGGGCCGCTTCCGTCAGGATCTGTTGTTCCGGTTGAATACCATCGAGCTCCATCTCCCGCCGTTGCGCGACCGCCGCGAGGACATCCCGGTGCTGGCGGCGTTTTTCCTGCGCCAGCACGCGGAGCGCTACCGGAAGTCCATCGCCGGGTTCGACGAAGGGGCCATGAAAGCGTTGCTGGCGCACCCCTGGCCGGGCAACGTGCGCGAGTTGGATCACGCCGTCGAACGGGCGGCGCTGATGGCGCAGGGCGATGAGATCCGCGCGGCCGACCTGGGCTTGCAGGTCCGCCGCGAAGGCGCGCCCCGCATCGAGGAAATGAGCCTCGAGGACGTGGAGGCGCTGCTCATCAAGAAGGCGCTGGCGCGCTTCAGCGGAAACGTCAGCCATGCCGCGAGCGCGCTGGGCCTTAGCCGCAGCGCGTTGTACCGGCGGTTGCAGAGGTACGGATTGTGAAGAAGAAGTCGGAAGTCGGAAGACAGAAGTCAGAATACGGAACCCGGGCGCGTGACTTCTTCCTACTGACTCCTGACTCCTGACTTCTGTCTCCCTCTTCCTAATGTCCCCCGCCCGCAAACCCGCCCGGCTCAGCCACGAAGGGCGAGTGGTCTTGCTTGCCATTCTGTGCGGCCTTCCGGGGTCGGCGACCGCCATGGCGATCCTGTGGTCGGGAGATTTCAGCGCCAGGACGCAGTGGACGCTGACCATCTCGATCGTGGGCGCCTGGCTGGGGTTCGCCCTGGCGGTGCGGGAACGGGTGGTGTTCCCGCTGCAAACGCTGTCGAACCTGCTGGCGGCGCTGCGCGAAGGCGATTTCTCCGTGCGCGGCCGCTCGCCGCGGCCGGACGACGCCTTGGGCGAGGTCATGCGGGAGGTGAACACGCTGGGCGGCGCGCTCCGCGAGCAGCGACTGGGCGCCATGGAAGCCACCGCCCTGCTGCGCACGGTGATGCGCGAGATCGACGTGGCCGTGCTGGCTTTCGACGAGAGCCAGCGGCTTCGCCTGGTGAATCGGAGCGGCGAGCGGCTGCTGGCCGCATCCTCGGAGCGCCTGCTGGGGCAGAATGCCGCGGACCTGCGCCTGTCGGAATGCCTGGAGGGCCCGCAGCAGAGCACGTTTCAAGCCGTGTTTCCGGGAGGCGCGGGGCGCTGGGGCGTGCGCCGCACGCGCATCCGCGAGAAGGGACTGCCGCTCGATCTCCTGGTGATCTCGGATTTGACCCAGGCATTGAGCGAACAGGAATTGCAGGCGTGGCAGCGCCTGGTTCGCGTGCTCGGGCATGAGCTGAACAACTCCCTGGCGCCGGTCAAATCGATCGCGGGCAGCCTGGAGAGCATCCTCGCGCGCGACCCCATGCCGGACGACTGGCGCGAGGACATGCGGCGCGGGCTAAGCGTAATCACGGCGCGCTCGGAGAGCCTCAGCCGGTTCATCGGAGCGTACGCGCGGCTGGCGAAGCTGCCGCGTCCGCAGCGGCAGCCGCTCCCGGTGGCCGAGTGCCTGTACCGCGCCGCGAGCTTCGAGACGCGCCTGGCGGCGCAGGTGGAGACCGGCCCGCCAATCGCCATCCAAGCCGACCCCGACCAGATCGAGCAGGCGCTCATCAACCTGTTCCGGAACGCCGCGGACGCCTCGCTGCCCGCCGGGGGCGCGGTGAGCGCGGGCTGGCGCCGCGACGGCGCCATGGTCGAAATCTGGGTAGCCGACGAAGGACCCGGCCTTTCCAGCACAGCCAACCTGTTCGTCCCCTTCTTTACCACCAAGCCGGGAGGTTCGGGAATCGGACTGGTGCTGAGCCGGCAAATCGCCGAAGCGCACGGCGGGGCCCTCACGCTGGAGAATCGCGCCGCCGGCCACGGCTGCATCGCGCGCCTGCGTCTGCCGGCGTGAGCTGGGTGTGCGACGCGGAAGTGCAATCGCCGGCTCGGCCAGGTCTTCGACCGCGTGACGTGGCGCTCGCGGGTGGGAACCGCTCCCTCACGGTCGCGGCTCCGAACGCACGAGCGGTCGAGCATGCCCGGCCGCTACGCCCGAACAGGTCCGCGGCGCGCGAAAAGGACCGCGCCGGCGGCGACCAGCGCCAGGGAAATCCACTGCGACGTGTCGAGCGGGCCGCCGAAGAGATTCCCTTGATCGTGGAAGCGGTAGAACTCCACCACGAAACGGGCCGCGGGATAGAGCATAAGGTAGAGGCCCAGGATCGCGCCGGACGCGTGAGCTTTTCCAACGCGCCAGTACAGGACGCCGAAGATCAGGAACTCCGCGAAGGCCTCGTAGAGTTGCGTGGGGTGCAGGGGAACGCCGAGCGGCACGCCGACCAGGCGGCTGGCGGCGGGATCGGTGAAGGTCACAGCCCAGGGCCGGCCGCACTGCACGCCCCAGCAGCATCCCGCCGCGAAGCAGCCCAGCCGGCCGATGCCGTGGCCCAGCGCGATGGCCGGCGCGAAAACATCCGCCGTCCTCAACGGCGGCAGGTGGGTCTTTCGCATGTACCACCAGGCCACCGCGAGCGCGGCGATCAACCCGCCGTAGAAGATGCCGCCGGCTTGCAGCGTGGAGACGGAGAAGATCTCCCCCGGGTGTTGCGTGTAATACGGCAGATCCACCACGAACATCATCACCTTGGCGCCGGCGATGGCCGAGAGCGCGCAGTAGATGCCCAAGTTGGTGACGGCGTCCGCGTTGAGACCCGCCCGGCCGGCCAGCCGGGAGGCAATCCACAAACCCGCCAGAAACGCGGCCGCTACCAGCACGCCGTAGGTGTGGAGGAAAGAAAGATGGAGAATCTCAGGATACATTCGCCGCCTTGCGTTTGGAAATCAGGAGATCGAGCAGCACCAACCCGCTGCCGACCGAAATGGCCGAATCGGCCACGTTGAACGCCGGCCATTGATACCGGCCGATGTAGAACAAGAGAAAATCGGTGACGCGCCCCCACCAAATGCGGTCAATCACATTTCCCGCGGCGCCGCCCATTATCAGCGCGAAGCCAAACAGCGAGCGCCGGTCCAACTGCCGGTGCATCTTCCAAAGGAAACCACCTATCAGCCCGGCGCACAAAAGCGAGAGCGCGATGAGGACCGCCCTGCGCCACTCGGAAGGCGAATCGTCCAGAAAGCCGAAAACCACGCCGCTATTCTCCGAATGTACGATGTCGAAGAACCCCGGGATCACTCTGTAGCTGTCGAAAACCGAAACATGCGCCTGGACGATCCACTTGGCGACGCGGTCGAGCGCGACGACGGCGGCCGCGACGGCGTAGACTTTGGGGCGGATGTCAGGCATGGCGCCTCGCCCCGGACTTGACGCGGAGACGCGGAGACGCGGAGGAAAGCGGGAATTCACCGCCAGGTCCGTCGTGTTGTTCCAGCCTGCGCGACCCTAAGCCCCAAAGGGGCGCTGGAAAGTAGCCCAGGGCGTAAGCCCTGTGGAACCGGTCCCGAACCACGCCAGCCCCGTAGGGGCGTAAGGAACCGCGTCGCGCCCGGAGGCTTGATCGCTCGCCGGGGAAAAGCTCTTTCGCCCCTACGGGGCTTCTCGCCGAATGCCCTTGTCCCCAGGGCTTACGCCCTGGGCTACTCTCCGGCGCCCCTACGGGGCTAATGCCGATTGAAGGCGCAGGCGAAATGCGGAGACTCCAGTGGCAGGCGAAAGCGCCTGCCCCACCCTCATGAGTTCGCATGGAGGAACTCTTCGACGGCGCCGGCGCAGGGGCCGCAGATAGTCGGATACCTGGGGTCGCAGCCGGTATCGGCCGTGTACTTCCAGCAGCGCTCGCATTTGAGGCCGGCGGCGCGTCCGATGCGCACGGCGGGAGCGCCATCCGCGGCCGGCGCGAGTTCCACCTGCGAAACGATGAACAGCGAAGGCAACTCCCGAAGGTATTCCGCCAGCAGGGGGTAAGGACCGGAGTCCGCGGAAAGGAAAACGCAGGCTTCCAGGGGCGCGCCAATCAGCTTCTGGTTGCGGGCATCTTCCAGGCTCTTCAGGACGCCGTTCCTGACTTCCATGAGCCGGTCCCAATTCGCGGCCCGTTGGCGCGCGGCGGCGCCGATGCCGGCGCTCAGCTCGGCCGGTTCCGGAAAATACGCCGTGTGAACGCTTTCGGGAGCGCCCATGTGGCCCCACACCTCGTCGGCCGTAAAGCTCATCAGCGGCGCAATGAGGCGCACCAGCGCGTCCAGCATCCGGTGGAGGGCGGTCTGCGCGGCCCGGCGGGCTTTGGACTTCGCGGCCGCGGTGTAGAGCCGGTCCTTAAGAATGTCGAAGTAGATGGAACTCAAGTCCACGGTGGCGAAGGCATAGACCGAATGGTAGACCTTGTGAAACTCAAAGCCCTCGTACCAAACGCGGCAGCGCGCGGCAAGATCCTCGGCGCGCAGCAAAATCCACTGGTCGATCTCCGGCAACTCATCGGCCGGAACCGCGTCCCTGGCGGCGTCGAAATCGTGGAGGTTGCCGAGCAAATAGCGGAACGTGTTGCGCAGCTTGCGGTAGGCGTCCACCAGGCGCGTCTCGATGGTCTCGGAGATGCGCACGTCTTCGTTGAAGTTGACCGAAGCCGACCAGAGGCGCAGGATCTCGGCGCCGTGATGCTTGATGATTTCGTCCGGCTCGATGGAGTTGCCGAGCGACTTGTGCATGGCGCGGCCTTCGCCATCGAGCACCCACCCGTTCAGAGCGCACGCGCGGTAAGGCGATCCGCCTGCGAGCGCGGTCCCGATCAGAAGCGAGCTGTGGAACCAGCCGCGGTACTGGTCTCCACCTTCCATATAGAGGTCGGAGGGCCAGGTCAGGCCGAAGCGCCGGTTGAGCACGGCCAGGTGGCTCGATCCGGCATCGAACCACACGTCGAGAATGTCGGACTCTTTCGTGAATTCCCCGCAGCCGCACTTGGGGCACGTAGCGCCGGCGGGCAGCAGACCGGCCGCGTCGCGCTCGTACCAGACATCGGCGCCGTGTTCGCGGAACAGCGCCACAATGCCATCCAGGATCTTCCGATCGGTGAGCGGCTCGCGGCATTGGGCGCAGTAGAACACGATGATGGGAACGCCCCAGGCGCGCTGGCGCGAGATGCACCAATCGGGCCGCGTGGCGATCATGTTGGCGATCCGCTCCTCGCCCCACGCCGGCATCCAGCGGGTCTGGTGGACCGCCTCCAGCGCGCGCCGCCGGAAATCGTTGCGGTCCATGCCGATGAACCACTGCTCGGTGGCGCGGAGAATGGTGGGATGGTGGCAGCGCCAGCAGTGCGGATAGGAGTGCTCGAGCTTCTCGAGCCCCAGCAGGGCGCCCGCCGATTTCAGGATCTCGAGCACGATGGGGTTGGCTTCCCAAACGGTCTTGCCGATGATGGCGTCCGGCAGGCGGCCGGCCGCGCCCTGCGCGTGGTAGAAGCGTCCGGCGGCATCCACCGGACAATAGATCTCGATGCCGTACTGGCGGCCGCTGACGTAATCCTCCTGGCCGTGTCCCGGCGCGGTGTGTACGGCGCCCGTGCCCTGCTCCAGCGTGACGTGAGGGGCCAGGATGCCCAGCGAGTCGCGCTCCAGGAAGGGGTGGCGGAAGATGGTGTGCTCCAGGCGCGCGCCGGGGAAGGTGGCGAGGGTGCGGTGATCGGTCCAGCCGCACTTTTCCGCGGTGACGTTCAGCAATTCCGACGCGACGATGTAGACGGGCGCCGGGCTTTCGCCCGGCGAGGCAGGCGAAACCGCCTGCCCCACCTCCACAGCGACGTATTCGTACTTCGGGTTGTAAGCGATGGCCATGTTGGCCGGGATGGTCCAGGGCGTGGTGGTCCAGATGAGGCCATAGACGGCCCGGCCCGCGAGAGCGGGGTCGATGCCGGCCGGGTCGGAAACCAACCTGAATCGGACCCAGATGGACGGGCTGGTATGGTTCTGGTATTCCACCTCGGCTTCGGCCAGGGCGGTGCGGTCCCGCAAACACCAGTGCACCGGCTTGAGGCCTTTGTACACATAGCCGCGATCCAGAAAATCCACGAAAGCGCCCGCGATCACGGCCTGGTATTCGGCGCTCATGGTGAGGTATGGGTCGTCCCACTGCCCCAGCACGCCCAGGCGCTTGAAGTCCGCGCGCTGGAGGTCGATGTACTTTTCGGCGTACTTGCGGCAGGCGCGGCGGATCTCGAGCGGCTTCATCTGCGCCTTCTTCGCGCCCAGATCGGCATCGACCTTGATCTCGATGGGCAGGCCGTGGCAATCCCACCCCGGCACGTACGGCGCATCGTACCCGGCCATGGTCTTGGACTTTACGATGAAGTCCTTGAGGATCTTGTTGAACGCGGTTCCCAGGTGGATGCGCCCGTTGGCGTACGGCGGCCCGTCGTGCAGGATGTAGACCGGCCGGCCCGCGCGCGAGGCGCGGATGCGCTCGTACAGCTTCTCCTTCTCCCACCTCTCGAGCATGACGGGCTCGGTCCGCGGCAGGTTGGCCTTCATGGAGAAAGCCGTTTTCGGCAGATTGACAGTCCGCTTGAGATCTACGTTGTGCGAGTCCATTTTCGGGGTAATTACCATGGTAGCGTGCGGAGGCCCAGGCGCGGGGGCGAAATCTCCGGGGAGAATTGTCCAATGCAAGATGAGCATGAAACCGGCAAATTGGCTGGGGCGGTTTCCAATGCAAGATGAGCATGAAACGGGGAAGAATGGGGTAGGCATGGCGCGGCCGGGTGCAAGTGCGGATGTGGAATGCCGAAAGC
>CAIRXZ010000164.1 GCA_903882645.1 uncultured Acidobacteriia bacterium | reverse complement strand
TTCGTGCCGATACACCCGGTACCCCGGCCACGCCAGAATCGCTGTCCATTCTTTATCTGTCAACTGCCGAGTGTACCCAAAAACGCCATCTCACTGAATCATCGATATTTGAAGGTTTTCACGAATTCTCGCGGAGAGCCCGAAATTCATTGAGATAGCTTCCATCCGCCGGATTCAATTCTCCGCTGCCGTGATTCTGTGGATCGGAGTCGTGATAGGCAATTCCTTCGCCGCCCAGGTCGTAGTAAGCGCACAACACCCGGCCAGGTATACTCTGTGGACCGCCGTGATACACGTTGTCGTGATAGGGAACTCCCCCGTATCGGCTTAGAAACGATTGGGACGATGCAGTCGCGGATAGCATCAACGCGGCTATGAAGCAAAGAGGCAACGTGATACGGTTCATCATTCAACTCCCTCAGCATCGAGTTGGTTGTGCATTTCTCGCAAGGGAATGTCCGAGTCCGGCTCCGAGCGGGCGACTCTCATCTTTTTCCTTCAGCTCACTTGGAACAATTCGATTCCGTGCGCTCTTCCGAGATTTCGCGAGTACTTCTTTTCTGTTCCGTTGGTCCAATGCTCAAACACGCCGAGGCTACGGCACCGGATTCCATCGCGTTCCGGGTCGTACAACGTCTTGGAAGGTGGATCGTTCGCGAGAGCGGCTTCGCGCAGATAGTTGTCTGCATTGGCGATATCCGGAAGATTAGTCCATTCCGAAGTCAGAAAATCGAAGCCTACTGAATCGATCGCCACACCGTCAAGCGACATGAAGATGCTGCTCGGCCAAGCGCCGTTGAAGGGCGTCATCTTCCACTTGCGACTAGGCGGAGGATCCGCACTATCATTTGCGTAGAGACCGTCTATGAGAAACAGGATGGTTTTTTCGCCGAGATCTTTATGACCCAAAAAATCTACAAACGCGGAGTAACTTGCCGACCCGTCACGGTTGTGGGGGAAGCCGTCGTGGGCGTTTTTGTGCCAGTCGGGATCGATACTCAAGGCCCCGAACAGATTTTTCGCGCAAAGCGAGAAACCTGAACTAACGTGCCCTTTCAATATAGCCGCATCGATAAGGTAAGCAGCCTCGACGACCGTGGTATCAAGGCCCGAAGCATTGCGGCTGGTAATGGAGAAGGGGATCGCATTGGGTTTGAACTCGGCCTTCAATCGTCCGTCGCCGCCAATATGATCCACGAATGAGACGCCGGGAAATTCGCCGTGGATCTTCGCATAGAGATTGTCTGGAATGAAGCGGCTGGAATCGAAAACGGTGATCGACGACTGCGACACTTTCCCTGGCCCGGTCAATTGTCGTACAAGGGAAAGGATCAAATGGGGTGACGTATTCAGCCGGTCGATCGTGCCATGTCCCGTTGTGTTGTTCAGGTTCGCCTTGATCGCGATCTTCTCGCCGGTTCTGTATCCGGTGTTGCCGCGACCATGCGTGCGATTGAAATGATGAAAGATAGCCGTCCAAGCCTGAGCATCGCTTTTTTGATCTGTAAGGCCGCGGATCGAGTTGGAGACCACGCGGTCAATTACCGACTGATGGTTGTAGACGTCCTCCCACCAAGCACCTGTTCCTTCCCAGGTCACAGCCGCCGGATCGTGCGCCCAGGTAACGCGTCCGGGAACAACACCTCGGGGAACTCCTAATGGGGAAGCCTGTGGGTCGAAGGGAGAGGATCGCAAAGTGCTGCTAGCTGCGAGCGAGAGGGCGAGTTGCCGGCGCGTCAGTTTCATTTCTGTTGGTTCCCTCTTTCTATAGTTCCCGTTTTACGTCTCTGCCAGTTGGCGCTGTCGATCGTTTAGAAGCTTAGTTTAGCGCCGAGTTGGAAAGCGCGACCGCCGCCGACGCCGTTGACTCCGCTGCCACTGCCGACCGTGCCGGTTACGTAGCCGAAGCTTGCGTTGCCGAGGGTGTTGCCGGGATTGCTGAACTGCGGCGTGTTGGTCAAGCCGAAGGCCTCACCGCGCAGTTCCAGCTTCCACCTTTCCCCAAACTGAATGGTTTTGAAGAGCGAGGCGTTGAGGCCGAAAAGGCCGGGTCCGGTCAGGGAGTTGCGGCCTACGTTTCCAAAAACGCCCGCCGCCGGCGCGGCGAAGCTCGACGTGCTGAACCAAGGATTGCCGGTGTTGATGCCGTGCAGGATCTGCACGGGAGCCACCTCGTCCGCCGTCTGTGTGTTGCCTGGAGCGGCTAAGCCGGTAGCGCTGTAGCGGACATCGAACGGCAATCCGGTCATTAGGGTGAGGGCGCCATTGACCTGCCAGCCGCCCAGGATCGCGGCCGCCGGGCCGGCATTCAGCCAGCGCTTGCCCTTGCCAAACGGCAGATTGTAGACGTAGCTCTGCACGAATGTCTGCTTCCGATCGAAACTGGTCCGCGCGTAGTTGCGGTGCTGATTTATGTAGAACAGCAGCCCGCCATCGTCGCTGTCCTGAAAGCCCATTCCTTTGCCAAAGGTATAGGACGTGGTAATCAGCAGACCGCTGGCGAACCGGCGGTTGAACTTCACTTGCAGAGCGTTGTACATCGAGGAGAAACCCTGCCAGTACTGGGTGGTATTCGCCGTGCGGGGATACTCGGGCTGGCCCTTGGTGCCGAGACCGATCACCGTGGCGGCGTTGATGTTCGAGGCCGCCGCCGAGCGCACGCCGTGATTGCCCACGTAGGCCACATCCAGCGTAAAGTGGGCCGGCAGAGCCTGCTGCACCGACAGGTTCCAGGATTCCACGTAGGGATTCTTATAGTCCGTGGGAATCCATTCATAAGCCGAGGACGCACTGGGGTTGGTGATGATCCCGCTGGGGGGAATGACGATTGGCTGCGGCGCCGGCAAACCGGCCTGGAACGTGGCGGTCTGGCCGCTGGGCAGCAGGGCCGGTCCGTAGCCAAGGCCCGCCGGCGAGTATTGGTTGTTGGCCTTGATGGGGTAATTGTCGAACGCGTACTTGTTGTCCGGGAAGGGAGTGTAGCTGATTCCGAACCCCGCGCGGAGGACTGTCTTCTCACTCAGACGATAGGCTAGGCCAAAGCGCGGCGCGAAGTACTTGTAATGCGTGGCCATCCCCAGGTTGACGGGGTTGCCGCCCACCCCGGCGATCACCAGCGTGTTGTTGATGGGATTGTAGTTGGAGAACCCGCCGGCGAAGCGCGGCGTGCCGGGCGGGTAGAACTCCCATCGCAAGCCAAGATCCACAGTCAGCTTGGGAGTCACCACCCACTTGTCCTGGCCGAAGGCAAAGAATTGCCAGGCGCGGTAGGTTGGGAAGTAAGTCGCCAAGTCGCGGCCCACCTGGTTCGGCGTGTCCAGCAGGAAACTGGCGAAGCTGTTGCCAAAGCCGGTCTTCGCTCCGGGAGTGGAGGTCTGGGCGACATCGAACATGAACTCGCCGCGCGGGCTAAACGTCTGTGTCTGGAGCAGATCGTCGCGGAGGCGCCGAAGATCGGCTCCCCACTTGATGGTGTGGTTGCCACGGGTCTTGGTCCAGGTGCTGACGGCATCGATGTTCGCTTCGGCGCGCTTCCACGGCAGGCTCGGCGAATAGCCGACCAGCGGGTTGGTGACGCCGCCATTGATGTTGATCCAGGACATCCCGCTGCTCCAGGCGTCCACGTTGGCGCCTACAATGCCGATGTTCGTGGCGGCGGGTGTGCCGTAGTCGGAGTTGAGCGCTTCATTGTGATAGTGCGCGACGCCGACGCGGAACTCCGCGACCAGCGTGTTGGAGAAGATCCGGTCGTAGTTGATCCCGGAACTGTAGGTCTTCTGGGTGCCCGTCCCCATGAAAGCGGTGCTCGGTCCCGGTCCGCCAGCCAAACCGAAGAGCGGCGCCTGGTAGACTACCGGCCGCGAGAAGCTGAAACGGCCGCTGAGGCGGTCGTTGTCCGTGATGTTGTCGTCGATCTTCACGTCGAACGAGTCGGTATCCTTGGTAAACGGCAGCGTGGCGTAGTAGTTGTTGCTCGGATTGCTGAGAGTGAATGGCTGATTGGGCGCCGGCACCAGCCCCAGAATCTTGGCCGACACCGCGTTGATCCGGGGGGAGAGAATCTGGTTGCCGGGGAAAGGCGTTCGGCCGGCGCCGCTTCCATCCTGGGCACCGGTAGAGGGGTCGTAGACGACCGTGGGGGAGGAGCTAAGATCGCCGCCGCGAAAGGGCATCGAAGGAACGGTCACCAGGTTGGTGTTGGCCTCATGGTCCTTGATCTTAAGATAATCGCCGAAGAAAAAGAGCTTGTTCTTCTTGATGGGCCCGCCCGCATTGCCCCCGAACTGGTTGTAATGCACCGCGCCGACAGTGGGATTGAAGAAGCTGCGGGCATTCATGTCGCTGTTCTGGAGGAACTCGTACAGCGCGCCGTGGAAGCTGTTGCCGCCGGACTTCAACTCCACGTTGACGTTCGCGCCGCTGGCCCGGCCGAGCTCCGCTTCGAAGTTGCTGGTGGAGACGTCGACGGTTTGGATGGCCTCGATCGGCGGGACCAGGATCTGGAGCAGGCCGGTGCGCTCGTTGTCGTCGATGCCTTCGATCTGGTAACTATTGCCCTGCCGCATCTGGCCGTTGACCTCGGTTTGCAGCGAACTGGAGGCGTTGAAGAACTGCGAGTGCTGGAACGAAGCCATGGTGGTTCCCGGCACCATATTCAGGAGAGACTGGAAGTTCCGGTTGGTCCCCAGCGGCAGGTTGGCCACCTGCGCCATCTCGATCTTGGAGCTCGTATCGGCGCGGTCGGTCTGGAGCAGCGCCGGGGCGCCTGTGACCTCGACGGTCTCGGTCAGGGTGCCAGGCTGCAACTGAAGATCGACGCGCGTACTGGTGTTGACGATGACGTCGATATCCTTGCGTGCTTCCTTCTTGAAACCGGATGCCTCAACGGTCACCACATATTGGCCCGGAGGAAGATTGGGGAACGTGTAGTTCCCGCTCTCGTTGGTCTGGCCGGATCGGCCGACTCCGGTGTTGACTTCGACGATAGTCACTTTGCCGTTGGGGATTACGCCTCCAGTGGCATCCGTTACGGCGCCTAGCAGGGTGGCGTTGACAGTCTGCCCATGGGAACTCGGGGCAAAGAACAGGAGAAGCGCACAGAAGGCGCCGGCGCAACGTAGACGGTTCATTCCACTGACCTCCGAGAGTTTAGGTCCCTGAATCCTGGAAACTCGGATTCTAGGAGCTTTCCCCATTCACATTGTGAGCCCGCGTCGGCGCTACAGCCACCCTTAACGAGTTCGCTAACGTATTGCTACGTTCTTGATAAGACAGGAAGTTCCAGCCTCTTGCTTATTAACGGTTAAACTTGATAACCTTTGGCGGAGGTCACGCAACATGGCTGGTGCAGGCGATGCGGGGGCGAGGTCGGCCGCGCGAGCAAGCCTGGCGGCCGCAACTCCAGGTTCACCGAAGAACCGAAAGTTCATTCTCGAAGAGCTGGAGCGTGTCCTGCACGGCCAGGAGTTCGCCGCCAGTGCACGCAGTTGCACCCTCTTGCGATACTTGGTGGAACGCGCCCTGGACGGCGGCGAGCACCTGCTCAAAGAGCGCACGATCGGGGTGGAGGTGTTCGGGCGGGACTCCGCCTACGACACGGGAAAAGACGCGATCGTTCGTGTCTCCGCCAACGGCGTCCGCAAGCGTTTGCTTGCGCACTACGCCAACGCGGATTTAGCCCGCGATCCGGGGAGCGTGCAGATCTCCCTGCCTGTCGGCAGCTACATGATCGAGTTCCACGCCTCTCCGTCGGGGCAGGCGGAAACTGGCGGTCGCGCGCCAGTGACGCCTTCGACGCCGGCTCGGTGGGGGCGGCGGTGGCCTGCCTCCGCCTGGGCGGGGATCGTGGTGCTTTCCGTGGCTTGCGGCGTATCGGTGGGTTACAACCTCAGGCTCGCGGGCCGGGTTCCATCGTCGCCGGGTATGCAGTTGCTGCCGTGGACGCAATTTGGATCGCAGAAGATCGTGCGGGTAGGGCTCGCCGATGCCAACTATAGGATCTACACAAACGTCGTCGCCAAACGGGCGCTTACGCTCGATGAGTTCCTGGGCGAGCAATGGACCGGGAACTTTCCCGCCGGCATGGCGCTCCTTTCACCGCGATCGGGAAATCAGTACACCAGCTTGGTGAGCGCGGTGGCCGCTTCGCGGGTGAGCGCGATGCTAGAGACCACGGGCCGCACCGCGCTGCTGGTACCGGCGCGGAAACTGCAAATGGAATATTTCAAAGGGGAACAGCCCGTGATCCTGCTGGGCAGCGTCGTAGCAAACCCCTGGGCCGAGGTGTTTCGTGAGAATCTGACTTTTGCCATCGAGGTGGAGCCTGCCATCGGGCTTCAGTACATCTCGAACCACTCACCGCTTCCGGGTGAGCCCGGCCGGTGGGAGCCGACCCTTCCCACAGTTTCACCGGGCATCGCGTACGCCATTCTCTCGCTGATTCCTAACCTAACGGGCAAGGGCTGGGTGTTGCTGGTAGCGGGGACCAGTGCGGAGGGAACGGGCGCGGCCTCCGAACTTCTCACCGATCCGGCGCGGCTGCGCAAGGAACTGCTCGCGCGAGGCATAAATCCGGCCGGCCGCGTGCAGAGGTTGGAGTTGCTGCTGCGGGTACAGTTCCAGGGGATGGACTCGCCGCGTTACAGCGTGATCGCCTCCCGTGTGGCGGGAGGCTGAGCACGCCTTTGAACCACTGAGGCGCCCCGCGCACGCATCTTCTCCGTCATACTGCCGGTCCCAGCCATGGAAGTAACCACATCGAGGTCGGGCACCTTTTTGGCGGCGCCGATGACATCGTTGCCGTTCAATCCAACGAGGAACACAGCTACAACTCAATGACGGGCCTGTGGCTGTTGCCCCGGCAGTCCAAACCCAGACAGTTGATTGAGATGAGCGCCACGTTCGGCAAGTTTTCCAACGAAGGACTCGGAACTCCGCCGGGAGTCTGGATTAGTCGCCAGACGTATGACGGTGTTCACTCCGAGACCAAGGGCTAGGCCGACGAGTTCTGGGTGTGGAGTCCGGCAAATAAGTCCCTGACGGTTGCCAAAGAACTGAGGCCGGCGGAGTTGCGCGGTTGCCAAACGGGATTTGTGGAAACTACGCCCGCGGCCCCGGACTCCCGCGACCCCTTCAGCCTTCCACATGAGCGCGTAGTCGCCGGACCGCGGAAGTGGCCGCTTCCGAAACGGGAACTGGAAGTCGGCTTCGCGCCGGGAGATTGGGTTGCGAGGCTGCCGCTGGCCCTCTGAGCCGAGGCCCGCGGCGGCAGCTATACAAGCTGGATCGCGACTCGGCAGACGCCGGGCAAAAGCCCGGCGGCAGGCCTGAAGGCCCGACCCCACAGCTTGCCACGGGAATGATACCATCCCCCTTTATGCCGGCTTCTTCGCCCCTTTCCGACCCTTTCGAGATGACCTTTCGCGCGGGGGCGCTGGTGTTTGGCGTGGCCGATGCCTGCCCTGGGGATGAAGGCGGGGCTTGGCATGGTGGGCAGTTTCGTGAACCTGCGCGGCGGGAATGCGTATCCTGGTATCGTCCGGCCCGCGACTGGTTCCGGCACAACATCAGGTCGATGCAGGCGCTCACGGACAAGGGCTGCGAGGTGAAGCACGCCCCGACCATGAACGAGCACGGCCGGAAGATGGGCGGCGTCGTCATGTTCGAGACCGTGCGGTGGCTCTGGCGCGGGGGCGAGACAGCGCCTCGCCCCTGCAAGAGCGGACTGTAGGGGCCGGGCATGCCCGGCCCGCGGCGTTGAGGAACAAATCAAACGGTCGCGGTACTAGCTCGCCAACGGTTGTTCCAGGTCTCCGCTCAAATACTCGACAATATCCTGCTCGCGCTGCTGGACTTCGAGCAGGATCGGCTCAGCCATGAGAGCGTAGTCCCGCCGCGAATGGACCTTGCGCGCGTCCAGGAGGATTCTCCGCAGATTGGCGATGCATTGCTGCGCGAGCAGCATCTGGTCGTCGGTCTGAATCACGGCAACTCCAGTTCCACAATACCGCGTTTTCGAAAGCTCCTGGAGATCCGATAGGTGTCCAGCCAAAGGTCGAGCAGTTCGCGCCCGATGGAAGATCGAGCCCAGAAGACGTCGGATTCGAACAGCAGCTTGGCCCGCACGGAATCGAACACGGCTTGCGCCGGGGCGGCGATCCCGTCGACCTCAAAGTCTTCGTCCACGATCAGGAGTTGGAACTCCTGCCAATCCGTGGCATGTACTCCGGGAGGCAGTTCTCCATCGCCGGTGAAATCGGGCAGCACAGCCCCGCGATAGCAAATGGATCGGACCCAGCACGTCCGAAGAGAATTGCCCGCGGCGCAAGCCGTGGGATCCCTCAGTGCGGCGAGAAGCCCCCGGAAGGGGGCGGAAGAAGGCGGCGCCGCAGTCTTTCGCCCCTGCCGGGGCTTCGCGGACCTCGCGGCTTCCCACGGCTTGCGCCGCGGGCTATTGTCTTTCGCTCTTACGAGCTTGAATTCGGAGCATTCCCGAATCCCAACTTTTATGTCCCGCACCCCCGAGATGCCGCGCGAAAACCAACTCGGGGGAATGTCCATAGTTCAGGAGCGTGCTGGAGCGCCTGCCAGACGCCGGGCAAAAGCCCGGCGGCAGGCCCGAAGGCCTGGCCCCACAGCCGGCGCCGTGGGAATGATACCATCCCCATTTATGCCGGCATCGCGTCCGCCCGATCCTCCCGAGATGACCGTTCGCGCGGTGGCGCTGGGGCTTTTCCTGGCGCTGGTCTTCGGCGCGGCCAATGCCTACCTGGGGATGAAGGCGGGGCAGACCATCGCCGCCACCATTCCGGCGGCGGTCATCGCCATCGCGGTGTTCCGCGTGATGGGAGGCGGCGTGCTGGAGCAGAACATCGCGCGCACGGCCGCATCGGTCGGGGAGGCCCTGGTCGCCGGGGCGATCTTTACCATCCCGTCGTTCATGATGGTGGAAATCAACGGCGTGCATCTTTGGGCCAACCTGCGCGAGCACTACTGGCAGTCCGTGCTGATCCTGCTGGTGGGAGGACTGATCGGCGTTTGCTTCATTATTGTGCTGCGCCGGCCGCTGTGCGTGGAAAGCGACCTCCCGTTCCCGGAGAGCGTGGCCTGCGCGGAAGTGGTGAAATCCGGCGAGGAAGGCGGCGACGCGCCCAAGTACGTATTCGGCGCGATGGGGTTCGCCGGCCTGCTTCAAATTCTCACTTCCGAGAAGGGCCTGCAGATTTTCCGCGATTATGCGGAGGGCTTCCTGGCCTTCCCAAAATCGGTGATACACCATTTCAATATCGAGAAGCAGCCGATCGGCGACGTCGCGCACACGGGCGGGGTGTACTGGTCGACGCCCAGTTTTTCCCCGGCGCTGATCGGCATCGGCTACATCATCGGCCCGGAGCTTTCGGCGATCAACGCGTCGGGCGGCGTGCTGGCGTGGTGGATACTGATCCCGCTGCTGCTGTTCTTCGATCCCGACCTGGCGCATCGCGTGGGGGCGCCGCAAGGGGCCGGGTGGGACGTGCTGGCGAACTCGGTGTGGTACAACATCGTGCGGCCCATCGCCGTGGGAACCATGCTGGTGGGGGCGTGCAATACGCTTTTCGGGATGCGCGCCTCGATCATGCAATCGATCAGAGGCGCTTTCGGGGCTTCGGCCAAGGCCGCGCACGAAGGGCGGCATCGCGAGCGCACGGACCGCGACATACCCATGCAGTGGCTGGCGGCGGGCGTGGCGGCGCTGACCGTGGCGGTCACGCTGATCTATCACGCCTTCACGGGAAGCTGGACGTCGGCGATAATCGCCGCGGCCATCATGACGGTGGCGGGGTTTCTGCTCTCGGCGGTGGGCGGCTACCTGGTGGGCCTGGTGGGCAGCTCGAACCAGCCGCTCTCGGGGTTGACGCTTTCGGCCTTGGTGCTCTCGGCGCTGGTCATGCTGGCCATCGGCGCCAAGGGAATGAGCGGGGTGGCCGCGGTGCTGGGCGTGGCCAGCGTGGTGGCGTGCGCGTGCTCGGTATCCGGTTCGCTGATCCAGGACCTCAAGGCGGGCTACCTGCTGGGCGGCACGCCATGGAAGATGCAGTTGGTCGAGATCGCTTCGGTGGCGGCGCTTTCGCTGTTCCTGATGCTCCCCATCGTGTTGTTGCATGAAGCCAACCTGGCGACCGGCGGGATCGGCGGGCGCGCACTGCCCGCGCCGCAGGCGGGCCTGATGGCGCAACTGGCCAAGGGGATCGTGGGCGGGCAGATGGCGTGGGGGCTGATCGGAATCGGCGCGGCCTTCGGGATTGCGCTGATCATGTGCGGCGCGCGTTCGCCCATGCTGATCGCGGTGGGGATGTACCTGCCGTTTGAAACCGTATCCGCAATTTTCGCGGGCGGCGCGATCAAGTGGGCGCTGGACCGCATGACGGCGCGGCGCCCGGTGGTGCAACGGGCCAAGATCGAGGAGAAGGGAACGCTGCTGGCGTCCGGGCTGATCGCGGGCGAAGCGCTGATGGGAATCGTTCTGGCGGTGACGTTCCTGTCGGGCATCAGCTCGTTCACCAGGCTGCTTACCGGCTCGGACGAATTCGGATTCTTCCCGGCGTGGGGCGGATGGCTGTCGCTCGCGGGCTTCGCCGCGGTGGCGTGGGTGTTGATCCGGATTCCGCTGGGGTCAAGGGAGGCGGAATGAGGCTTGTGCCGCGACGGATTGATTTGTTCCTCGAAGCCTCGGGCCGGGCATGCCCGGCCCCTACATCGAGCACTTGCAGGGCCGCCGTCGCGCTGGCCATGGTCGCGGCGGTTTGCTTTGCGCAGACCCCGACCGCTCCGCAAATTGCCGGGCGGCTCACGGCCAACGATCTGAAGGCCGATGTTTCGTTCCTGGCATCCGATGAGCTGGAGGGCAGAGCCACGCCCTCGAAGGGGCTGGACATAGCGGCGCAGTTCATCGCCGCGCAATTCAGGCGGGCTGGATTGGAGCCGGCGGGAGACGACGGGTACTTCCAGACAGCGGCCTTTTCTTCGGTCAAGCCGAATTTGGAGGGGCTGGAGCTGACGCTCGAGATCGGCGGGCGAAAGATTGCGGTGGAGCGTGCGTCCATGGCGCTCAGCCAGCCGGTCCCGGCCAGCCTGGACGACGCGCCGGCGCTGCGGGTCGCGGCGAGCGGCATTGCCTCGCTGACGCCGGATCAAACGCGCGGCAGGGCCTTGCTGATCGAAGCCGCGCGCCCGCCGGCGGCGGCCGCCACCTGGGCCCCGGCCATTACGATTCTGATCTCATCGCAGGGGCCGCGCGCAACCTCCGGCAGGTCCGCCCTGCGCGACGACTCCGCGCCCGCGCCGGGCGCGCCCACGGTTCTTGTCTGGGACGCGGCTATTCGCAGCGCCCTCGCCGCGGCCCCGGACGCCGAGGTCAAAGTCTCGGCGCGCATTCCCGCGCCCGCGGTCGAACCGGTCAAGCTGCGTAACGTCGCTGGGATTCTGCCCGGCTCCGACCCGGCTCTCAAAGACACATATCTCGTGATGACCGCGCATTACGACCACCTGGGCGTGCGGGCCGCGGGCGACGGGGACCGCATCTTCAACGGCGCCAACGACGATGCCAGCGGCACGGCGAGCCTGATCGAGATCGCAAGCGCGCTGGCGGCGCTGCCCGCGAAGCCGAAGCGCACCATCGTGTTCATCGCGCTGTTCGGCGAGGAGCTGGGCGAGATCGGCTCGCAGTATTACGTGCGCCATCCGCTGTTTCCACTCGCCAAGACCATCGCCAATGTCAACCTCGAGCAGCTCGGACGGACCGACGATTCGGAAGGGCCGAAGATCGGGCTGTTCAACCTCACGGGTTTCGACTACACCACCATGGCGGAGGCATTTCAAAAGGCGGCCGAAGAAGCCGGGGTGCGCGCCGTGAACGACCAGAAGAACAGCGACGCCTACTTCGGGCGGAGCGACAACGCCAGGTTCGCGGACGCCGGCGTCCCGTCCACAACCGTTTCAGTCTCCTACATGTTTCCGGACTACCACGCGGTGGGAGACGAGTGGCCCAAGCTCGACTACGAGAACATGGCCAAGGTCGATTGCGCTTTGGCGCTGGCGGCCTTCGGCCTGGCCGATAGCCTCGATGCGCCGGCGTGGAACGCCGCAAATCCCAGGACCGCGCGCTACGTGAAAGCCCGCGAGGCGGGGAAGTAAGCTGTCAGCCATCAGAAGCTGTGGAAGAATAGCCCGCAAGCGGGCTCGGCAGGCGGAACCGCCTGCCCCACCGCTACAAACACAGGGCTTCCAGAGGTGGCGCAGGCGGTTTCGCCTGCGTTTCGCGATTATTTCTCAGCTTCTCAGCCATCAGCCATCGGCTCTGAGAACGCCGGCTTTCAGTCAGGGATAGAGGCGACCTATCTGGACGCCGCCAGCAGGCGGTTCAGAGCCTGGCGCGCCGGCTGGAACTCGGGCTGAAGCTGTAACGCCGCGCGATACTGCGCAATGGCGTCGGGAAGGCGGCCAGGGACGCGCTCCAGGACGTTGCCCAGATTGTAGCGTACCTCCAGAAGATCGGGCCGGAGGCGCAGCGCCGCCTGGTACTCGGCGGCGGCGTCCTCCAATCTCCCCGGCATTTCAGCCAGCGCCATGCCCAGATGGGCGTGGGCATCGACATAGTCCGGTTGAATACGCAGCGCCTCCTGGTACTCGGCGATGGCATCCGGCAAGCGCCCGGGGATGTCCGCGAGGAGGTCGCCCAGGTCGTAATGGGCCTCGGCGTAATCGGGCTTGCTTCGTATGGCCGCCCGGCACTCGGCGACCGCATTGGAGGTTTGCGCAGGATCTTGCGCCAGCAGGGTCCCCAGATTCAGGTGGGCTTCGGCGTAGCCGGGGCGGATGCGCAATGCGGCCCGGTATTCCGCCATGGCCTCCGGGATGCGGCCCGGTACTTGCGCCAGGGCGTTGCCCAGGACGTAGTGCGCCACGGCCATGGAGGGATCGATGCGCAGCGCCTCGCGATACTGCGCGATGGCGTCGGCGAGCCGTCCCGGGATCAGCGCCAGCGCTTCTCCGAGGTCGAGGCGCGTGTCCGCCGAGCCGGGCTGTATCCGAAGCGCCGCGGCGAAGCGCCGGGCGGCCTCATCGGGTTTTCCCTGTCTCATCAGGGCCGCTCCCATGTTGTTATGAGCGACAGCGTCGTTGGGCCGGAGGCGAAGCGCTTCGGCGAAGTGCGGGCCGGCCTCGCCGTATCTTCCTTGCTCCGTGAGAGCGAGGCCCATGTTGGTGTGAGCGACATAATTGTCTTCGGTCACGTCCAGCGCATGTTGCCAGAGAGCGATGCTGTCGCTCCAATATCGGACCTGGGCCCTCGCCAGAGCCGCGCACGCCAGGACTACGCACACCGCCGCGGTCGGAAGCGCGAACCTGGCGGGCTGCCAACGAGCCACGAGTTCCGGCGCCCCCCAAGCGGCAACGATAAACAGTCCGATAAGCGGCACATAGGCGTAGCGGTCGGCCATGGACTGATTTCCCACCTGTACCAGGCCAATCACGGGGATGAGCGTTCCCACGTACCAGAACCAACCTACCGGGAAATAGGCGTGACGCCGGCCCGCGCGAATAGCGAGAGCGGTTACGCCGATCAGAAGCAGGGCGCCGAGGGACGCCTGCAAAACCGGCGTCGAGGTCCCGAGCGGATAGAAAGCCGCCAGCCGGACAGGCCACAGCATCTTACCGACGTAAGCCAGGTACGACGCTGCCGCATTAGTCAGCCGGATACTCAGCGGGACCTTCACAAATCCGGCGACCGCGCCCCCATGCCGCTGGACTAGAACGGTCACGACGCTCGCGATGGCGGCGAGAACGAATAGCGGGAGTTTCTCCTTCACCAAGCGCAGGACTTCAGACCTCCGCCGCGCCAGGGCCGCAAGCCAGGATTGGTCCGCGCCCCCCAGTTCGACCCGTTGCAACGGCCAGATGTCCAGCAGCAACAGGACGAACGGAAGCGTCACCAGCATGGGCTTCGCCATCAGGCCCAGCCCGAACAACAGAAGAACCGGCAAGTACCGTCCCAGCGCCGGCCGCCGGACGTATGCCACATAGGCCCAGACGGTGAGCATCCAAAACAGCGCGCTCAGAACGTCTTTTCGTTCTGAAATCCAAGCCACCGATTCCACGTGCAGCGGATGGACGGCGAACAGCCCCGCGACGAACGCACTCCGGCCCAGCGCCCGCGTCATCGAGTAAAGCAGGCCGAACAACAGCAGAGTATTGAGAATATGGATGAGCAGATTCGTAACGTGCTGAGGCCCGGCGTTCAATCCGTAAAGCTGCACGTCGAGCATGTGCGACAGCCAGGTCACCGGATGCCAATTGGCTACGTCCGTGGCGGTCAAAGCCCACCGCGCGCCCTGCCATGTCAACCCTCGGGCAACATGGACATTGCCAGCGACGTAGTCCGGATCGTCCCACGTCACGAATCCGAAGCGGCCCACCGGAGCGTATACGAGGACGCTCGCCGCAATCAGAACCAGGCACGCCAGGAGGACGCGTTTCGAGAGAAACGAATCCGCGCGAGCGGGCAATCGGGCCGATGCCTTCGCACCGGAAGACGGCTGTACGGAAGCTGAGCGGCTTCCGCGCCCCGTTGTCTTGCGACTTGACACCAGGCGAACAGACGGCCTCTACCGGCGCCTCGGTTACCATATTTAATCCCGTCGACTCCGAAACTTTTCGGGCTGAAGGCCGGCGGCTGAGAGCCGACGGCTTTCCGCGGTGAAGCGGATTACAATCGCAGTGTGAGCCTGGGCCGTGGAGGACCTACCCGTGAACTCCCTTTGTGACAAGAGCGTCCTGATCACCGGCGCGGGCCGGGGCATCGGAAAGCGTTTGGCGCTGGGGTTCGCGCAGGCGGGCGCGCGTCTGGGGCTGCTGGCGCGCAGCCAGGCCGAGCTGGACATGGCCAAGCTCGAAATCGAACAGGCCAAGGGCAACGCCCTGCGCATCCGCGCCGATGTGCGCGACCTGGAGCAGGTCATGGCCGCGGTGGACCGCATGCGCGTGGTGTTCGGCGGCGTGGACGCGCTGATCTGCGCGGCGGGCGTGCAGGGACCCATCGGACCGCTGCTGTCCTCGAAGCCCAGGGCCTGGAACGAGGCCATCGAGATCAACCTGCTGGGGGTGGTGAACTCATGCCGGGCGGCGCTGCCCGGCATGATCGAGAGGCGCGCGGGCAAGATCATCGCCATCGCCGGCCCGGGCTCCGGGCACGCGCGGCCCAACTTCTCCGCCTCGGCGGCTTCCAAGGCCGCGGTGGCGCGCTTTGTCGAGTGCCTTGCGGAGGAGGTCCGCGACCACAACGTGCAGGTGAACGCCATGTCTCCGGGCGGCTCCTACACGCACATGACCGACGAGATCCTGAGCGCCGGCGAGGCGATGGCGGGCGCCAAGGAGATCGAGAACGCCGGACAGGTGCGCATCACCGGCGGCGAGCCGCCCGAAAAACAGATTCAGTTGGCCCTGTTTCTGGCCTCGGAGCGCTCCAATCACATCAGCGGCAAGCTGATCCACGTCAACGACGATTGGAGGCGCTACGAGCGCGAGAACATGCGCCCGGAGCTGTTCACGCTGCGCCGCGTGCAGAAGATCTGAGGCAAGGGCTTCGCCCTTGAAATCCCTTCGGGATTGGGGAGTCAGGAGCCAGAAGTCAGAAGCCGGAGCGGGGTGGACGCCGCGTCAATCCGCAATGGGGTGCGGCCCCGCATTGGCCACGCTCAACTCGGCGCCGCCGTTCTTAAAGGCGTTCATGTTGAACTCGAAGGCCTTCGCGGGACAATCGGTTTCGACGTGAAAGGGGGCTTCGTCGCCGGTTTCGAGGGTGTCCTCGTCGATGCCGGCTTTCTTGGTGACCAGGACGGCGCGCCCGTCCCCGAGGAAGTCGAAGGAGAGCACCAGCCGGGAGATCGGCTTCTCACCGGTGGCGCGCAGGCGGCCGTCGATGGTGACCATGTTGCCCTCGCGCCGGGCCTTGACCTCGAGCACCTGAATGTCGGGCGGCTTTTTCTTCTTGTCCGCCCCGTGGGCGCACAGGCAAAGCGCGAGGGCGGCGAAAGCGACGAACCTCATTCAGGGTTCAGTGTAACAGGAAGCAGGAAAAGCCCGGGAGCGCGCGGCCAAGGAGAATTGTCCAATGCAAGATGAGCATGAAACCGGCAAATTGGCTGGGGCGGTTTCCAATGCAAGATGAGCATGAAACGGGGAAGAATGGGGTAGGCATGGCGCGGCCGGGTGCAAGTGCGGATGTGGAATGCCGAAAGC
>CAIRXZ010000163.1 GCA_903882645.1 uncultured Acidobacteriia bacterium | reverse complement strand
GCCCAAGACCCGCAGCGGCAAGATCATGCGCCACCTGCTCCGCGAAATCGTAACCTCGAACTCGGTAACCGGAGATGTGACGACACTGGAAGACCTGTCGGTGGTCACGCGGCTGTCGGCGCAGGCCGACGAAGATTGACAAGGCAGACTCTCCGTGGGGATGGAGGGGCCGCCTGTGAGGGGCCCATTCCGCTTGGAAAGATGTGTATTACACTTACCAGTAGGAGTATTACCATGCAAGTCACCAGCAAGGGCCAGGTCACCATCCCCCTGGAAATCCGCAACCGGCTGGGTTTTTTGCCGTACACCAAGGTCGCATTCGAGCTGGCCGGAGATCACGCCCGGATTCGCAAGGCCGGCCGCGAGGCCGGAGTAAGCGCCAGAGGACGCCTGGCGATCGAGGCTCTCCGCGGCGCCGCGGACGTCCGCATGAGCACGGACGAGATCATGGCGCTGACGCGTGGCAAGGCCCGCCCTCGAAAGCGACGCAATTGAAACCGGCCATAACCAGCTTGCGGGCGCGTCTGAGCGCGTGTCGCGGCGTTCTCGTGGACAGCAACGTCCTGCTTGACATCGCCACGAACGATCCGAACTGGGGCGACTGGTCCGGGAGGGCGCTCGTAGAGTGCGCCGAGCACACGACACTGATCATCAATCCGATCATTTACGCCGAAGTCTCGATCGGCTATTCCACAATCGAGGCGCTGGAGGCCTCCCTGCCCACCACTCTGTATCAGCGCGAAGCCCTGGGCTGGGAGGCCGGTTTCCTGGCCGGAAAGCGCTTCCTGCTTTACCGCCGCCGCGGAGGCCTGCGGAGATCGCCGCTGCCGGATTTCTACATTGGCGCGCACGCCGCCGTCGGGCGCCTCGCCCTGCTCACGCGCGATGCCGCGCGCTATCGCAGCTATTTCCCGGCGATCGAGATCCTCGCTCCCACAAAACGCCAAGTGTGATGCGATGGCGGGGGCCGTTCCCAGCGCCACTCTCGCGCCTGGCGCCGCGGAGGCTGAAAGCTTAGAACAACTCGCTCAGTATCCGCCCCGCCGAGCCGCTCGGCTGCTCCACGCCGAGGAGAGCGGCCAAGGTCGGAGCGACGTCATTGACCGCGATGTTCTGCGTATATACGCCGGGCTTGATGCCCGGTCCGAGGAAGATCACGGGCACGTGGGTGTCGTAACCATAGGGCGTGCCGTGCGATGCGCCGGCCGTCCCGAACAGATAGTACGGCTCCTGCAGGATGTACAAGCTCCCGGAGCGCGGCCCGTAGAAACCCATCGTGATCGCGCGGCCGATAGCATCCTGCTGGACGCCGCCGTCCCGTAGTTGATGCCAGGTGTAGGCGCGGGCGATGTGATCCCCGGTGAGGGCGGCGTCGGCGGCCACGCGCTCGACCGCGGCCGGGTCCAGGTTGCGGGCGCGGATCAGCTTCAGGTTCAGATACGGCATGGTCGCCAAACCCGGAAGCAGCCACGCGCCAGCCCCATAGCGCCGCGTCAGGGCGTCCGTCATCTTTTTCGAAAGACGGGCTTCGGACAGGCGGCCGCCAGGCATGTTGCGCGCCTGGTTCACTTCGGGGAGCGGAGCGACGCCATGATCGGAAGTCAGCGCTATCAGTGTGTTTCCCGCTCCCACGAGGCGATCGGCGTAATCGAAGAGCTTGCCGAGCAGGCGGTCGGTACGAATGGAGATGTCGCGCACTGCCGGATCGTCGGGACCGACGGCGTGGCCCACATAGTCGTTGGCGGAGAAGCTGACCGCGAGGATGTCGGTCCCCGCGTGGCGGCCCAGGCCCTCGTTGGCGATGGCGCGCTCAGCGAAGTCCTCAATCAACTCGTTGGCCCATGGCGTGGACTCGATCCCGCCGCAATAGCGAACGGCCGCTCCGGCGACCATGGTGCACAGAGCCTTCGCCGGGTCGTCCGTGGCGTCGAGGGGCAGCCATCGCGCGCCGATGTAACGCTGGTAGGCTTTCTCGCCGTTGATCTTCTTCACCCAGTCCGGCAGATCGGCGCGGTAGTACGTGCTGGTGACCCAATGGGAACTGTGGCCGTCGTACCAGTAGGCGGCATCCGCCATGTGGCCCGCGGGAAGGATGGCGCTGCGGTCCTTGATGGATACGCCGATCACTTTCGATTCCGCGCCCTGCATCTTGACCTGGTCGCCGACCGTGCTCACCAGCAGGCGGCGCGGAGAAGACCCCACCGCGTTCGGAATTCCACCGACGATTTTGGTTCGCGGATCGAAGACGCTGGTCACCGTCCGTCCGGCGTCCCGGTCGTACCATTCGTTGCCGATGATGCCGCTGACCGAGGGCGTGGCGCCGCTCAGGAAGGTGGAGTGACCGACAGCGGTTACGGTGAAGGAATGAATGTAATGGGCGTCGGTGAAAACGGCGCCGTCCCGGAGCAGATGCGCCAGGCCGGACGTGTAATCGCTCCGGAAGCGCAGCAGATAATCGTAGGGGAACTGGTCAATGACAATCGCCAAGACCAGCCGGGGCCTCTTCGGCGGATCGGCCTGCGCGGCCGCCAGCACAGCGGCGGCCGCGAGAAGGGCAAGGGAAGTGCGGATAGTACGGATCAAGAGAATACGCCTGTGCGACCTGATGTAGTAATCTCAGGATGACACAGCCCGATCCCGTTTTCCAAATGAATACCCGGTTACAAGACCGCTCCCTGGCGGCCGCGGCTCCGAATGAGGCACGCGGCTGCGCACCGGGCCGCGACCGTCAGGGAGCGGTCTTGGTTGGGAGGACACTGTCACTCCACCAGCGACAGGATGGTCAGCGGGGCGTTGCCCTCCAGACGGTTGTTCACGAAGAGGAAGAGCATCTGCTTGTTCTCCTTCGCGCGGCCGATCAGAATGCGCATGGAATCGCGGGCTTCGGGATTCGGGTCCTTGAGCTCGGTGTAGGGCGCAAACGCCGCCACGGCGTCCTGGTACATGCGGCCGCGGCGCAGCAGCGCGCGGCAAACCAGGAAATCGGCGGTCGCCGAGTCCTGAATCGCGATCTGATGGCGCAATTCCGGCATGCGGGACCAGGCGTTGTAGACGTGCGCCACGTTTCGGCCGCGCAGGCACGCGAAGTAGTCCTTGTCCAGAAACTCGGGGTTGCGGATTTCCACCGCGTAGCGGAACTCGGGCGGCAGGGAGGCTAGAAACGGGTCCAGGCGGTCCAGGAATTCGCCCAGCGCGCCCGGCCGATAGGTCCGCCCCACACGGCCGAATTCGAAGATGATGAGCGCCGTCTTATCGCGGTACGGCTCAAGCGGGCCGAGGAACATGTCGGCGGCCGCACGGGCGTCCAGGAACATCTCGTTCGGCTTGCCCGCCTGCGCGCCGTATCGCGGGAGCGCGGGGAACGTCCGGCACGTGATCTGTTCCGGCGCCTTGAAGGCGAAACGGAAACCGGCCGGAGTCCGGGCGAACAACTTGCGCCAGAAGTCATCGGAGGGAAACTGGTAGAAAGCGAAATCGCCGCACACCGTGGGAAAGGTTTCGGCGTATTCGCGCAGGCACTCGGCCTCGAACAGAGCGCGCGAGAACCGGCCGCGCGAAAGATACCGTTCGCGCGTGTACACTTGCTCGATCCAGCCCTCGTACTTCCAGGAGCTGCCTCCGATGAAGATGTTCCGCGCGGCCAGGGCGCCGAGGCGCGCGGCCAAGCCTTCGCGGTCGAACCCGCCCGGTTCTTCGAAGAGCGGGCCTACCACGCCTGTGAATTCCGGTAGTAGAACGGGTCGGCGCCGGCCTCGATCAGGCCTTCGGGATGGAATCGGATTATCACCGGCGCGGCCCCGCTGTTGTAACGGCTGCGCGTCTCGACCAGGTGCTTGCGTTTCTGCATTTCGGCGGGCACGTTGGCCGGCATGCGCTCGTCCAGCAGCAGGCTGCCGGGGCTCATGGCGTGATTGTCGAAGCTGGAGACCAGGTGCTCGGTCTGAAAACGCGGAGCTTCCACGGCCGCCTCCGCGTTCATGCCCCAAAGGATGGAGTCGAACAGAACCTGCACCAGCGACTGGTCCTGGTTGTCGCCGCCCGGAGTCGAAAGCGTGAGCAGCGTTCCGTCGGGGTTGGTCACCAGCGTGGGGCTGAGCGTGACGCGCGGGCGTTTGCCGCCGGCGATTTCGTTGGGATGGCCGGGGATGAGGAGGAAGCTCTGCGCGCGCGCGGTGAGCGCAATTCCCGTGTCGCCGGCGATGTACGTGGGCATCCACCCGCCCGAGGGAGTCGAGGAGAACGCCACGCCGTCTTTATCGATGGCGTCGACGCAGGTGGTGTCCTTGGCCATCAGGGCGTCGTCGATGGGGCGGCGATCGATGGCCGAATAGAAGGGATGCTTGGGCGGATTCGGCTCCACGTCGCCGGGGCGGAAGTCGAGCGAGGCGTCCGGGCCGATGAGTTTGCGCCGCTCCGCCGCGTATTCCTTCGAGAGCAGCCGCTCGGGAATGCGCACGAATTTCGGATCGCCGTAATAGGTGTCGCGGTCGGCGTAAGCCAGCTTCAGCGCTTCCACCAGGGTGTGAATGTACTGCGGCGAGTTCAGCCCCATGGCCCGCAGATCGTAGCCCTCCAATATGTCCAGGGTCTCGATCATGGCCGGTCCCTGGCTCCAAAATCCGGGCTTGTAGACGGTATAGCCGCGGAAGGTGGTGGCGACGGGCGCCTCAGGCTCTACGCGAAAATCCGCCATGTCTTCGTAACGCAGCAGCCCGCCGTTCTTCCTGGAGAAATCGTCGATGCGGCGGGCGATGTCGCCGCGATAGAAGAAGTCGCGCACGGCGTCGATGGCCTGGGCGCGGCTGGCGCCGGCGGCCAGCGCGCTTTTCTCGGCCGCCGCCATGGAGCGCAGGGTGCGCGCCAGGTCCGGCTGGCGGAGGATCTCGCCGGGCTGCGGGACGGTCCCGTTGGGGAGGAACACGCGCCGCGAAGCCGGCCATCGCATCAGGTATCCGACGCTGCGCGCGATGGCGTTCGAGCGCATCTCGTCCAGCGGGAAGCCGTCGGCCAGCTCGATGGCCGGCTCGACGGCTTCGGCGAACGACTTGGTTCCGAAATCGCGGAGCGCGACCAGGGCCGCCTCCGGAGTTCCGGGAACCAGCGCCGGCAGAATGCCGGCCACCGGCAGCCATGCCTTGAGACCCGTGGGATCGGGCGGCTCCAGCATCTCGTCCTCGGTGAGCTTGTGCTGCCGGAAGAAATCCGCGCTGGCCAGTTTGGGCATGGTTCCCACCCCCGCGATGGCGAAAACCCTGCCCTCGCGCGTGCGCACCAGGATGGGCGCCTCGCCGCCCAGCCCGAGATGCGAGAACTCCGCCACGTCAGCCGCCAGCAACGCCGCCACGCCGGCATCCACCGCATTGCCGCCACTGAACATCATGCGCATGCCGGCTTCGGTGGCGTACTCGCTTCCCGCCGCCACCGCGCCGTGCGTCCCGCGCGAAGGCGATCGAATCAGCCGCGCCGCCGGTTGCCGCTGCTGCCCCAGACCGGCTGCCAGAACCAAAACCGGTAGGAGCGCCACTCTGAGTTTCATCATGTTCTATTGTAGCCATCGGCCTTCGGCGCTCACGATAGCGATGCTCCGCCTCGCTGGTAAACTGGGGCTTATGGTGCAGTCCTATCCTCCTCTTCGCGCGCCCCGGCGGCTTTTGTTCGGGCCGGGACCCAGCATGGTGGCGCCGCGCGTTTATGAGGCCCTGTCGCAGCCCGTGGTCGGGCACCTGGATCCCTTCTTCTTCGAGATTTCGGACCAGGTGAGGCGGTTGATCGGTCACGTATACTCCACCGAAAACGACTTCAACCTGGCGATCTCCGGCACGGGAAGCGCCGGGATGGAAGCGGCGGTGTCCAATTTCGCCGAGCCGGGCCGGAAGTTCGCCCTGCTGACCAACGGATTCTTCGCCGACCGCATCGGCGAGATGGCCCGCCGCCAGGGGGCTGAAGTCGTGCGCCTGGCCAAGCCATGGGGCGAGCCATTCGACCCCCAGGAGGCTCGCGAGTTTATTCGCCGCGAGAGGCCGCGGGTAGCGGCGTTCGTGCAAGCGGAGACCTCCACCGGCATGTTCAACCAGGCGAAGGCCATCTGCGAAGCCGCGCGCGAAGTGGACGCGCTGACCATCGCCGATTGCGTCACTTCGCTCGGCGCCATGCCCGTTCTGGTGGACGATAACGGCATCGACGTGGCCTATAGCTGCACGCAGAAAGGCCTGAGCTGCCCGCCCGGTCTCGCGCCCATGACGGTCTCTCCGCGCGCGCTCGAGCGTCTCAAGGCGCGCCCCGCGCCGCCGCCTTCCTGGTATCTCGACCTGCTGCTGCTGGACACGTACTACGTGGGAAGGAAATATCATCACACCGCTTCGGCGACCCTGCTCTACGCGCTTCGCGAGGGGCTGGCGCTGGCGGCCGAGGAAGGCCTGGAGAACCGCTGGGAGCGCCATCGGCGCAATCATCTCGCGTTCGTCGCGGGCATCGAGGCCATGGGCTTGCGGATGCACGTGCCGGAAGGTCACCGCCTCTGGACGCTCAACACGCCGCGCGTTCCTGAGGGCGTCAGCGACGCGCTGGCGCGCCAGTACCTGCTCGAAAAGCGCGGCATCGAGATCGCGGGCGGCTTCGGTCCCCTGGCGGGCAAAGTGTTCCGCATCGGCCTGATGGGGCACGGGTCCACCGGGAAGAACGTGCTGCTGGTGCTGGAAGGGCTGGAATCGGCGCTTCGGGACCAGGGGTACGAACCGGCCGGGGACGGCCGCGCCGCGGCGGAGAAAGCCCTCGCCGTTTCCGCGTAGAAAACACGCTGCTCGGCAATCTTATCGGGCTTCGGCGTCCTCCCTTGAGCGGTTCACGTTTCCCTTGTACGCGCCGATACGATAAACATGCGCAACAACCGTCCTTCGGCTGCGCTATACGAGTTGCTGGAGGAAATGGGCGGTTCATCCGGTCTGGAACAGGCCTTAGCCACGCTCGACCGCCGCTTGCGCCGGTTGCTTCCCTTCGAGGCGCTGGCGGTTTTCCTGTTTCGTGAAGACCGGCTGGCGCTCGCCTATGGGAGCGGCATGGACTCGTCCGCCGCTTCCGAGGAGATTCCCGTCGGTCAGGCCATCGCCGGGCACGTCGCGGAAACGCGCCGTCCGGCCTTCAACCTGGACCCGGGGCTGGAGGCTGGGTCGAGCGGCCGCTTCCGCGCCATGATCGCCGTGCCGCTGGACGACGGCGCGGAGCTGGCCGGCGTGCTGGCGCTCTACAGCGCGGATGCAGGCGTCTTTCAGCCAGCCGACTTGGGAGTCCTCCTGTGGATTCGTGAGGACCTGGCGCGCGCCGTGAAGCACGCGCTCGGCCCCGATCGGCCGGACCCGGCAGCCTGCGATCCCCTTACCGGGCTGCCCAACGAACGCGGCCTGTTTCAACGGCTCGACGCCTTGCTGATGGGCTGCCGCCGCAGCCGGGCGACCCTGGCGGTTCTGGTTTGCGGAGTGGACGGCTTGACCGAGGTCCGGGCGCGCTTCGGAGAGTCCGCGCTTGGCCGGCTGGTCCAAGCCGTCGGCGCCGGCCTGCGCCGCACGTGCCGGCGCGAGGATTGCGTGGCGCGTTTTGGCGACGAGTTCGCATTGGCGCTGGGGGGCTTTCCGGCGGCCGCCTTCGAGGCCAAGCGAGCCTCCATGGCTGCGCTGGTCGAAGGCATCGGCGTGGCGCACTTCGGAGAACGCTTCCTCTCGATTCGCGCCGGAGCCGCCTGGTTTCCGGACGACGCCCAGGACGCCGAGGGGTTGCTGGCTACCGCGGGGAGGCGCCAGAGCGCGTCGGGCCCCGCGCCGGACCGGTTGGCGGAAGAACTGGGACGCATCGGCGCGGCGCTGGACAACGCCGCCGAACTCGACGCGTCAACCGCGCGCTAGTACCGCGACCGTCAGAAACGGTGCGATTTCCGTGGGGCAGGATGGTATCCTGCGCGGCGATTGCCAATCGCCGCGCGTGCCGGTTGCCAACCGGCACGCAGCTTGCCAAGCTGCCCCACAAACGAACCTTGTCTAGTGGTCAAGGCACTACAGCCACTTCAATTCCACATGCCGCTCGCCGGTGAGGTGCAGGAACAGCGGCTCCAGGGCGTCGAATTCCTTGCCGTCGTAGACAATAGCGCCCTCGCGGCCGAACGTGGTGATGTCTCCCTGCCACACCAGCTTGCCGGGCGTGGCGATGATGGCCACTTCCTGGCACAGCCGCTCCACGGTCTCCAGCACGTGGCTGGTCATGAAAACCGTGCGGCCCTGCTCGATGAAGGTGTGCAGCCACTGCTTCATCAGCGCGACGCCCGCCGGGTCGATGCTCTCGAACGGCTCGTCGAGGAACAGAACCTCCGGCGAGTGGATCACCGCCGCGGCGAAGGCCACGCGTTTGCGCATGCCGGTGCTGTACTCGGACAGGGTCTTGGAGGCGTCCGTCAGTTCCAGGGCGTCGAGCAGTTCCGTCACGCGCTTGCGCACGGCGCTCTCGTCCAGGCCGTACATGCGCCCCACAAAGGCCAGGAACTCGTGGGCGCGAAGCGGCTCGAAAAGACCAAGCGTTTCCGGCATCACGCCCATGCGGCGCTTCAGACCGGCGCTATCGGCGTCGAAACGCTTGCCGAGGATCTCGATCTCCCCGGCGGTGGGATCGAGCAGGCCGGTGAGGCACCCGATGGTGGTGCTCTTGCCCGAGCCATTAGGTCCCAGGAAGCCGAACATCGTGCCGGCGGCCACGCGCAAGGAGAGGCCGTCCACGGCCCTAATCGTGCCGTAATACTTCACGAGGTTCCGGATTTGAATCGCGTCCATTGAGTTAAGCCCTTCCTTCCACAACGGCCAGGATGCGCTCGCGCCGCGCCGGGAGAATCGCCGTCGCGCGCCGCAACGAAGCGAAATAGAAACATGCGGCCAGCGCCGCCAGGATGACGGCCACCCACCAGTGTTCCGGCGAGAAGATGCGCTTGTCGATCTGGCCGACCATCATCGGAACAAAGAGCAGCGAGAACATGCCGCCCATCATCAGAAGGTTGCCCGCCAGCGAGAGATCGTTCCCCATGGTGCGGTTGGGATCGGAGCGGCGCGGGCCGTATAAGGTCGTCCAAAGCCCCGCGCCGTGAAACGCGAACAGCCCAAACACGCCGCTCGCCACCAGCATGGTCATCCCTCGGACGTCATAAGGCACGGGAGCGAAAAGCGCCCAGGCGAGAGCGGCCAGGACCACGTAAACGGAGCTTAGCCCCATGAGCGTGTAGCTGCTGGCGCGGAGCGTGGCCGCTGGATCGATGGGGAACAGGAAGAACCGTCGGAATCCGCTGCCCACGTAGCCATACTGGTTGATGACAAACGCCCCCGCCGGCGCCAGTCCGGACACGGCGAACACGCCGACCGCGGCGGCAAAAGGATTGGCGCCTCTGCCCATCTGCCTGCTCCAGAAGAGCAGCAGGAATGGCATGAGCGGCAGCGACATGAGGTAGGACAGCTTGAAGCGGCGGCACCGGAAGTAAAATCGCAGCCAGTGCTCCACCAGCGGTCCGTACTGTGAACCGAATCTCGCGCCGGCCTGGTGGAAGCGGCTGTCCCACCGAATCTCCTTCGCTTGGACGGTGCGCGCCGTCGCCTTCGGCGGCCGCCGCTCGAGCGCCGCCACCGCGGCCGCAAGGCCCAGCAGCCAGCAGACAATTAGTGCGAAGCCGTAGAACGCCTGGGCGTCCGTCCGGACCATCAGCGAGCCGGCCCCGAAGGACGGCGTGAAGCCCAGTATGCGCAGGACAACACCGCTGGCGGCCGGGTGCTTCTTCAACATCGGCATGGCCATCCCCGGCAGGAAGCAGAACAACATGAACACGATGGGAAGCAGAACCGACCCGGCCTTCTTCCGCATGATCCGGTCCAGCGCCAGACCCACCAGCCGCGCCGCGAAATAGTTGCACACGAACAGCAGCAGGACCGCGACCGTTCCCAGCAACAGGTTCCCCAGACCGAGAAGATACAGCCCGAATGCCAGGCCAAGATCCAGAGCCAGGAACAGGAACCAGAAGGGGTCGGCGATCCCGGTGAAGTGCCGCGCGAACAGCCGTTCCCGCGCGTTGAGCGGATAGCGGCGCAGTTCGGCGTCGGAGAATACTTCGTTCAAGCCGAACCCGAGCACCACGCTGATAATGGTGGCGCAGGCAAACAGCCCGGTGAGCACGCCCTGGGCGATGCGCTCGGCCTTTCCAGAGCGGACCGCCGCCATGCCGCCGCCCGCGCCAACCGCCGCGAAAAGAAAGATGGCCGGCACGAGCAACAGGTAGCCCGCCATGAACAACGCGATCTTGCCATTGCGCGTGCGCGTCTTGGCCCAGAGGAGCTTATAGCGCAGCCGTATCAGTTGCGCGATCAGATGGAAGTCCATGCTTGTCTTGCCTCACCTGCGGGGGCGGATCACCTCTTCGCCGAGATACGGGCGCAGCGCCTCGGGAACTACCACGCAGCCGTCCTTCCGCTGGAAGTTCTCGACGATGGCCACCCAGGTGCGGCCGGCCGCCAGGCCGCTCCCGTTCAGCGTGTGGACGTACTCCGATCTCTTTCCGCTCTGGAAGCGGATGCCCGCGCGCCGCGCTTGAAACGCCTCATAGTTCGAGCAGGAGGATATCTCCTTATAGGCGTTCTGGCCGGGCAGCCACACCTCGATGTCGTAGGTCTTCGCGGACCCGAATCCCAGGTCGCCGGTGCACAGCGCCACGGTGCGAAATGGCAGGCCCAGCCGGCGCAGGATCTCCTCCGCGTCGGCGGTGAGCGTTTCCAGTTCGTCGTAGCTTTGTTCCGGCCGGGTGAACTTCACCATCTCCACCTTTTGAAACTGGTGCTGCCGGATGATGCCCCGCACGTCGCGCCCGTACGAACCCGCTTCGCTCCGGAAACATGGCGTATAGGCGCAGAGGCGAATCGGCAGCGCGCCGGCGTCTAGCGTTTCGTCGCGGTAGATGTTGGTCACGGGCACTTCAGCCGTGGGGACGAGCCACAAATCGCGGCCCTCGCACTTGAACAGATCTTCCTTGAACTTGGGCAACTGGCCCGTGCCGAAGAGGCTCTCGGAGGTCACCAGGAAAGGCGGCAGGACCTCGGTGTAGCCGTGCTCGCGCGTGTGGACGTCCAGCATGAAGTTGACGAGCGCCCGCTCCAGCTTGGCGCCCAGTCCCCAATAAAGCGCGAAACGCGCCCCGGAGATCTTGGCGGCGCGCTCCAGGTCCAGAATGCCCAGTTCCGGGCCGAGGTCCCAGTGGGCCTTCGGTTCGAAATCGAAACGCGCCGGCTCGCCGAAGCGGCGCACCTCGAGGTTGTCTTCGCTACTCCTTCCGACGGGGACGGACTCGTGGGGAATGTTCGGAATGCCGGCCAGCACGCCGCGAAACTCCTCGTCGAGCGACTTGACCTGTTCGTCGAGGCCCGCGATGCGCTCCTTCATGCGCCGCACCTGTTCCTGCCGGGCGGCGGTATCCTCTCCCTGCCTGCGCAGCTTCCCGATTTCGGCGCTCTCCGCGTTGAGGGCGGTCTTCAACTGCTCGGTCTCCGAAATGGCGGCGCGGCGGTTTCGATCCAGTTCGCGGAACTGGTCGAGGCCGGACACGGGTCCGCGCGTGGCGAGCCGTTCCACAATGCTTTCGAAGTGGCTCCGGAAGAATGGGAGATCGTGCATGTCCCTCCATGCTATCGCATGACGTGGAGGCGCTATTCCTGTCCTTCTTCCTCGTCGGCTTTGAGGGGTTCAAGGTCTTCGGCTTCGAAGATCTGGCGGCAATCGAGACATTCTACGTAGTCCACGCCGTCTCTTCGGGCGATGATCTGGGTGCGGGTGTGTTCACAAGCGGCTTGCATAAGACAAGGCTGTAGATGAGATTTATTCTAACCGGGCGCGAGAGCTTGTCAAGGCCCCGTGGGGCGGACCATCGTTTTGGGGGGTCCGCTCGGATCGTGGCGCCAGACAGACCTCCGCGCGCTCCGGGCGCGCGGCCGCCCCGGCGCGCTATAAAGGAAGGGAATGCATGAGATCCCGGTTGGCCTGATCGGCTACGGATTCGGCGGGTCCGTTTTTCACGCGCCGTTGATTCGCCGGACGCCGGGGCTGCGTCTGGATTGCGTGGTCACAAGCCGCCGCGAGCAGGTGGAGCGCATGCCGGGCGTGCGCGTCCTGGGGAGCGTCGCCGAGCTGCTGGCGGACGCGGGCGTTCCGCTGGTGGTGATCTCCTCGCCCTCCGGCACGCATCCCGAGATCGCGCGGGCGGCGTTGCTGGCGGGCAAGGACGTGGTGGTGGACAAGCCCATCGCGATCACCGCCGACGAGGCCGGCGCCTTGATCGATCTGGCCGATCGGAAAGGGCGGATGCTGACCGTGTTCCACAACCGGCGCTGGGACGGGGATTTCCTGACCGTCAAGCAGTGTATTGCCGGGAACCGTCTGGGAACCGTCTACCACTACGAAGCGCACTACGACCGTTTCCGGCGCGAGGTCGTCCGCCGGTGGAAGGAGCAGCCCGGGATCGGGTCGGGAATTCTCTACGATCTGGGTCCCCACGTGATCGACCAGGCGCTTCAGCTTTTCGGAATGCCATCCGCGGTAACCGCCGATGTTTTCGCCCAGCGCGAGGGCGCGCAGGCAGTCGACTGTTTTCACTTACTGCTGCACTATGGCCGCATGCGGGCCGTTCTCCACGCCACGATGCTGGCGCCCCGCGCGGGGCCGCATTTCGTCATCCACGGAGACGGCGGCAGCTTTTTCAAATACGGCATGGACCCGCAGGAACGCGCGCTGATGGCCGGGAAACTGCCGGGCGATACGGGCTGGGATTCCGACATCGCCGATCAGCCGGGCGAACTCTATTTGGCGGACGGAAGCCGGCTCGCCGTAGACATCCTGCCCGGCGTCTGGCAGAGCTACTACGCGGCGCTATCCGAGTGCCTCCACGGCGGCGGGCCGCCGCCGGTCGATCCGCGGGACGCCGTTGACGGCCTGAGGGTCATCGAAGCGGCGTTGCGCAGCGCGGAAGAACGGCGGACTATCGAGCCGGTCTAAAGGGACGCCTCGCTACTTTCAAGTCGCGCCAGCCGCCGCGTGGGGGCGGTAGCCGATCGGCGTCATAATGCTTTTATGCACATCGTTCACGTCTTCGTACACGTCAAGCCCGAATGCATCGAGCAGTTCCGGCGCGCCGACGGCGACGAAAGCCTCGGCCCTCGCCTAAGCCGTTTGCAGCTTCTGTCTGCGCAGTCGCGGCGCCAGCACCCCGATCAACAGCCCCAAGCCCATCCCGCCTGTCGTGAATGCCGAGCGGTTGGGCGCAACGGGAGCGGACGGATAGCTGGCGGGATCGAGGATTTCCAGGTTGTCATACAAGTGGCGCCTCGATAACTCGGCGATTTCGTCGCCCGGTTTCGCGTCCCTCAGCATCGCTTCCTGCACTTGGATCCACCGATCGAGTAGTTTTACTTCGATCTCCTGTACCACCCGCTGCGCCTTATGTTGGTCGGGATACGAGAACGAAATGCTAAGGCTGAAGGAGCTGTCTGGCGATGCTGCTGGCGGGCTCAGCATCCGGATTGCCAGATCCTGCGTGCGCATCTTCTCTGCTACCTCCTCCAGGGGCTTTCGGGCGCGGTCGTTCTTGTAGAGGTCGAGCAAGGGCTCCTGAATGATCTCCGCCAGGTTCGCCCGGCTGAGCGCCGCCTGCTGCACGCGCTGGAACCGTTCGCCCATGGATGCCGCGAACGCGGCACCGGATGGCCGCTCCGGGAACATCGGCGGGAGCAATCGGATCACGGCCGTGGAAGTGTAGCGATCGGGGATCTGGAACGCCGCCACGAGGGCAACCGCGGCGCCGCCGGCCGCGCATGCCGCCAACCATAGCATCCGTTTCGGCTGTGCTACCGCGAACGCAACCAACACGCCCAGCAGCAGCCCCGCCCCGAGCCCCACTGCTACGAAGGCCAGGCGGTTGGGGCCGGAGAACTTCCCCGGAACGCCGCCGGGGACAAGGATTTGGGCTTCATGGCCGGGAGCGGGCGGTGGAACGTGCGGCCACAACTCCTGCCACATCATGGCTCGGTCGCTATCTATGCTTATGCTCCGGTTCACAACTTCGGACGCCAGCCTGTCGACAACCGCACGCGCCTTGACCCTGTCCGGATACGCGAACGATATGCTCAGCGCCGGTTCCGGCCCACGCCCATCCGGCGGCGCGGGCGCCTCCACCCGGCTTACCCGGAGGTCCCGGCGCATCTTAGCGATCGTGTCATCGGCGGTAAGCCGTACCTTCTCCGGGTACAGGTTCAGCGTCGTGTCGAAGACAAGGGTATACAGCATGGTGCGCGAAAGCAGCCCCTGCACCGACGGTTCGATGTACCGCGGCGCCACCAGGACCACTGCGGACGACACATACTTCCGCGGAGCCAGGAACGACGCTGCCCCGGCTATGATCGCGCCGGTCACAGCCAGCGCCGCGACCATCCTCAGGTAGCCGGTCCCCATCTTAATCTGCATCTTGAGAGCGCCTCCCATGACATCCCTAAACTCCCGCCAACTCGGCTCATAGTCTTCGAGCAGCGCATCGAACTCGTCGCCGTACCGCTCCCGCCAGCCGCGCGGGTACAGGTTGGCCGCCAGCCGCATCCGGCGTCTCATGCGTGTTTCAACCTTCGCAGAGCGGTCTTAACTACCTGGTCCAGGCTTCTCACCTGTTCTTCCAGATAACCCCGGCCGGCCGCGCTGAGGCGGTACGGCCTGCGGCGGTCCTCCGCCTCCAGCGGCTGAATCCAGCCCTGCTGCTCCAGGCGGGTGATTGCCCCGTACAACGTGCCGGGCCCCAAGTGGACATCGGCGAAACGCTCGATATCCAGAACCATGGCATAGCCATGCTTGTCGCCCTCCGCGAGGCTGGCCAAAACTAGAATCGCCGGATCGGTCATATGCTACGCCCCACGATACATCGTATAACGTACTATAACCGCCGTCAAGAGTCAATTCGCACCCACGCGGCGCCATAATGCTTTTATGCTCATCGTTCACGTCTTCGTACACGTCAAGCCGGAGTGCATCGAGCAGTTCCGGCGCATCACGGTGGAGAACGCCGCCAACAGCGTGAAAGAGCCGGGCATCGCGCGATTCGACGTCCTGCAGCAGGCCGGCGACCCTGCGCGCTTCGTGCTGGTGGAGGTCTACCGCGACGCCGAAGCCCCGGCGAAGCACAAGGAAACCGCGCATTACCAGGCGTGGGCCGCCGCGGCCGCGGACATGCTGGCGGAGCCGCGCAGCCGCGCCGCATACGCCAACATCTACCCTGGCGACGAAGGCTGGTAGGCCGGGATGCGGTTCGAGTTCACCACTGCCCACCGCATTCTCTTCGGCGCCGGCCAGGCGCTGGAGATCGCGCCGGCGGCGGCCGCGATGGGCCGCCGCGCCCTGCTTGTGACGGGCGCTTCGCGGGAGCGCGCAGCGCCGATCGCGGCGTGTCTCGAGGCCGCCGGAATTCGATGCGCGCCCTTCACCGTCCCGGCGGAGCCCACCGTGGAGCTGATCCGCGGCGGCGCCGCATATGCGCGCGGCGAGCGTTGCGACCTGGTGATCTCGGTTGGCGGCGGCAGCGCCATCGACGCGGGCAAGGCACTGGCCGCCATGCTGGCGAACCCGGGCGATCCGCTCGATTATCTGGAGGTGATCGGCGGCGGCCGCTCGCTCGAGCAGCCATCGGCGCCCTTCATCGCCGTTCCCACCACTGCGGGAACCGGGTCCGAGGTCACGCGCAACGCCGTGCTGGCTTCGCCGGAGCGCCAAGTCAAGGCCAGCCTCCGCAGCCCCTGGATGCTGCCGCGCCTGGCGGTGGTGGACCCCGAGCTGACGCTGGATCTGCCGCGCTCCATCACCGCCTCGACCGGCCTCGACGCGCTGACGCAGTCGATCGAGCCTTACGTCTCGGTGCGCGCCAACCCGATGACCGACGTGTTCTGCGTGGAGGGCATTCGCCGCGCCGCCTCCGCGCTGCCGCGCGTCTGGGAGAACGGAGGCGACCGGGAGGCGCGCAGCGAAATGGCGTGGGCCAGTCTGCTGGGCGGCCTGGCGCTGGCCAATGCGGGGCTTGGCGCGGCGCATGGCATCGCGGCCCCGGCGGGCGGCATGTTCCCCGTTCCTCACGGCGCCGCCTGCGCCGCCCTACTTCCGCGCGTGATGGAAACCAACATCCAAGCCTTGCGGGCGCGCGCGCCGGGCAGCGAAGCCCTGCGCCGCTATGAAACGGTGGCGCGGCTGCTGACCGGCCGGCCGCAAGCCGCCGCGGAAGAGGGCGCAAGCTGGGTGGCCGCTCTGTGCCGCAAGCTGGAGATCCCGCCCCTGAGCGCCTATGGCGTCGTCGCCGCCGACATCCCCAACTTGGCCGGCAAGGCCGCCGGCGCCAGCAGCATGAAAGGCAACCCGATTGCGCTGAGCGGCGGAGAACTAGAGGAGATCCTCTTGCGGAGCCTGTAAAGGCACGTCACGAAGACCGCTCCCTTACGGTCGCGGCTCTGACCCGGGACAATTGCGTGTACCTGTCAGGTAGGGGTCGGGCATGCCCGACCCCTACGGCGGCGCTCGGCCACCGCCCGATTTCTTTCACAGCTTCTCAGGAAGTGCTCCCGCATCACTTGGCGCCCTTGACGAACTTGCCGGCGGGGAACTTGGGGTTGAGTTTGACCTTCTTGATCTCCAGCCTTTCGGTTTCCCGGCCGTTCTGCATCCAGCTCATCAAATGCGGCATCGAGACGCCGCCCTCATCCTTGTACTTGCTCAGCCAGATCTGGGTGACGGTGTCGCCGGACATGTGGGCCATCATCAGCGGGTAATAAGTCTTGCTGTCGATGAAGATGCGGATTGCGAAATCGCCGGGGCCTTTTCCTTGCAGCGCGTAGGCTATACCGCCATCGGGCGTGGGGGTTTGGTCGACGTATGCGAACTGGATGTGAAAATTGGGCCGGTCCGCAAGCAGGAGCGCCAGAAGATAACGGGTGAATGTCCCTCTCAGGTCCTGGCGGCGCGCGTTGAGCTGCGCCCCCGCCGCGCGCTGGATCATCGCGCTGTCAATCTGCGAGTCGGCCGACATGCGGAGGTCGGACCATTGTTCGTCGCCGTTGAGACAGTCCACTACCGTGGGAGCGCCCACGGCCGCCGCCATCTCCGGGCTCAGGCCGCCTCCCATGCCCGCCGAAAGCTGGACCGTCTGCTCGCGGAGAAACTTATCGGGAAGCTGGATGCTCAGGGTCACGTCGCTGAGGATGGCCCCATTGGCGGCCTCGCCGGAAACCGACAGGCTCTCCACAGCCGCAAGCCGGCTGCCGCCCAGGGCTTCCCGCGCATGGCGCAGAATCTCGTCCGCCGCCGGCTGCGCGGTTGCAACCGAACCCAAAGCGAAGAGAGTGAGGATCAATCCGGCCGTGCGCGTCATAAGCCCAATATAACCCCAATAGCGGCGCCAGTTTTTGCCGGCGGCGTACTTCGTTCAGGCTTCAGGCCGCCGCCGGCAAATACCGGCAGCGCTGCCGCATTCGCGGTCCAAGTTGACGGGGGAACGCAAAGGCCCCTACAATGAAGGATATAAAGGAGGCCGTATGGAACCCAATGGTATTCAGATCGCCGGGGCTCTCGGCGGTCTGGGCTTTCCCGAAATCGCCGTTATCGCTATTGTCGCGATTCTGTTGTTCGGCGGCAAGAAGGTCGGAGACTTAGGGAAAGGCTTGGGCGAAGGCATTCGCAACTTCAAGACTGCTTTGAAGGGCGACGAAGAGAAGGAAAAGGAGAACGTCGGAGAAAAGAAGTAGAACGCACGCTTCGTGAAACGCCCGCACCTTGGGTCGGTTTCATCTCGGCTCCGTTAGATTTCGCAAACAAAAACCCCGCGGACCCGGCTCGAGTCCGCGGGGTTTCGTGTTTCTTGCGGTCCGCTACTTCGCTTTCTTCGGCGGAACGATCGCGTCTTTCGCGGCCTTCGCCACGCGGAAACGAACGACCTTCTTGGCCGGGATCTTGATGCTCTCGCCCGTCGCCGGGTTGCGTCCGGTGCGGGCCTTGCGGTCCACGCGCACCAGCCGGCCGATGCCGGGCAGCACGAACAGGCCGTTCTTCTTGACTTCGCCGATCGCCAAGGTCGCCAGGTGCTCCAGGAACTCCTTCGCGGCCTTGTTGGCGATTCCGTTCTTTTCAGCCAGTATCTTCACCAGTTGCGTCTGGGTCATCTTCTGTGCCATACGTCTCCTTTAATTCTCCGTCGTGTAACTCGATATGGAACGAACCGGCTCAAGGCGCGATCCGCCACATCGCCATCGAACACAAAAGCCGCAGCGTTCCCAATGAACCCGCGTCTCAATTGATATCAATCATACGGGAAGGACGTGGTGATGTAAAGAGCGAAATGCGCGAAAAGGCCCGTATTTCCGCGTTTTCTTCGATCCGGCACGTCCCGGAGGCCCTTTTTACGGGCTTTCCGCGAAGCCCATCGCGTCGGTCCACGCAATTTCGCCCTCGGCGAACGCCGCGGCGGCCTTGTTTTTCAGTATCCGGAAGCGCACTCGCGCGCCCGGTCCGGGACGCAACGCGATGCGCGCGGCCGCGTAAAGTTTGAGCGGCGGCCCCCCCGCCGTGGTCTCCTCTTCACCCAGCATCGCCCCGCGTGCGCGCGTCTGGTTGAGAAACACCGCCGCCGCGCCGGCCCTGGCAATCTCCGCCGCCAGTCTTCGGATCCCCGAGGCCAGCACGCGCCCCTGCAGGCCCGGTCCGCTCTCGCCGATCCCAGTCTCGAGTTCCAGTCTGGGAACGAGCGCAGCCGCGGAGTCGATGACGAGCAAGTCCACGGCTCGCGACGCGGCCAGACGGCGCGCCATCTCGAGCGCCTCTTCCGCCGACGCGGGCTGCGCCACGGCGAGGCGCTCGAGCGAGACTCCCAGCGCGGCGGCGTAAGCGGGATCGAAGGCGTGGTCCGCGTCGATCCATCCCGCCGCGAGGCCGGTCGCTTGAAGATGAGCCGTGGCCCGCAGCGCCAGCGTGGTCTTGCCGCACGCGGGAGGTCCAAACAGTTCGAGGATGCGACCGCGCGGAAAGCCGCCTCCGAGGGCGGCATCGAGGGCGGCGAAACCGGTGGGGATGGCCGGGGGAGGATCGGTCCGCGTCCGGCCAAGCTTCAAGCGAATGGCCCGCTGCCGGTCCCGCTCAGTCATGCGCCACCCCCTGCCGATACATCCCGGGTCAGAGCCGCGAACGTAAGAGAGCGGTTTGCCGGCGCGGGACTATACCGCTCCCTTACGGTCGCGGTTCCGACCCGAAGCCTATTTGCGCGCCGGAGACG
>CAIRXZ010000162.1 GCA_903882645.1 uncultured Acidobacteriia bacterium | reverse complement strand
GTACGCCGCCTTCGACGCCGAGAACGAAGCGCTGTTCATCGCCGACACCACCGAGAAGCACCTGGCGGGGAGTCCCGGCGATCGCGTGGCGATCCTCTACCGCACGCATGCCCAGTCGCGGCGGATTGAAGAGGCCCTGCGGCGCTACGGGCGCAAGTACAACATCGTGGGCGGCTTCAGTTTCTACCAGCGCGCGGAAATCAAAGACACCGTGGCGTATCTGAAGCTGGCGGCATCCAACTTGGATTCGGTGAGCCTGCTGCGCATCGTCAACACGCCGGCGCGCGGCATTGGCCGCACCACCGTGGAGCAGATCGAGCGCTATGGGCGCGAGCACGGGCTGAACCTGTGGGATTCCATCGGGCGGGTGATCGACGATGAGCATCTCTCCACCCGTTCGCAGTCCGCTCTGGTAACGTTCCGCAACCTGATTCAGGAACTTTCGCTGGTGGCCAGCTCTTCCCCGCTGCCGGACCTGCTGCGGTTCATCCTGGAACGCACCGGGTACCGCCTCATGCTGCAGCACGAGAAGACGCCGGAATCCGAGTCGCGCCTGGAGAACCTGGACGAGTTGGTGAACGCGGCGGCGGAGGCCGGCGAGCGCGGTGAAACCATTGGGGATTTCCTGGACCATGCCGCGCTGGTGTCGGAAGCCGACGCCTTCGACGAGGACTCGCCGGTGAACCTGATGACGCTGCACAACGCCAAGGGGCTGGAGTTTCCCGTGGTATTCCTCTCCGGCCTGGAGATGGGCCTGTTCCCGCACATCCGGTCGATGGAATCCCCGGAAATGCTGGAAGAGGAGCGGCGGCTGTGCTACGTGGGGATGACGCGCGCGCGCAAGCGGCTGATTCTCACGTGGGCGCGGTACCGGCGGCGGTTCGGCGGCGGAGAGCAGGAGCGGACTTCGCCCTCCGGGTTCCTGAGCGAGGTGCCCGTGCACCTGGTGGACGACCTGGGCCCGCGGGACGAGCCGGGCGAGGTCGATCTCGATACCGAGCGCGTGGAGGTGCGGCAATCGGCCCGGCGCAGCACGTTCACGGGGAAGACCTACAATTCGCTGGACAACATCTCGCAGTTCTTCAACGATCGGGGAATGCCCTTCAAGCCGGGCCAGCCGGCCGCGCCGCCGCGGCCCGACCTCAAAACGCCGCCGGTTCCGCCGCGGCCCGTGGGTCTGCCCGCCAAGCCTTTGACCGTGGCTCCTCCGCCCGCTCCCCGGGGCATGCGGGCCGGCATGTCGGTGGAACATCCCAAATACGGGGCCGGAACGGTGGTGCGCCGCGAAGGCGACGGCGAAAATGCTAAGATCACTGTTAACTTCCCTCGTTTCGGCCTGAAGAAACTGGTCGAAAAATACGCAGGACTGAAAAGAAACTGAATGAATACGAAGAAAGTCACCGACACCACTGAACGCAAGAAGCTGAAGCGCGTGGCGCGCAAGAAAGCGGCGCCCAAGCCGAAACGCGCGGCCGGCGTGGCCCGCGGCTCGGAGAAGAAGAAGATCCGCCACCAGGCGCAGGGCCAGCGCAAGCGGTAACCGGCGAGGCGGCGCGCAGTGGGCCTGTTCCGCACGAAAAGCATCGATGCGCTGATCGCCGCCTCCGAAGATCCGGAGAAGAAGCTCCGGCGCACGCTGGGACCGTGGAGCCTGACGGCGTTGGGCATCGGCGCGGTGATCGGCTCCGGCATCTTCATCCTCACCGGGACGGCGGCCGCCGGAGAGACACTCACCTACAGATCCAT
>CAIRXZ010000161.1 GCA_903882645.1 uncultured Acidobacteriia bacterium | reverse complement strand
GGACCGCATCTTATTCGATATTGGGCCGCTGGCTGGCGGTCGTGTCGGGTCGTTTCGATGCTTGGCCCTCATATATCCGCATGGCAGGGCGAAAGGCGCTATCCCTCCCACCGGGTGTGATGAGTTCGAACCCACGATCTCCTCGCCGGGGCCATCTGACAGTGGCCGCCGTTGGGGATTCATTCAGGCCCTACGAGAAGTTCAGTACCACCCCAAATGCAACGCTTCCTGGCCAGGAAGAAAACCGTTTGGCTTGCGGGCGTGGGCCGCAAGCCTCTCTTCAATTCCAAAATAGCAGGCGGGCGGAAGAGAACGAGTTTCGGAATACCGGTAACCGATTGAAAACACAATGCAAACTTTTTTAAAAGTTCTTGTGACCGCTTTTGGGCGGATTGCGGGTTTTGCGGGAGAGACGGGAGAAGATCTTGAGAATAGGAGACTTGGATGGGGCGAAGGCGGCTGTGCGGTCGAGGCGGGTTCACTTCCACGCGTTTTGCGGGCAGTCGACGTGACGGGGACTTATCAGGAGTGATGGATACGCCGGGCCGTGTCGAGAGAATAGAGGGGCCTTTCGTCTCCCGGCACTCTGCTACGCTGTATTCTTTGCGGCAGACGCGCTAAGCTTCGGCAACGGCATGCGAGAATGACGTTGGCCGGTGATCCCAACTTGGTCCCAAACGGACAGCTTGTTACGAGACTACAATGACGTACGTGACGCCCTTCTTAACGCGTGTCGTGCTGAAGAACTACAAAAGTATCGCCGCGAGCGGCGTGGACTTGCGTGCGTTGACCTTCCTGGTGGGCCCAAACGGTTCCGGGAAGAGCAACTTTCTAGACGCCTTGCGGTTCACCAGCGACTCACTGCGAAGCTCCCTCGACAACGCCTTGCGCGAGCGCGGAGGCATCGCCGAAGTGCGCCGGCGCAGCGGTGGGCATCCGACCCACTTCGGAATCCGGCTGGAATTCCAGTTGCCTTCTGCAATGGGCCATTATGCCTTTAAAATTGGCGCGCGTCCGCAGGGCGGCTATGAGGTTCAGACCGAGGAGTGCGTGATCCTCGGACCCGAGGGAGCCAGTTTCCTGGTGATTGCAGGAGAGGTCAGGGAATTTGAGTTAGGCGGAACACGAAACGGCATTGCTCCACCTGCCGCCTTGAAGGACCGCCTTTACCTGGTAAACGTTTCAGGTGTGCCAAAGTTCAGGCCTGTTTACGACGCTCTGTCAAGGATGGGCTTCTACAGCCTGAACCCGGACAGGATACGCGATTTCCAGGCGCCGGATTCCGGAGAGCTCCTCGTCCGCGACGGCAGCAACCTGACCAGCGTGCTACGACAACTCTCCATACGCGACGAGGCCCGCAAGAAACGTATTGAGGAGTATCTCTCTTCGATCGTTCCCGGCGTCAGCGGCGTCGACGTGAAAGACGTTCCACCCAAAGCAACCTTGGAGTTCCGGCAAGAAGTCGCGGGTTCCAGCGACCCGTGGCGGTTCTTCGCCGGCAACATGTCGGACGGAACTGTTCGAGCGCTCGGCATTCTCGTCGCCCTGTTTCAGTCCCAGGACTCTGCCGCGTTAAGCGTGCCTCTGGTGGGCATTGAAGAGCCGGAGGTTGCCCTGCACCCTGCGGCGGTCGGTGCACTGCTTGACGCGCTAAGGGAGGCGAGCCAGTCAACGCAGGTGATCGTCACGACGCACAGCCCCGATCTGCTTGACAGTGCGGACATTGAGTGCGAACTCCTCCTCGCGGTCCATGCCGAGAAAGGCACGACGCAAATTGCTCCGGTCGATGAGGCAAGTCGCGAAGCTGTTCGCAAGGGACTGTACACACCTGGCGAACTGCTCCGGCTTGACCAGTTGCGGCCGGATATTAAGCTCTTCGGTCCAAAATCTCCAAAGCAATTGGATCTGTTTGACGGAGCAGGGCTGTGACGCCGATCAAAGTCGGTCTCGTGGTGGAAGGCCACGGTGATTTTAAGGCGGCTCCGATCTTGTTCCGTCGAATTGGATACGACATCGATCCCAGTGTACCCCTGGACGTCCAACAGCCGATCCGGAGGCCGCGGAGCAGCTTGGTGCGCACGGCCGGTGAACTCGAGCGCGCTGTCGAACTGGCAGCGCTTAAGGCACGCCCGCGTGGAGGGGTCTTCGTTCTTCTCGATAGCGACGACGATTGCCCGGCTAAGTTGGCCCCACTTCTCTCGGCTCGCGCGGAGCCGGCAGGAATGGGACTGCCAGTGTCCGTGATCCTTCCCCAACGTGAATTTGAAGGATGGTTTCTAGCAGCCGCTGAGTCGATTCGCGGAAAGCGAGGACTGCCCGTCGATTTGGCGCCTCCCCAAAACCCAGAAGAGATTCGAGGAGCCAAGGGATGGCTTCGGGAGCGTATGCACGGGCGCGTTTATTCCGAGACCATCGACCAGCCTGCCTTGGCGGCGATATTCGACCTGAACCAGGCGAGGGCCGCGAGGTCATTTGACAAGTGCTACCGCGATCTACGGTTGTTGATCGAGCAGTTTCGAGTCTGACTCGAAGCGTTCAGGTCTCAGGGTCACTCCCGTGACACGCCCGTTACGGTAGTCGTCGGGAACGGGCTTTTGCCGGTTGGACGTAGGGGCGGCTGGGATTGGTTTGAAGGCTGAACGAAAAACACCGCCGGCGGAGACCGGCGGCGCTACGGCGGTACGGCGCTACATCAGCGTGAGCGGGTCCACGTCGATCGCCAGCGCGGTGGCTCCCCATTTGCGGCTAAGGGCGAAGCGGCGTATCTGCTGTAGTGCTTCGTTCAGCGCCTTGCGGCTGGCCGCCTTGATCAGGAATTGATAGCGGTACTCGCGCTTGAGCCGGGCGACGGGGGCCTCGGCAGGGCCTAGTATCCGCAGTTTCTCGGGCGGCGGAGTCAGCAGCAGGCCCAGGTCCGAGCTCATCCGCATGGCCATTTCCTTCTTCTCGCTGCGCACCAGGATGTTGGCCATCGCGCTGAAGGGCGGGTAGGCCATCATGCGCCGAAAGTTGAGTTCCTTCTCGTAGAACGCCTGGTAGTCTTGCGCGGCGGCCATGCGTACGGCGTAGTGGTCCGGATTGACGGTCTGGATGAGCACAATGCCCGGCACGCTGCCGCGCCCGGCGCGGCCCGCCACCTGGGTCAGCAACTGGAAGGTGCGCTCGGCCGCGCGGAAGTCCGGCATGCCAAGGCCCACGTCGGCCGAGACCACCCCCACCAGCGTCACGTTGGGGATGTCGTGGCCCTTGGCGATCATCTGGGTACCCACGAGGATGTCGTAGGCGCCGTCGCGGAAGCCCTGAAGGATCGTCTCATAATGCCGCTTGCCGGTGACGGTGTCGCGGTCGAGGCGCGCGATGCGGGCGGCCGGAAAGGCGTGGTGCAGCTCCTCTTCGACGCGCTCCGATCCCAGGCCCATGAAGTAGATGTGCTCGCTCGAGCACTTCGGGCACACGCTGGGGACCTTCTCGGCGTAACCGCAGTAGTGGCACAGCAGGCGGCGGTCGCGCTTGTGAAACGTCAGCGTCAGGGAGCAATTGAGGCACTCGACCCGCTCGCCGCAGGCGCGGCACGCCACGAAGCTGGAGAATCCCCGCCGGTTCAGCAGCACGATGGTTTGCTCGCCGTTTTCGAGGCGCGCTCCGATGGCATCGAGCAGCGCGCGGGAGAAGGTCGCCTGCTTGCGCGTCTCGAGAAACTCCTGGCGCATGTCGATCAGTTCGACGGTGGGCATGGGCCGCTCCTCGATGCGGCCCGGCAACTCGAGCAGCGTGTATTTGCCGCGATCCGCGTTGTAGCGGCTTTCGAGGCTGGGCGTGGCGGACCCGAGCACCGCGCACGCGCCGGCCGCCCGCGCGCGCACGACGGCCACGTCCCGGCCGCTGTAGCGCGGGGTCTCCTCCTGTTTGTAGCTGCCGTCGTGTTCCTCATCCACCACGATCAGGCCCAGCCGCCGCACCGGGGCGAACACGCCCGACCGCGTGCCCACCACCACCGGCGCCGCGCCCGAGCGGATGCGCCTCCACTGGTCGGAGCGCTCCCTGTCGGTGAACGCGCTGTGCAGAATGGCGACCCGGTCGCCGAAGCGCGAGAAGAACTGGCCGGCCATGGCCGGGGTGAGCGCGATTTCGGGCACCAGCAGGAGCGCGCCGCGGCCTTCCGCGAGGGTGGCTTCGATGGCGTTGAGATAGACCTCGGTCTTCCCCGACCCGGTCACGCCGCGCAACAGGAAAGCCTGAAACCGCCCAGCGTGTATGGCTTGGCGGATCTGCTCGAAGGCGGCCTCCTGCGCCGGGTTCATGACGTGCCTCGCGCGGACCGGCCCGCTGGCAATCCCGACTATCTCGGGCTTCAGCGAGACGAGACCCTTGCGCGCCAGGGAGCGCGCCGCCGCGCCGGCGTTCTTGACCGTATCCTCGAGGTCCTTGAGGTTGTGCGACCCGGGATGCAGCTCGAGGAAAGCGCGCAGTTCCCGTTCGGGCTTGTTCAATTTGGACGCCAACAAAGAACCGCTCTCCGACGTTCGCGGCTCGGCTCCGAGTTCCACGCGCAGCCGCCCGGACGCCGCGCGCAATGGATCGCGCTCCACCGCCACGCGCTCGGCGACAATGAAACCCTTGCGTTCGAGCGAACGCACCGACTTGTCGGCCAGGGGCAGCGCCTTGGCCAGGTAGGCGGCGGACAGCGGCCGCCGCTCGAGCATGCCCAGGATGCGCGCCACCGGATCGTCCGGCGCGGCATCCAGCAGCAACTGGCGCGCGGCGTCCCGGCCGGCGTCCGTGAGCGACCATATCTTGCCTTGCCGCACGTCGGCCGCCAGCGGCAGCATCGTGCGCAGCACTTCGCCCAGAGGCGCGCAGTAGTAGCCCGCGATCCAGCGCCCCAGCGCCAGCAACCCGGCATCCAGCACGGGTTCGGAGTCGATCAAGCGGAGCGCCTCGCGCGCGGGAACCGCCGGCGGATCGTCGTGACATCGCAGGATCACGCCGGTGAGTTTTCGCGGGCCGAACGGAACCAGGATGCGGCATCCGGGCCGCACGCGATGCCGCAGAGTCTCCGGCAGCGCGTAGGTAAACGACTGATCGAGCGGGGCCGGCACGCTGACGTCGCAGTACGGAAACGATCCCTCGGGCATGGACCCCTTCAGGATAGCGGACGCCGGGGGAACGGAAACCAGCGCGCCGCATGGGCCGTCACGTCCCGCTAACGCCACGCGGCTGGCAGACCGGCGCTACCGCTCGAGATCGAGGTTCTCGACGACGCCTGGCTCGTCGAGGAGCTGGATGGACGTCGCGGGACCGAGGTCGGGATCCTTCCACGACGAGAGAGCCCAGACCACCTTCTTGTCCGGCGTCACTTCGAAAACCTGGACGGTGCCGGCCCACTCTTCCGTCTTGTTGTTTCCGGCGACCCAGTTGGTGACCACCGTATTGCCGTTTGCCAGCCGGATCGCGACCTGTGTGTTGAATAGCTTGATGTTGGGGACGTCCGCCTGCGTCAGTTCCCAGACTGTCTCTCCCTTCGCATTCACCTCGCGCACATAGCGTTGCGCGTCTCCGGAGATGAGCGTGTTGCCGTTCTTCAAGCGGAGCGCCTGCCAGGCGGACTTCGCTGCGACGGACCACACCACCTTGCCATCCAAGTCGTACTCGACGACCTTTCCCTCGCTCATGTGCGGGACCAGGATCGTCCCCGCTCTGGTCATTCGAATGTGCCGGAACTGACCGTGCGTGCCGGTAACTGTTGTGGGAATCGGGATTTCCTTCTCGATCTTGTTGGTGGCCATGTTGACGATCATCGCCTTGGCCGGATTCCCGTTCTGCATGATCAGGACGCGGTCCTTTCCGATGGACTGTATGGAATGCACCTCGGTTCCCTCGGGCGCGTCGTAGTTCCAGATCAGTTGCCTCTGCGGACTGACTTCCGCCGCGCCGGACATCCTCGAGAAGATGATGTTGCCATTGGAAAGCAAGGTGGCGTCGTCGAACTCCTGGATCCGATCGGCCGGGGTTCTCAGCGGCATGGAGTATTGCCAGGTGACTTTGCCGCCTCGCACGACGAATATGGACTGCTCCAAAGGCTTGCGGGTGTCCCATTCCCCGGCATAGAGGAACGGATGCTGGGCGGGGCCTTTACCAGGCAGAGCGGCCTGCGGCGAGGCGCCGGGAGCGGCTTGTGCGGGCGCGCCTCCCGAGGATACAATTTGGGCTGTGGCGGCGCCGGCAGCCAGCAGAGCCAGGGCTGTGCGTTTCATCATAAGGGACGCCATTCCTTTATCCGGTCATCAAGCCGAAAGACCACAAATTCGAACTCGTCGAAGCGAGCCTTGCCACCAATTCCTGGACGGCCAGGCAGAAGTTGTTTCAGTAGGACGGGTGCCGGGCGGCCGCTAAGAGAACAGGTCTTGCGCGCGCATCAGGCGATCCGCGACGGCGACGCCGTTGGGGCATTGCACCTGGCACGCGGCGCAATCGCGGCAGCGGACGGCGCGAGCCTCCGCCGGCAGCGCCAGGAAATGCTCCCGGCCAAGGGCGAACTGCCCGTAGAAATCGGCGTAGGACAGGTAGCGGATGGTCTCGGGAACCGCCGCGCCGTTGGGGCACTGGCCGTTGCACTGGTAGCACATGCGGCAGTAAAGCGGGCGAATGTCCCGGTCGATCCGGGCCAGCAGTTTCTCGTCCGCCGCGGTGAACGGCTCCGACATGGCCCGGAAATTCATCTCCAGTTGGTCCATGTCGGTCATGCTGGGAATCGCGGTGGCAAAGCGCCCGTCGCGCAGGACATACTTCAGGGCCGCCAGCGGCCCGTCGGGTTTCTTCGCGCGGGCGGCGGGCGCCATCACCTTCATCGCCACCAGGCCGATGCCGGCGTCGGTCAGCCTCTTGTAGGCGGGGTCGTTCACCGTGCCCATCGCGAAGCTGTAAGTGCTCAGCAAAATCTCGAACTGCCCCACGGCCATGACGCGGTCCACAATGTCGTTGGGTTTGTGGGTGCTGATGCCGATGTGGCGGATCTTCCCCTGCTTCTTGGCGTTCTCCCAGACCGTGACCAGCTCGTCGGGAATCGCCGCGGCGGTGTCCCGCGAGTGCATGTACCAGATGTCCAGGTGGTCCGTGCCCAGCTCCTTGAGGCTGGTGTCGAGTTCCGCGATCGCATCCGGAGCGGTCTTCGCCTCGGATTTGCTCGAGAGCACGATCTTGTCTCGCGCCGCCTTCAGGGCGGCCCCCACCATGCGCTCGTTGTTGCCCTTCTGGTACCCGCGGGCGGTGTCGAAATAGGTGATGCCCAGGTCGACCGCCCGGGAGATCACGCTGGAATCGGATGTAATCATGCACCCGTAGCCGACCGTCGAAACCCTGAGCCCGGTCTTGCCCAGCGTCCGGTAGCGGACCGCCGCGGCTCCCGGCGACGCGGTCTTGGGGGCCTGCGCGGGGGGTGCCTGGGGCGCCGGAGCGTTCGCCATGCCGGCCACCGGAAGGCTCAGCCCGGCCACTAGGAAGTCTCTACGCGAGGAATCGCTCTTCATGGTTGTTCTCCGAAGCCGGAATCTCCATATTGGATTTTCGGCTCTTGTTCAGTATACATGCATCCGGCGCCCGCTGATCGCGGACTCTTGTCTCATGCAAGATGAGCCTGAACCGAGGCCCGGATTCTCACACAAGATGAGCCTGAAGGGGAAAGATCGGGATGCTGGGTATTGATCATCAGCATGGACGATTCGGAAGCCACCAGCCTGGAGCAGATCCG
>CAIRXZ010000160.1 GCA_903882645.1 uncultured Acidobacteriia bacterium | reverse complement strand
GACTGGCGGCGGGCTCCAACCGGGCGCCGGCGGCTCGAACCTCCAGCGTTGTTCGGGGCCGACTAAGTGGCGCCTCAGGCAACGCGTGGCGAATCGGGAGAAGCCGCGTCCCAGACCGTTCACCAGTACCTCCGCATGCCGAGCAGCGCGCTGGGGCGCAAGCGCTGGGATTCCGCGATCTCCGCGCAAGCGGCATAGCCGCAGTCCTCGCAGACACCGTCGGGAGCGCGGCAGCAGACATATTCGCCATCGACATCGGCGACCCTCGCCGCCGGCGTTCGTCTGGGCCAGTCGCCGGATTGAAGCGCGCGGAGCCCGGCTCGCGAATTCAGGACCGGCAGCCCCGCCCGCAAACAGGCGAGAAGCCGGTCGATGATCGGAGCACGCTCTGAGGCCGTCAGAAAGAGTTCATCGCGGCCGTAGTAGGGAGTATGGAAGTAGAACATGACGCCGATGACGGGCAGCCGGCTGCCGCGGACCCATTGCAGGAAGGCCTCCACGCCGCCGGCGGTGTTTCGGTCAATCACGTAGATGACGGCTGCTCCGCAGTGCTCACCCTCGCGGATGGCTTGTTCCACTTGTTCGAAATGCGGTCCGCGGCGCTTCTCGAAGGTGCCCGGCAGGCCGTCCATGCCGACCCACATTAGATCCGCCGAAGATTCGAGCCCAAGAGTCCCGTTGGTGTAGACATGCACATGGAAGAAGCCGATCCGTCTGGCTTCGACGACGGCGTCCTCCAGCGTGCGCTCGCCGTCCCGCCAGAGCATCGGCTCGCCGCCGGAAAAGTACAACTCACGAAATCCGCGCTGCCAGGCATCTCGCATGACGGCCACCAGCCGCTCCCACGTCATGTCGGGCCGGCCGGTGTTGGCAACCCGGCATCCGCGGCACGTGAGGTTGCACCGGTCCGTGACGGCGATGCCGTAGAACAGCGGCTCGGGGCGTCGCAGGACCCCGGACCGCCAGGTGTACGGGACGTAGAACCGCAGCTTGCGCCAGGCGTCCATGTTCACATGTACCGGCTGATGCGCTCCCGGAAGCGGGAGTAGAAGAACGAGACGCCGATCAAGATCAGGCCGAGCACGATGAACGACAGCACGCGGAACGGCATGTCCAGATTGCGCAGATCCCACATGAACAACTTCAGGACGCAGACCAGCAGCAGGAGGAGACCGGCGAAACGCATCGGACGCTCGCGCAGGGGGAACCCGGCGAACAACAATCCCAATCCCTGGATGCCCCACGCGACGGTGCGCATCTTATCCGAGACCTCGTGGAAAAGCACAGCCGCGAGCAAGAGCGTCCCCAGCCAGGAAAACAGAAAACCGGCGTAGGCTTCGAATCCCTGAAGTCCCTCGCCAGGCGCCATGTTCGCCGGAGCGCGAGGAGCGAGCAATTCAGCCGCATAGAAGCTCGCGATGACGGCCACCGCGGTGACGATGCTCACCGGCAACCCGGCCACCTGACCTTCTACGCTCAGGTTGAAACTCCAAGCCCAGCCGAAGGCGATCACGGCAAGGGCGTAGCTTTGCATGCGAAGCGCGAAGTTCCCCAGGCGGGTCCCGATCGCCAGGAGCACCAACCCGAGCACCGCCCACCCGATGGCTCTTGCCGCATCGGACAGCGTGTTTGCCAGAAAGGCCGCGGCTAGAACCGTTCCGAGCAGCGCCGGCAGATCGGACAGAACCTCTTGGCCGGTCTCACTCCAGTGGCGGCCGCGAAGCATCCGGCTACGGGCGGCGATTCCATAGAGCACGGCCGCGGCG
>CAIRXZ010000159.1 GCA_903882645.1 uncultured Acidobacteriia bacterium | reverse complement strand
GCCCGGATCTGCTCCAGGCTGGTGGCTTCCGAATCGTCCATGCTGATGATCAATACCCAGCATCCCGATCTTTCCCCTTCAGGCTCATCTTGTGTGAGAATCCGGGCCTCGGTTCAGGCTCATCTTGCATGAGACAAGAGTTCTACGCACGCCGGCTCAGCACCGTGATAAGATCGGAGACGGGTTTGGTGTCTCCCAACGGCACCGCGTAACCGAGCCTCTTCCCGCTGGAACGGTAGGAGGCTCTTTGCCTTTATGCCTGGAACCAATGTTACTCTTAACGGGAATCTATGTCAATAGCAATTCCACAAACCTGAATAGATTGCTTCTGGGGTCCCCCGATTCCTCCGACTGTTACGGTGGAGGGATCCCTTTCAGATGCCTGATCCTCGGCACTCACGGGGACCCAATAGACATCGCAAGTCCAAGCACCTAAAAGCCATTAAGTGCCATTACACTACTCGGATACGGGCCAGATCTGTTATGCTACGAGTAGTCGCGGCCCCATTGAAGCAGGTTTGTGGACTTGCTTTGATCCGTGCAACCGAAGCACTTCCGCGATCATTTGTTCGCGGTCCCTTTCCCTTAGGGGAGGCAAGTGTTCCTCCCCTAAGGGCCCCAAACCCCCGGGCCCCACCGCCCTACACGCATCCTGAGACCCCGCCACAATCCTGTTCCCCAACGCAGCCAGCGCCCCTGAAACCTCTCTGGCGTTGTCACGTTGCTGGGGATCGAGCATTCGGCGAACAGCCGTCTAGTTCACGCCGACGCGCACGGCCAGCGCGGAAGGTAGACCCACCAGCCACCGACCGGCCGCCAAATGTCCCCAAGAGGCCTCCAACCGACCCCTTCCGCACCCGCGCTATACTTGCAGCATGCCCCCGGCGAAGCGCCGCGTGAAGAACCCGGCCACTCTTACCGCCAACGCTTCAACCAACGTGATTCGGATCGTGGGACCGAATCGCGACTTCTTCCTGCGAACGCCTATCGACCTCGACTTGCGCCAGGAGGCGGGGCGGTATGTGATCGAATATGCGCCCCTGAACTTGTCGGCATATGGCAAGACCGAAGAAGCAGCCTATTCCGCTTTTGCAGAGGCTTTCGAAGTCGTCTGGGAGGAGATCGTTGAGTCTCCCAACCGCAGTCTCACCGGAGACGCCCGCGACTTGAAGGCGGCCTTTGTGGCGCTTGTGAAAGACGTCTACACGCTTGGCAACATCGCTCCCGGTTTCGGCCCTCGCCCGATTCCCGTTCACAAGTAATTTTCGTAGGAAAACAAAGTACTTAACTGATCCCCCGTAGAAGCCCCATTGTATCCTGTAATCGGGAAGTATGTTTTCCACTCCAACAAGTCGAATCTTCGCCGGCCAGCCGGTTCATGCGCCGTCCCGAAGGGCCCGCTTCCGCCAGTCCCCCGGGAATACCAAACGAACCCAATCCCATATCCGGACACTGGCGCCCCCGGAGATACCAAACGAACCTAATCCCATTTTCGGACAGCGTAGCCCCCCGGAATGCCAAACGAACCTAATCCCAATTTCGGACACTGGCGCCCCCGGGGATACCAAACGAACCTAATCCCATTTTCGGACACTGGCGCCCCCGGAAATACCAAACGAACCTAATCCCATTTTCGGACACTCGCCGCCGCTGGCCCCGGCTGGCCCTCCGTCGCACGCCCCGAGCCGCGACGGTACCGGAGCGGTTTGCTCGCCGAAATCCAACTGCCGCGCCGGAACGCGCCCGCCGACTGCCGGGAGTAGCGCCTTGCGCCAAGCTGAAAGCTGACGGCTGAGAAGCTGTGAAAGAATCGCGAAACGCAGGCGAAACCGCCTGCGCCACCTCTGGAAGTCCTGTGTTTGCAGTGGTGGGGCAGGCGGTTCCGCCTGCCGAGCCCGCTTGCGGGCTATTATTTCTCAGCTTCTGACGGCTGACGGCTGATCCTCAGGGGTTCCTGGCCGCCGGCGCCGTCAGCAATCCCCTGGCCCGCAGCCAGTTCAGTAGCAGCGGGGTCCATTGGCTCAGGTACGGGTCGGCCGACGCCATCCCGACGCCGTGCGGGCCGTTCTCGAAGATGTGCATCTCCGCCGGAACCTCGGCCTTACGCAAGGCCAGGAAAAAGCGGACGCTGTTTTCGACCGGCACGGCCGAGTCGTTGGCGGTATGAAACAGGAAGGTCGGCGGCGTCTGCGGGGTGACGCGCAGGTCGTTCGATAGATCCTCGATGAGCTTCGGATCGGGGTTCGCGCCGAGCAGGCTGCGCACCGAGCCGGCGTGCGTGATGGCGGGATCGAACGAAATCACGGGATAGGCGAGGATCAGGAAGTCCGGACGGCTGCTCGCGCGGTCGATTGCGTCGGCGGCGTCCGGCTTGCCCTCGTCGAAATGCGTGCCGGCCGTGGCCGTGAGGTGGCCGCCGGCGGAAAAGCCCATCATGCCGATGCGGTCCGGCGACACGCCGAACTCGCGGGCGCGGGAGCGGACCAGGCGGATGGCGCGCTGAGCGTCTCCCAGCTCGATGGGGTGGTGGTAGCGCGGGCCGAGCCGGTACTTGAGCACGAAGGCGGAGACGCCCATCGAGTTGAACCAGTAGGCCTCCTGGCGGCCTTCGTAGGTCATGGACAGGTTGGTATAGCCGCCGCCCGGGGCCACGATGACGGCCGTGCCGTTCGGGCGCTGCGTGGCGCGGTAGACCGCGATGGTGGGGATATCGGCATCGTCCGCGCCGAGTGCGCCGGGCGCGCCGTTCGCCCAAAGAGGAATGATCTGGCCCTCGGTGAACGCGGCCGGCGCCGTCGGCTGGGTAAGCGCCAGCGCGGCGCCGGCAACAAACAGAAGGGGAATTGCGAGTGCTTTCATGATGACACCAGCTTCAATCGGCCGAAAAGACGCGGTACGACCCGTGCGTCAAGGGAACGTCGAATGCCGTTGTCGGCGCCGGGCCGCCCCGGCCGCCGGGCGCTTGGCCTCCACGCCCGCCCGCGGCTGCCGGCGCCTGCCCCGGCTGACCGCCCGCCGCCTGGCCGGCCCGGCCG
>CAIRXZ010000158.1 GCA_903882645.1 uncultured Acidobacteriia bacterium | reverse complement strand
CCAATCCGATGCCGATCAGCGTTCCGAACTACAACCGTAAGACTGATCGGCTTCAGTTCGGAACGCTGATCGGCATCACTTCGGAATGGTGATCGACATCAGTTCGGAACGCTGATCGGCATCCCTCGGAATCCGCAGATCTGCTCCGCCGAGATCCCCGGCCACTGCGTGATGACCTCGACATAGTTGTTCGCCACGTCGGGATAAGCTTCGACGGGAAGCTGGTGAAACGAAATGGCGCCCCAGACAAACAGGAACAGCGCGACCGCCAAAACTATGAAACGATTCTTAAGGGCGAAATCGACAAGCCTGCGAATCATCTATTGCTCCATGGTGTTCTGCAGGACCAGAGCGTTTGCCACCACCTCCGCGCCCGGCTTGACGCCGGAAGCGATTTCCTGCAGATTCCCGGGGAGCATGCTTCCGCCCGCCACCTCGACGCGCCGGAATCTCCCGTCTTTGAACGGCGTATACACCCAGTCGCGGTCGTGCAGGTGCAGGATCGCCGTGGCCGGCACGGTCGCGTGTTTCTCCGCCGTCTCGCCGTGGAACGTCGCGGTGACGAACATCCCGAAGCGCATAAGCCCGGGATTCTCGACTTCAAGGCGCACCTTGGCCGTGCGGAGATTCGGGTCCATGATCTGAGCGATGTTGCCGATCCGGCCTTTCAGATCCCGGTTCGGATAGGCATTTAAGTGAATGTCCGCGTACTCGCCAAGGTGCACCTGGGCCAAATTGTTCTCGTAAACATCGCAGACAATCCAGACGTGCGAAACGTCGGAAATCGTGAAGGGGTTCGGAGCCGTCAAAGCCTGTACGCCCGATGAGTTCGTGATTTGCTGATCGGTAATCACCCCCGAAACCGGAGCGTGGACCTCGACGATTCCGGTAGGATGGTCCGGGTCGGATCCCAGCAAACGGAGGTGTTCGGTGGTGGTTTCGAGATCCACCTTGGCGTTATCCTCGGTGGTTTGGGCGATTTCCACGGCGCTCTTGGGAATGGCGCCGCCGTCGAAGAGAAGTTTGGCGCGATTGAGTTGGATCTGCGCCAATTGTTCGTTCCTGACGGCCTTCTGATAGTCCGAGAAGGCGCCCGCGATGTCCGTGCTCCTGACTTTGAACAGAAGTTGGCCCTTCTGCACCTCGTCGCCCAGCCGCGCATCGATTTCCACGACGCGTCCCGAGGCGAGAGACGGCACGGGAACCTGCCGCGACACGTCCGGACTGACCACCCCGGTGACATTCAATTCCGGCGACGCTACATACTCGCCGGCTGTCACCACTGGAAACTGCTCCGGATGGTCCACTTTGAAGTTGTTGGCATCCATGTCCGGTTCGACCGTCACCGCGTGCGGGCCGGTGTCGGCGTCCCGAACCGACGCGGCTCTGACCTTCCTGTTGCACGCGGCGGTAAAGAGAATCAGGGACAAACACAGGCATGCTTCGAGCACAAACGAGCGATTCATGGAAGTACCTCCCGGCCCAACGCCATATTCATTTGGGCCGCCGTGGTCAGATAAGAGCCAATCAGATTCAGATACGCCAGGCGCGTATCCCGGTAAACCTTTTCCGCATCCAGGTAATCCAGCAATGAGGCGCCGCCGTTCTGGTACGAGAAGGCAATCCGGTTGCGGCTATCCTCGGCTAGCTTCAGGTACTTGTCCCGATACGGACGCAACAGATTCAAGGCCCCGGCCAGCGTGACATAGGCCGAGTCTACATCGCTGAGTACCAGCGCTTCCGTGGCGTCCCGCAAACGCTCATTACGGCCGATATCGATCTGAGTCCTCGCCTTTTCACCCTGATTGCGGTCGAAGATCCGCAGTGGAATCGACACGCTCACGCCGAGATACGCGGGAATCGGCGGGTTGCGCGCAAAGTCCACGCTGAACGTGGGATCGGCCGAGCCGTTGGCGATGGCGAGCTGATGATTGGTCTTCGCCAGCTCGACCGATTCGACGGCGGCCTTCAGGTCCGGCCGCGCTTCGAGCGCGATGTTCCGGAATTCTTCCAACGACATCGGTTGGTCGGCGAACTCATACGCTCCGCTGACGTCGAACTGCTCGATCGGCGTCCGATCGTTCAACAGGGTCAGAAGCTGGATCTTTGCGGTGCGGAGATTCACCGTGGCCGTTTCGAGGTCGGACTCGAACTGGATACGCTGCAGTTCCAGGCGATCCAGGTCCACCTGGGCCAAGTCGCCCGCCTCGAAGCGAGCGCGGTTGACCGTCAGTTCGCGGTCCCAGTAGTCCAGGTTCTCCCTGGCATTCTGCCGCACGGCCTTTGCCTGTAAAGTCTGCACAAAGGCCGTGCGCAAATTGAACATCAAACCGCGCTCCTGGTCCGAGTAGGCGGAGACGGCGATGCCGGTGGACTTCTTCGCGCTGTCCAGGCGCAACTCCCGCTTATTCTGGCGCTCGTGCAGATAGCTCACCGACCCGAACGGCAGCGTATTGGCCAGGGGCCTGTAGACGGAGTTCCCCGAAACGGAGGAAGGAACGGTCGTCAGCGGATCGATCTGGTCGAGCGTTCCGGTGAGAGTCGGGTTGGGGCGAAGATAAGCTGTGATCTCGGCGGCGCGAGACTCGTCGATGCCGAGTTGAGCCGCCTTCAGCGTCGGATTCGCGGCCGCGAACTTATCCTTAATCTGCTGCCAGGTGTAAGCGGTCTGGGCCGGGGCTGCCGCCGGAAGCAATCCCGCAACCAGAATCGCGCCGCACGCGAGCCGCGGCAGTGGCCGCGCGATACTTCCCCGGACGGGTGTCGATGATGTCCTCATAGGGCTTAAGGAACCGCAAGAGAAAGGACCGGGACCAGCCTGGACTTCGTCCTTCTCGCAGTCTATCTAAGAGATGCCATTCATCTCGCGTCTCGCGGGGGTCTTTCGATAATCGTTCGGCTGGCGCCCGCCCGGAGGTCAATCTTTCAGACACACGAGCGGTACTCGCAACAAGATAACGCGTGTTTCTTGCGGAAAGCGCCTCGCGAAACCGCCGAGCCGTCCGTTACAGCGCGCTTCGATACTGTTCGAGCGCGACTCGGACGAGCTGGCTGCGAGTCCGGACTCCGGTCTTGGCGAACAATTGCTGAATCGTGTTCTTGACCGTGCTTTCCGAAATCTCCATTCGGGCTGCTATTTCCTTGTTGGCGAGGCCCTGTACCAACAGCCGCAGGACGTCCGTTTCCCGGCTGTTCAATGCGGCCCGCTCCCCGTGCTCCGGCGCGTGCGGATTCGGGGCGCCCGGCGCGGTCCCCGGCGCGCCCATCGTCTCTTCTTCGCTAACGTCCGCAATGATGGCCGCCAGCTTGGGAGCCGCGCCCTCCTTATACGTCGAGAACCACACGTCCGCGGTGAACGATTCCCCGTTGCCCCGGTGGCCCCAGCACTGCATCGATGCCCTGAACTGCGGCGCTTCTTCCCACCTCAGCGCATGGTGCAGTTCCGGCAGGAACGCCGCGATCGGATTGCCAATCAGATCTCCTCCCCGGGGGGCCATCAGTTCGACAGCCGCTCGATTGGCCAGTTCGATGAAACCGCGCTCATCGACGGTCACGATTGCCGCGGGACTTGTCTCCACCAACGCTTTCAGCCTGGCCTGCGATTCCAGGCTCAGGCGCCGGTTTCGGACCAATTCCGCTACGAACAACCCGCATCCGGCCAGCGCCAGAGTCTCGAAGGCCAGACGAATGAACGACGGCTCCAGCGAACTGAAGGCCTCGGCGAGCACCGCGCAGACAACGCCGAGCAATGCGATCAGCCACCGCGGCAGGAACGCCGCCGCCAGCATGATGGGAAACAGGTAGAGAAAGCCCAGCGATACATACGGCTTGGTCCACCAGTCCAGTGCGGCGACTGCCAGAATGATCGCGCCGCTAGTCGTCAGGACCGGAGTTCGGTTCCGATCGTGCCACAGCCGTTCCAAATGCAGCATGACTTCCGGAGAACCTAATTGTCCCACTTTCTCGGGCCGTCGCGCGGGCCAATCGAAGGATTATCCCAGGAATCCCGTCGGCAAGTCCACAGATCGCTAAACCAAGAGCCTGTGTAGGATGCCCCGAAATGCGTGTGCTTAACGAGGCTCGCGTAATACAGTGACAAGGCCGCTCCCTGACGGTCGCGGCTCCGAATGATGGACACGCCTCCATACCGAGCCGCGACCGTCAGGGAGCGGTTCTTGGTTCGAAAGAAACTGTCATTGTATTGGGCGAACCTCAGTAATCGAAAGATTAGCCCCGTGATTAAAGCGCGGACCGCCAGACCGCCGGCGGTCGGCCGGGAACACCCCCATGCCACCCGCCACGATGACGCCCAATTAAGTCGACTTCATCGTTCTTCTCGATTCTCGGTTGACAAAACGCGCAAATGCGCGGTACGGATACTTCCCTTCCCTCTATGAGGGGACGAACAGCCTGCCGCCGCACCCGGAACGCCGCGTTTCCCTCACCGCGACGGTGTTTCTCTCCTATCGCGTGAACTCCTGGACCGAACTGGTTTTCGATCCGGAGGACGCGGGCGGCAAGGGTTTCGGCCAGGTTACGGGAATCGCCGGATTCCCCAACGGCGAGATCACGCGCGTCTCCTCGGCCACGCCGACGCTCTATGTCGCGCGCGGGTTTGTGCGGAACACCTGGGCTATTGGCTCGGCCACGCAAGCTCTGGAGAGCGGGCCGAACCAACTGGCCGGAGCGCAGCCCGTCTGCCGGTTCACTCTGAGCACCGGCAAGTTCGCCCTGACCGACTATTTCGACGACAACAAGTACAGCCACGATCCGCGCAGCCAGTTCATGAACTGGTCGCTGATGTACAACGGGGCATGGGATTACCCGGCAGATGTGCGCGGGTACGCCATCGGCGGCATTCAGGAACTGACCATGCGCGGTTGGTCGTTGCGCGCGGCCAGCGTCTTGGAGCCCACCGAAGCCAACGGTCCTACCTTCGACACGCGCATCGCCAAGAACCGCGGTGAAGCGGTGGAATGGGAGGGCCGGTACCGGCCGATGGGCCATGGCGGCGCGCTGCGGGTTCTCGGGTTCCTGAACCGCGAGCGCGCCGGTACGTTCCGGGACGCGATGCTACCGGACGGGACAACCGACCTTGCGGCCACCCGGCGGCCCGGAACCAAGAAATACGGCTTCGGTCTGAACATGGAGCAGGAGATCGCCAAGGACGTTGGGATCTTCGCGCGCTATGACTGGAGCGACGGCAAGACCGAAGCCTGGGCGTTTACACAAATCGATCGGTCGGTCAGCGGCGGCATCTCCGCGCAAGGGCGGCTCTGGAGACGGCCCGGTGACGTCATCGCGCTGGCCTCGGTTCGCAATTACCTGTCCGGAGACGACCGCCGGTACCTCGCGGCCGGCGGGATCGGGTTCATCATTGGCGACGGGCGGTTGAACTACGGCCCCGAGTCGATTACGGAAACGTACTACGCGTGGCAAGCCGCCAAGCAATGGACTCTGACCTTGGATTACCAGCGCGTGATGAACCCGGCCTACAATCGCGACCGCGGCCCCGTCTCGATTGGAAGTTTACGCGTGCATTGGGAGCGATAGTGGGACATCCGGCGCGAGGCAAGGCGATGCCTCGGGCGCCGGGTAGGGACCGGGCATGCCCGGCCCCTACAGTCCGCTCTTGCCGGGGCGAGGCACTGCCCTCGCGCCCGCGCCACATGCCGCACACGGCCAGGGAAGAAATCACGCAGTCAACGAATTAGTATCGCGACCGTGAGGAAAGGTGCGATTTCTGTGGGGCAGGATGGTATCCTGCGCGGCGATTGGCAATCGCCGCGCGTGCCGGTTGCCAACCGGCACGCAGCTTGCCAAGCTGCCCCACAAACGGACCTTTTCCAGCGGTCAAGGCACTAACCCGGCT
>CAIRXZ010000157.1 GCA_903882645.1 uncultured Acidobacteriia bacterium | reverse complement strand
GTTAGGGCTTCATTCAGGCCCTACGAGAAGTTCAGTACCACCCCAAATGCAACGCTTCCTGGCCAGGAAGAAAACCGTTTGGCCTGCGGGAGTGGGCCGCAAGCCTCTCTTCAATTTCAAAATAGCAGACGGGCGGGAAGAAGAAGATTGCGAGAGGCTGTTAACCTATTGAAAACACAACGAAAAATTTTTTGAAGTTTTGGTGACGCCTGTTTTCGGCGGGCGCATAGTGGTAGCATTTCCTTTGGTTTCCGTGAAAAAGGCCGGTTTGGCGAGTGTCCCGACGCGGCTGGTCCAGAGGTTACGTTCATGAAGGTTTCCCGCCGCAATATCATTCAAGGGTCGGTTGCCGCACTGGCCGGCGCGGCCGTTGCGCCGCCAGCGTCTGCCAAGACAACCAAGAAGAGCAATAACAAAGGCTGCTTCTACCTGACCGAGTTGCTCAACGCCCCGCCGAGCAACTTGGCGCAGGCCAAGCCGCCGCAGGCCAGCGCTCCGCAGGCCGATGCGGGGCGAGGCGCCGCCCCGGCGAATCCCCCGCGTCCGGCGAACAACGACTTGCAGATTTCCAGGCAAGTGGGCCTCAACTGGGTGATTGCCGGTGGGGGCATCCGCGGCCGCAAGGAACAATATGTCGACTTCGTGCGGCAGCAGAAAGAGGCGTTCGCGGCCATCGGCATGAAGATCGCCGGCGTGGAGGGCCACCCGGTTGGCTTCGAGAGGATCAAGCTGGGCCTGGACGGGCGCGACGACGAGATCGAGAACACCAAGTGGGCCATCGAAGCGCTCGCCAAGAACGGCATCGACATGATCTGCTACAACTTCATGGCCGGGCTGGGGTGGACGCGGACGAGCCAGTCGGTGCAGGAGCGCGGCGGGGCGCTGACCAGCGAATTCGACCTGGAGGCCTCCAGGAAGCAGGGGCTGACGCAGTACGGCGAAGTCGGCGAAGAGAAGATGTGGAAGAACTGCGAGTACTTCATCAAGGCGGTGATGCCGGTGGCGGAGAAGTTCAAGGTCAAGATGGCGCTGCATCCCGACGATCCGCCCATCAGCCCGCTGCGGGGCATCGCGCGGATCGTGACCAGCAAGAGATCCTACGAACGGATCATGGCCATGGTCCCCAGCCCTTACAACGGGATCACTTACTGCCAGGCCAACTTCGTGCTGATGAAAGAGGATGTCTACGCGCTGGCCAAGGAGTGGTGCTCGAGGAACAAGATCTTCTTCGTTCACTACCGGGACGTTCAGGGGGACACGACCCACTTCCACGAAACCTTCCACGACAACGGCCCGACGGACATGGTGCGCATGCTCGAGATCTACAGCAAGGCGGGATTTGCCGGCCCGATTCGTCCGGATCACGCGCCCGCTCTCGCCGGCGAGGCGCAAAACGGCCGCGCGTCGGGGTACACCATGGGCGGCAAGGTGCTCGCTTTCGGCTACATGAAGGGTATTATGGATTCGCTGGGGCTGAAGTACGCGTAGTACAGCTTTCAGCCGTCAGCTATCAGCTTAAGGACGCTCGCTGACGCTCGCGGCTCTGAACGTGGTTTGGCGCTCAGTGCCGCAGGCGGGCGTGAGAGCGCCGATGGAGGAGATCGACGATGACTTACCGCATGTTAGCGCTTGCGGCGGCGTTGCTGCTCGTGGCGATCGTCCCGGCATTCGGGGCGGATGTCACGGGCAAATGGACCGCTTCATTCGAGACGCAGATTGGAACGCAAAACTACACTTACGATTTCAAAGTGGACGGCGAGAAGCTGACCGGGACGGCGAAGTCGCAGGCCGGCGAAGCCAAGATCGAGGAGGGCGTGATCAAGGGAGACGACATCTCTTTCGTCGAGAACCTCGACTTCCAGGGCCAGCCGCTCAAGATCGTGTACAAAGGCAAGATTTCGGGCGACGAGATCAAGTTCACCCGCAATGTGGCCGACATGGTTACCGAGGAGTTGGTGGCGAAGCGCGCGAAGTGAAAAAACCAGCTTTCAGCCCTCAGCCTTCAGCTTAAGGATGCTTGCCGACGCTCGCGGCTCTTGCCCATGGCGTATCGGCTGCGGGCCGGGCACGCGCTGCCCTTACGCCGCCGCGGGGCGCCCCGGAGTCGCCGGGCCAGCCGTGGCGACCGGAGGTTCTTGGCTGAAGGCTGATGGCTGAAGGCTGACGGCTTTCTTGATGAGGTTAACATGCTATCCGAACGGAAACTCGCTGTAATCGGCGCGATGGTTTTGCTGGCCGCGCTGCCGGCCGCGGGGCAGACTGGCCCGGTGGTTCTCAAGTCCCCGAATGGGGCGCTCGAAATGACCATCGCCACGGTGCGGGGCCAGACGCCGGCCGGCGCGGGCGGGCAGTTGGCGTACCGCGTGACGTTCCGCGGAAAGCCGGTGCTGGATTGGTCGAACCTCGGGCTGGCGATCGAGGGATCGCCGGTCCTCGGAGCGGCGGTTCACATCGAATCGTCGCAACCGTCGAGTCACGACGATACGTGGAACTCGATCGCCGGCAAGGCGAACCCCATCCGCAACCACTACAATGCCATCACCGTTCAGACGGCGGAGACGGCCGCGCCGGGGCGCCGGCTGGCGATCGAAGCCCGCGCCTTCGACGACGGGGTGGCATTCCGCTACGCCGTGCCTGAGCAACCGGCGGTGAAGGAGATGCGCATCTCCAACGAGGCGACGCAATTTCGATTCATCAAGGACGCCACGACCTTCCCTCTGATCCTGCGCGACTTCCAGACCAGCAGCGAAGACGACTATCACGAGCTGACGATTCGCGGTCTGCATCCCGAGTACCTGGTGGCGCTGCCCCTTCTGGTGGAGGTTCCCGGAGTGGCGTGGGCCGGCCTGACGGAGGCGGACATCGAAGATTGGGCGGGGCTCTTCGTCCACTCGGTGGCGGACCAGACTATCCTGACCGCGCGCCTCGCGCCGCGCATCGAGGACCGGACGGGTCCGCACGTCCCCTGGCCCATCGATCCCAAGGTGGAGCCGGCCACGATCTCCGTGATCAAGCAGGCGCCGGCCAACTCGCCGTGGCGCGTGCTGACGATCGCCGACGACCCGGGCAGGCTGGTGGAATCGAACATGGTGGTCAACCTGAACCCGCCGTGCGCCATCGCGGACCCGTCCTGGATCAAGCCGGGCAAGACCTCCTGGGACTGGTGGTCGGGCAGCTTGGCGAAGGGCGTCTCCTTCCGGCCGGGCATGAATACCGACACGATGAAGCACTACATCGACTTCTCGTCGCGGAACGGGTTCCCCTACATGCTCATCGACGCCGGATGGGCGGGGCGCATGGCCGGGGGCGGGAGAGGGGCGAACGGCGCCGGAACGGATCTCACCAAGACGAGTCCGAACATCGATATGCCGGCGCTGCTCGCGTATGCCAAGTCCAAGAACGTGCGGCTGTGGCTGTGGTCGCACTGGAGCGATATCGACCGGCAGATCGACGAGGCGTTTCCGCTGTTCGAGAAGTGGGGCGTCGCGGGAGTGAGGATCGACTTCATGGACAGCACCGATCAGTTCATGACCAACTGGTACCGGACCGTGGCAAAGAAGGCCGCGGATCATCACCTGCTGCTCGACTACCACGGAGCCTTCAAACCCGACGGTTTGCGGCGCACGTATCCGAACGTCCTGACGCGCGAAGGCGTGATGGGGGCGGAGTACAACAAGTGGAGCGCGAGAGAGACGCCGAAACACAACGTGTCGCTGGCCTTCACGCGTATGCTGGCGGGACCGATGGATTATACGCCCGGCGGCTTCGAGAACGTGACCAAGGACGATTTCGTGGCGCGCAATTCGAACCCCATGGTGATGGGCACGCGCGTTCACCAGACGGCGCTGTTCGTGGTTTTCGAGAGTCCGTTCCAGATGGTGGCGGACTATCCCGGCGCCTACGACGGTCAGAAGGAAACCGAGTTTCTTAAAGCGGTTCCAACCACCTGGGACGAGACGCGAGTAGTCAACGGGCGCCCCGTGAAGTACATTACGATCGCGCGGCGCAGCGGACAGGAATGGTACGTCGGCAGCATCACGGACTGGGATGCGCGCGATCTCGATCTGCCGCTCAGCTTCCTCGGCGCCGGGGCGTACGACGCGGAGATTTACGCCGACGGTCCCAACGCGGCGGCCCAGCCGAAGGACAGCGTCCTCGAGAAGCGGCGCGTGGATGCGAAGACGGTTCTCAAGCTGAAGCTGGCGCCCGGCGGCGGCTGCGCTATACGGCTGGTTCCAGCGCGCTGAGAGCGGGGCAAACACTTTTTGTCCGCCCCGCCGGCGCTCATGCCGGCGCTTGACGTTCCAATGAAGCAAGGGGCGAGATAAGTCTCGAACCCGGCAGGCACGAGCGCCCAATGCCCGTTGAGAAGGTAGAAACTGCAGGCTTCGGGCATGCCCGACCCCTGCTGCGACCAGGTGTGCGCTATGCCCGCCGTTGCCGTCCGCATCCGCCCATTCAGCCCCTCTCGATTTGGCCCCGCAACTCGCTGGGGTACGCCGGCTTCAACTCGGGATGGGCTTCCGCAAGCCGGATCAGGTCCAATTCGTCCTTCTTCCGTTTGCTCAGGCGCCGCGCTGGATCGCCGTAGGCCCAGAGCTTGCCTTGAGTGACATCTTCCAGACTGGCGACACGAGCGCGGAGTCCCAGAATCTCGGCCTCAACGGACCGGGCCGGGAACGCCTGGTATCTCTCGTCGGTGGTGAACTGTATCCGCAGGTCGCTTCCCGGCGCCTGCGCGTTCACGGAGTGCGGATGCTCTTCAATCTTGAAGCCCAACTCGCGGAGGCGCGCGGAGAGTTTGGGAAGGTTCGCCGCGACCACCACGACATGGGCGTCGAGCGTATAGACCGGTTCGACGTAGCAGTTGACGGCCAAACCGCCGATCAGGCAGTATGGTCCGAACGATTCGCAGGCTTCGATCAGCCGCGCGAAATCCGTCGCTCCTCCTCCAGTTGTGAACTCGTACGCCTCCAGCGCGGTCACGGCTTTACTCTATACGACGCCGGCCCGCGAGGCAAACTCGGCCGCATCGAGCCGCCGCATTCCGGCGGCGCCGCACGCTTCGCTAGGCCGCGCGCGGGTGCTTAACCGTCTTGGGGATGTTGCCGCGAAAGGAGGTTGGCAGGCGCTTTCGCCCAATGCCACTTAAATAGCTCATTGGGACTCCTTGCGGGCGGGAAAGCTGTGACGACGATGCCAAGCAGCCCGTGGGAACGATCTGCGCTTCTTTCGGTTGGGGTGAACCCCTTCAGCAGCAGCGT
>CAIRXZ010000156.1 GCA_903882645.1 uncultured Acidobacteriia bacterium | reverse complement strand
GTTAGGGCTTCATTCAGGCCCTACGAGAAGTTCAGTACCACCCCAAATGCAACGCTTGCTGGCCAGCAAGAAAACCGTTTGGCCTGCGGGAGTGGGCCGCAAGCCTCTCTTCAATTTCAAAATAGCAGACGGGCGGGAAGAGACAGATTCCGAGATCTCTGTAACCTATTGAAAACACGGTGTAAACTTTTTTTAAAGTTCGCGTGAACGAAAAATGGCGTCTTCAGCTTGATTCCACTCCGCTACCGCGCGGCTGGCGCCGCGTGCGCCGATAGAACAATCGGCGCGCAGGTTTTCAACCTGCCCCACGGGGCGAGAAAACGACGGAACCCGACAGACAAGGCGAGCGTATTCTCCGACACTGGAGTACAATCAGCCTAATATGACACCTGAAAATGCGCCGGCCGTCGAGCCGGAACCAGCGGGAATGGGCGAGTTCTCGCGTCTGTCCGGCGTCTTCTTCGAGCCAGGGAAGGCGTTCGCGGATATCGCGGAACGGCCTAAGTGGTTTCTTCCACTGCTTCTGATCATTCTGGCCACGGTGGCGTTCTATGTAACGTATGGGCAACACGTGGGCTGGGCGAGGTTCGTGCAGGATCAGATCGACAATAATGCCCGAATGCAGCAGCAGATGCAGAGCCTGTCGGCCGAGCAGCGGCAGCAATCCTTGGCGCTGCAAGAGAAGATCATGCCCATCACCTATTATGTGGGTCCGGTGATCGGGATGCCTCTCATGTACCTTGTCTCGTCCTTGATTCTGCTGGGAATCGCGAGCGGGATCATGTCGGCAGGGGTCAAGTTCAAGCAAATCTTTGCAATCGAATGCTACGCGGGGCTGGTGGGTATTATTGCCAAGGCGCTGGGCATTGTGGTGATTTTTCTCAAGAACCCGGATCAGTTCAACCTGATGAATCCACTGGCGTTTAATCCGGCCGCGTTCATGGACCAGAAGACCGCTTCCAAGTTCATCTACACGCTGGCGTCGGGGTGCGACCTGTTCGTGATCTGGGTCCTGATACTGACGGTGATCGGCCTCAAAGCGGCCGCCGGGAAGAAGTTATCGACGGGAGCCGCGGCGGTCGCCGTCGTTTTGCCGTACGTGGTTCTACTGCTGTTGGGGGCCACGGTCGCCGGGGCGTTCTCGTAGGACTAAGAAGCTGTCAGCCATCAGCTTTCAGCCGTCAGCTTTGGCCGGGCACCGCTTCGCGGAGCCGGCTGGCTGGACGTAAGTACAGCTACAGTCCACCCAGCCAGCGCACCGGAGCGCGGGCGGCCAAGGCGTTCGCAAGGCGTTCGTCGGCAGTGATCAGCGGCGCGTGGGAAACGACCGCCAGCGCGACATACACGGCGTCGTAGACCGTCCGGTCGAAGGCTGCCGCCATGGTGAAGGCCTCCTCCAATAGCGGCTGAGAGGGCAACGTTGGAAAATTCCGCCGCTCGATCTCTCGGAGCGCCTCTCCCGCCGATCCCAGTGAAATCCGTCCCCGCCGGATCGACGTCCAGAGCAGGTTGGCGACCTCAAGCCAGAACAGGTCCGGGACTACGATGCACAGCCTGCCATCGACGTAGTCCCGGAGCAACCGACGCGCTTCGGGGACCAAGGTCTCACCCGCCGGCGGCAGAAGCCACTTGGCCGCCACGCTGGCATCCAGCACGCACGCGTTCATCGGAGGCGATCCGCGCGCTGCATTTCCTCGGTGCTCTGGTGGGGACCCGGCGAGGGCGGCTTTCTGGCGGAGATGCGCGCGACGCGCGCCATAAACTCTCTGCGGCGAGCGAGTTCCTTGGCCGTGGGCACGTTTTCCCGGAGAAGGGCGAGCACTTCGGCGGAAATGGAGCTTCTGCGTTCGCGGGCGCGCAGCCGGAGGGATTCGTACAGGTCATCGGGGACGTTTTCGACGTAGAGGGTTGGCATGGGATGTGCCTAGAGAAAGTCTAGCATGGAACTAGAAGATAGCTGTCAGCAATCAGCGGTCAGCCGTCAGCCAAAACAAGAAGACAGAAGTCAGGAGTCGGAAGGCAAAGCAAGACAAGAAGGCAGACCGGGAGGTCCGCCCCGCTGGCAGCATGGCCGCAACCGACGTGCGGCGTGCTGGAACCCGCGGGCGATTGTCAACCGAGCCGGCCGGGCTGCCGCCCGGCTGATGACGCCAGAAGGCGTCATCGCGGGCCAAAAGGCCCGACCCCACGTGGGAGCTATCATGTGCGTGATGCGGATCGTGGTGCTGGTGGGGCTGACGGGGTCGGGCAAGTCGGCGTGGCTCGAACGGATGGGTGTGGGGGGACTCTCCTCGGACACGATCCGCGGGCTGCTGGCGGACGATGAAACCGACCAGACCATTCACCAGCGGGTGTTTGAGACGCTGCGCTATCTGCTGCGCCAGCGGCTGGCGATCGGGCGGGAAACGACCCATATCGACGCCACCAACCTCACGCCCGCGGAGCGCGCGCCGTACATCGGAATCGGCAAGTCGTACGGCTGCGAAGTGGAGGCCGTGTTCTTCGACGCTCCGCTGGAGGTGTGCCGGGAACGGAATGCGCGGCGGCAGCGGGTTGTGCCTGAGGAAGCGCTGGCGAAAATGGCGCTAAAGCTCAAGCCGCCGGAGGTTGGGGAGGGCTTTGCGCGGGTGACGGTGGTAGCTGGGTAGTTTTCAGCTAGAACGAGAAGACCGGATCTATGTCCACCGGGATGTCCTTGGCGGCGGCGAGGGCGGCGGTGAGGCCGGAGGGAATGGCACCATGCTTGGCGAACCAGGCTTCGGCGCGCGCGCGGTCTCCGGTGGCTTCGGTGACGAGCAGTTCCTTGGCAAGTTGCGCGATGGCGGCGGGCATGCGGGCGTAATCGACGGCATAGCGGCCGTTGGCGCGGGTGATGGCCCGGTTCTCGTACAGGTAGTTGAATTCCAGGGTTTCGGCGCGGCCGTGGGCCTCGCCCTCGCCGAAACGCAGGGAGCGGAATAGCCCGGCGAGGTAGGAAGCGTAGTACTCCTCGAGGCGCGCGGCGGGAAGGGCGCCGTGGTCCACGAGCCACTTCAAGCCGAACATGCCGGTGACGTCCGCCTTGGCCTCTTCCAGGCCGGAGTAAGCGGGGCCGATGGCTTCGTTGATGTCCACCCGTTTGCCATTCACGCGGGCGAACTCGGGACCGAGCTCGTGCGAGATTTCGTGCAGCAGAGTGCCGGCGAGATAACCTTCGCCGGTGGCCTTGGCGGCCTGGGCGGGGACCATCAGGCGCTGCGCCACGGGCAGGATGACGTAGCGGACGCGCGCATCCATGAAGTTCTTGAAGAAAATCTTCTTCGATCCCTTTTGCTGGTGGATGCGCGGGTCGTTGGGGAGGTTGTCGGCCACGGCCTGGTAGCCATGGAGCAGATCGCCGGCGCGATAGGGGGCGTCCATCACCTCCATGGGCGTGACGTGGCCGCGCTTGGAAGGGCGGTCGGCGGGGTCGAGGGGAAGGGCATCCTGAATCTCCGGCACGTACTTCTCATAGACGGCGAGCTTCCGGCTTTCCGCCTCGTTGCGAACCAGGACCGCGGCGCCGTAGGAGGTTTTGACCCCGAGCAGATCGTCGAGGTAGGTTTCGTAGGGCGCGAAGATGACGTCGAACTTGGGGTTCTTGAGGTCGAGCCAGGCGAGGTCGCTCTGGTAGTAGTCACTGGTGAGCAGCGCGGCGGCGCGCAGGCGCAGGAAGCCGGCGAAGGCGGGATCGCCGCTGAGGTCCGCAGCCTCGCGCAGGGCGCGCGCGGCGGGATCGAGGAGCGCTTTGTATTCCTCGTGGTAGGGCGTTCCGATCAGGCGACCGCCGCGCCATTTCACGACGGTGTAGGGATTGTAGATGGCCGCGCGGTCCTCGGGGTGCTGGGCGACGTACTGGTCTATCTGGGCGTGCGTCAGGCCGTGGGGGTAGAGGTCATGGCCGGGCGGCATGGGCTCGCCGACGAAAGGCCGGTTTTCATCGAGCAAGTCCCAGCGGCTTCCCATGATGCCGAGGAGCCGCTTGAGGGATTGATCGGAGGTCGTCCTGTGGAGGTCGAAGCCGGCGGAATCGCTTTGGCGCCAGAAGATCTCGTCGAGCGAGCGGCACGCGTCCACCAGTTTGCCTACCATTTGAATCTCGCGCGCGGAAAGCCCCGTCGAGGAGAACGGCATTTCGACGCGCTTCCACTTGGACAGGCGTTCGGGGACGGTCCGGGTGGTTTGGGCCATGGCCATAAGAGTAAGAAGTCCGGCGGGGAAGAGGAGTCTCCGCATCATTGGAACATGGTAGCGCAGGCAGGCTGCCTGGCCGGGCTGCCCCCGGCCGACGATGCCAGAAGGCGCCATCGAGGGCCAGAAGGACCGCCCCGCTACTGCGGGGGCTATTGCGGCTCGGAGGACGGGAACCTGATCCGAATGTCCGTGGAGAACAGCCGGAACGGGCCGTAGCGATACTGGTTCTCGGTCCTCAATTCGCCGTCGACAACGTGGTGGTGGACCACCGCGGCAGGCACGACGAAGCCGTGGGGCGACATGACGTAATCGATGGTCGCTTCGTCGCGGATGGAGCGGCCGGAAACCGACTGAGCGGCCCAAACCGAGATGCGCAGCGGAAGGCCGTCGGACTTGCGAACCCAGAGTTTGCCGGCGAGCGGAATGCGGGCAGCCTGCTTGCCGGCGAAGATCAATTCACCGCCGCCGGGCGCGGACTGCGACCAGGAGAACACGGCAGCGTCGTCGGCGCCGACGATCTCTTCGTCCGAAGGCAGGATGGTCAATTGCTCCTGGCCGCGATTGGTGAACAGGAGCAGGATGAGGGCGTAGTCGGTCGCGACGTCGACCAAGCCGTGCCTGGCGAAATCCTCGAGCATGCGTTTGCGGGCGCGCTCGGCGGCCGACTGGATTCCGAGGGAGAGCGCGTGCCGGGCGCTTTCGGTGGACTGGACGGGGCGACCGTCGACGGAGATCACCTGGCGAAACTCGACCAAGTCCTTGGACTCCGAGTCTTTCAGCGGCGCGACGGTATATTCCGACACGATGGTACGGCCCAGGCGCAATTCGGGGGACGGGGAAGCCGACTTGCCGATACGAATCCGGGCGCCAGCGCCCGGAACCCTGCGCTGTTCGAGGGTCTCCTCGGCCAGGGCGCTGGGGGCTCTTTGCGCCAAGAGTTCGGCATGATCGGCGACGCGGGACAGCAGGCTGGGCGACGGATCCTGGGCCATGGCGGGCGCGGCGAGCCACGCCGCCAGCAGAAGAAGCATGTATTCATTTTAATGTAACACCTGCCGGCGCGGCCCGGCGCGAGGGGCTGGGGAGCGGCGGTTGCGGGGTGGATTCAGTTCAGAATTGCGTTTATTTTCAATCAGTTACGGATGATTCACGTTCCAAAATCGGGACGCTGAAGTATTTGGCGTGGGGCGCTTGCATAGGCAGTTGGTCTTTGGTATCCTGAACAAGTCGCCGAATTGGGGATCGCAGTTGTGAAACGCCTGGCGGGCGCTTGCCAAGCCGAGGCGGCGGTGGTAGAGTAGTAGAGATCCTCTGTAAGGAATGGTAACAAAACTCCGTGCGGGCCACCGCGCGGAGCGGAATACGGCCTTCCTGTTGGGTTCTTTTTCAAGTTCTTAAGATTCCTGGGCGCCGGAGTCCGCCAACGCGGTCCGGCGGCCGGATCGAGTTTCGAGGCCCGCCGCGGGTTTCCGTATGAAGATGCGGAAGCAAGCGAGCGCAGATCTTTGACAATCTGGTTGGATGCAGTAAAGAAGAACTCGTCAGTATTTCTGAGTAAAGCCGGATCGATATAACTCAAAAACTCAAATGAGAGTTTGATCCCGGCTCAGAATCAACGCTGGCGGCGCGCTTAACACATGCAAGTCGAACGAGAAAGCCGGGGC
>CAIRXZ010000155.1 GCA_903882645.1 uncultured Acidobacteriia bacterium | reverse complement strand
GCTTGCGCGGCCTTGCGGCCTTCGGCGATCGCCCACACCACCAGCGATTGGCCGCGGCGCATGTCCCCGGCGGCGAAGACGTCCGGCACGGAGGTCATGTAGTTTTCGTCCGCCGCGACGTTGCCGCGCCGATCGAGAGCTACACCGAGCTGCGCGATCATGCCGTTCCTGACGGGGCCGAGGAAGCCCATGGCGAGCAGCACCAGGTCCACGTCAACGGTGAACTCCGTGCCGGGCCGCGGCTCGAACTCCGGCGCGGGGCCGACCCGCACGGCGTGCAGCCGCTTGACGCGCCCGTGTTCGTCGCCGGTGAACTTCACGGTGGAGACGCTCCAATCGCGCAGGCCGCCTTCCTCGTGCGAGCTTTCCACGCGCAGTTGCAGGGGCCAGAGGGGCCACGGGGTCGAGGGCGAACGCTCGCCGGGCGGCTTGGGCAGCAGTTCGAACTGCGTCACCGACGCCGCGCCCTGGCGATGGCTCGTGCCCAGGCAATCGGCCCCCGTGTCGCCGCCGCCGACGATGACGACGCGCTTGTCGGCGGCGAGGATCGCCTCCGCTGCCGGAACCGCGTCGCCTTCATTGCGCCGGTTCTGCTGCGCCAGGAACTCCATGGCGAAATGAATCCCCCGCAGCTCGCGGCCGGGAACCTCGAGATCCCGCGGATGCTCCGCGCCGCCGGCCAGCAGGATGGCGTGGAACTCCTTGCGCAGGTCCTCCACGGGCACGTTCGCGCCCACGTGCGCGTTGACCTGGAACTGCACGCCTTCGGCGCTCAGTTGCTCGAGACGGCGATCGATCAGATGCTTCTCCATCTTGAAATGCGGAATGCCGTAGCGCAGGAGACCGCCGATGCGGCCGCTCTTCTCGAAGACCGTCACGCCGTGGCCGGCGCGCGCAAGCTGCTGCGCCGCGGCCAGGCCCGCGGGCCCCGAGCCAACCACCGCCACGCGCTTGCCGGTGCGCCGCAGGGGCGGCTCGGGAGCGATGAAACCCTCTTCGAATCCGCGGTCCGCGACGGTCTTCTCGATCTGGCGGATAGTGACCGGGGGCGCGTTGATGCCCAGCACGCACGAGGTTTCGCAGGGCGCCGGACAGATGCGGCCCGTGAATTCCGGAAAGTTGTTGGTGGAGTGCAAGCGGCGGATGGCGTCGCGCCAGCGGCCACTGTATACCATGTCGTTCCAATCCGGAATGACGTTGTTCAGCGGGCAGCCGGAATGGCAGAAGGGAACGCCGCAATCCATGCAGCGGGCTCCCTGCGCGCGGGAACTCTCCTCCGGAAACGGCAGGTAGATCTCGAACCAGTCCTTGACGCGTTCGTCCGCCGGACGGCGCCCGGCGTTCTCGCGCGCATATTCGAGGAATCCAGTGACTTTGCCCATGGTCTAATCTCCACCCGCCGGCTGCCCCACGGCCGGCTGGCTGAACCCCGGCGGCAAGGAAAGGTCGACCGCGTGTCCAACCTTCTCCCCGGCGGCCAGCGCGCGGCGGTACTCATGCGGAAAGACCCTCAGGAACCTGGGCAGCGTCTGCTCCCAGTTCTCGATGATCCGCTGGCCGCGCGGGCTGCCCGTCGCCGCGACGTGCCTGGCGATCAGGGCGTAGAGCAGTTGCGCGTCGGTCTCGCCTTCGCCGATCGGCTCGAGGCCGACGCCGGCCGTGTTGCAGCGCTTCTCGGCGAAGTCGCTCTTCTCATCCAGCACGAACGCCAGGCCGCCGCTCATTCCGGCGGCGAAGTTGCGGCCGCACTTGCCCAGAACCACCACCAGCCCGCGGGTCATATACTCGCAGCCGTGGTCCCCCAGGCCCTCCACCACCGCCGTCGCGCCCGAGTTCCGGACCGCGAAGCGCTCGCCGGCCACGCCGTTGAAATAGGCCTCGCCGGCGGTCGCGCCGTAGAGCGCCACGTTTCCGATCAGGATGTTCTCCTCGGGCACGAAGGTGGAGGCTCGCGGCGGATACACGATCAGCCTTCCGCCGGAAAGCCCCTTCCCGATGTAATCGTTCGCGTCGCCCTCCAGCTCGAGCGTCACGCCCGGCGCGAGGAATGCGCCGAAGCTCTGCCCCGCCGAACCGTTGAAGCGAAACCGGATGGTATCGGCGGGCAGCCCGGGGGACCCGTAGCGCCGCGAGATTTCGCCCGACAGCATGGCGCCCACCGCGCGGTGCACGTTGCGAATCGGCAGCCGGACGTCCACGGAAGTCCCGCGTTCCAAGGCCGGCCGCGAAAGGTCGATCAGCTCGTGGTCCAAGGCGGTCTTGAGGCCGTGGTCTTGCGGCTGGACGCAGCGGCGCGCGATGCGGCTGGGGGCCGGCGGGTTGTAGAGAATCGTGGAAAGGTCCAGCCCCTTGGCCTTCCAATGGTCCAACGCGTTTCGCTTGTCGAGCATGTCCACGCGGCCCACCATGTCGTCGAACGCGCGAAAGCCCATCCGCGCCATGTAGCCGCGCACCTGCTCGGCGACGAAGAAGAAGAAGTTGATGACGTGCTCGGGCGTTCCCGCGAACCTGGCCCGCAGGGCCGGATCCTGGGTGGCGATTCCCACCGGGCAGGTGTTCAGGTGGCACTTGCGCATCATGACGCAGCCCATGGCCACCAGCGGCGCCGTCGAGAACCCGAACTCCTCGGCCCCCAGCAGGGCGGCGATCGCCACGTCGCGTCCGGTTTGCAGCTTGCCGTCGGTCTGCACGCGGATGCGGCCGCGCAAATCGTTCATCACCAGCACCTGTTGAGTCTCCGCCAGTCCCAGCTCCCAGGGAATGCCGGCATGACGTATGGAACTGAGCGGCGAAGCCCCGGTTCCGCCGGAATCGCCCGATATCAGCACCACGTCGGCGTGCGCTTTGGCGACCCCCGCGGCCACGGTTCCGACTCCCACCTCGGCCACCAGCTTGACGGAAATGCGCGCCGCGGGGTTGACGTTCTTCAGGTCGTAGATGAGCTGCGCCAGGTCCTCGATCGAATAGATATCGTGGTGCGGCGGCGGCGAGATCAGGCCCACGCCGGGGATCGAGTGGCGCACGCGGGCGATGTTCTTGTCGACTTTGTGGCCGGGGAGTTGGCCGCCCTCGCCGGGCTTGGCCCCTTGGGCCATCTTGATCTGAAGGTCGTCGGCATTCACCAGGTAGTTGGCGGTGACGCCGAAGCGCCCGGAAGCCACCTGCTTAACCGAGCTGCGCCGCAGGTCCCCGAAACGCTCTTCATCCTCTCCGCCTTCGCCGGTGTTGGACCGCGCGCCCATGCGGTTCATGGCGATGGCCAGCGTCTCGTGGGCTTCCTTGGAAATCGAGCCGAACGACATGGCCCCGGTGGCGAACCGTTTTACGATTTCCCGCGCTGGTTCGACTTCCTCGAGCGGAACCGGCTCGGCGCCATCCTTGATCTCGAGCAATCCGCGCAAAGTGCAGAGCTGGCGGTTTTGATCGTCGACGAGGGCGGCGTACTCCTCGAAGGTCCGATAGTTCTTGCCGCGCACGGCATGCTGGAGCTTGGCGATGGTCTCCGGATTGATCAGGTGATATTCGCCTTCCACCCTGTAGTAGTAGTTCCCGCCGGCTACCAGTTCCGCTTCGCATTCGGCCCTGGAACGGAACGCGTGGCGGTGCCTCAGAACGGCTTCCCTGGCGATGACGTCTATCCCCACGCCTTCGATGCGCGACACCGTTCCGGTGAAGTACTTCTCGATGGTCTCCCGGTCGAGTCCGATGGCTTCGAATACCTGCGCGCCCCGGTAGCTCTGCAAGGTGGAAATGCCCATCTTGGAGAACGTCTTCAGGAGGCCTTTGTTGACCGCTTTGATGAACTTGTCGGCGCCGGCCTGTCCCACGGTTTCGAGCGCGAGATAGGGATTCACGGCGCTCGCGCCGTAGCCGATCAGGAGGGCGAAGTGCATCACCTCGCGCGGCTCGCCGGACTCGACGATGAGCGCCACCTGCGTGCGCGTCTCCTCGCGCACCAGGTGATTGTGGACCGCCGCGAGCGCCAGGAGGCTCGGAATGGGCGCATAGTCGGGATCGAAGCCGCGGTCGGAGAGAATCAGCAACGTGTATCCGGATTGAATCGCCAGCGAGGCGCGCCGGCAAAGCTGCGCCAGGGCGCGCTCCAGGCCCTTGCCTTCCTCTTCCACCGCGAACAGCATGGGCAGCGTGGTGGCCAGGAAATCGCCCTGGGAGACGCGCCGCAATTTCTCGAGGTCGCGGTTGGTCAGGATGGGATGGCGCAGCTTGAGCGTGTGGCAGTGCTGCGGCGTCTCGTCCAAAATGTTGCGCTCGGTGCCGATGTAGCTGGTGAGCGACATCACCATCTCTTCGCGAATCGGATCGATAGGCGGATTGGTGACCTGTGCAAAAAGCTGCTTGAAGTAGTTGAACAGCGGCTGCGGCAGGTCGGAGAGGCACGCCAGGGGCGTGTCGGCGCCCATCGAGCCGACGGGTTCCTCGCCGTTCTCCGCCATGGGTCCGAGGATCATCCGGAGATCTTCCTCGGTGTAGCCGAAGGCGCGCTGGCGGCGGATCAGGGTGGCCTGGTCGGCGCCGTGCTCGCGCGGCGGGTCCGGCAGGTGGCCGAGCGTGACCTGGTTTTCCTTGATCCAGAGCTGGTAGGGATTGCGGCCGTAGAGGCGGGCCTTCAGCTCGCGGTCCGAGACGATGCGGCCCTCGACGGTATCCACCAGCAGCATCTTGCCGGGCTGCAAGCGGCCCTTCAGCACCACGTCCTCCGGCGCAACCGCCAGCACCCCGGCCTCCGACGCCATCACCACCAGACCGTCCCGCGTGACCATGTAACGCGCCGGGCGCAGGCCATTGCGGTCGAGCGTCGCGCCGATCGAGCGGCCGTCGGTGAAGGCGATGGCCGCGGGGCCGTCCCATGGCTCCATCAGGGAGGCGTGATATTCGTAAAACGCCCGCTTCTGGGGGTTCATGTGGGGGTTCTCGGCCCATGCCTCCGGAATCAGCATGGCCATGGCGTGCGGCAAGGAGCGGCCCGCCATCAGCAGCAGTTCGAGAGCGTTGTCGAAGTTCGCCGAATCGCTGCCTCCGGGCTGGATGATCGGAAACAGCTTCTTCATGCCGGCGCCGAAAAGGGGAGAAGCCAGCACGGACTGGCGCGCGTGCATCCAGTTCACGTTGCCTCGCAGCGTGTTGATTTCGCCGTTGTGCGCCACGTAGCGGAACGGGTGCGCGAGCTGCCAGGTGGGGAAGGTGTTGGTGGAGAAGCGCTGGTGTACCAGGCACAACGCGCTGACCACGCCGGGATCGCTCAATTCGGGATAAAACCGGGCAATCTGCGGCGCCAGCAGCAGGCCCTTGTAAACGATCGTCCGTCCGGAAAACGAGGGGATGTAGAAGAACTCCTTGCCGGGCACGTCGGAGGCGGCCACCTCGGCTTCGGCCCGCTTGCGGACCACGTAAAGATTGCGCTCGAGCTGGTCGGCGCTCATTCCGCGGGCGCGTCCCACGAAGATCTGCTCAATGTAGGGCTGCGAACCGCGGGCGATGCGGCCGATGGCCGAGCCGTCGATGGGCGTGTCGCGCCATCCGAGAACGGCGAGGCCTTCCTCGCGCACGATGCGCTCGACAATGCCCTCGCATTGCAGCCGCGCCTGCGGCTCCACCGGCAAAAACGTCATGCCCACGCCGTATTCGCCCTGCGGCGGCAGCGCGAACCCCAACCGGCCGCATTCGCTCGCGAAGAACCGGTGCGGAATCTGAATGAGGACGCCCGCCCCATCGCCCGTCTCGGGGTCGCAGCCGCACGCTCCGCGGTGGGTCAGGTTGATGAGAACCTGAATGCCCTTGACGATGACATCGTGCGAGCGCTGGCCGTTGATGTTGGCCACGAAGCCGATGCCGCAGGCATCGTGCTCCTGACGCGGATCGTAAAGCCCTTGGGCCGCGGGTAGACCGGTTGTGACAGTAGAATCGCTCATGGCATTCCAGGGAATCCGCGGGCCTGGAGGGTAATCCGGCCGGCAGCTTCGTTCCGAACGGCAGTTCGCCTTGGGGCCAGTGTACCACCGTTTTCTAGTATTAGGCAACAGGAATTTGACAACTGTTTACTATCAGTATTACTTATGCTAAAATCGGCCTGTGACACTGTGGGAACTGCGCCTTTTCAGAGAGATAGGCGGATTCAAGAGCATGAGCAAGGGGGCGGCTCATTGTGGAGTAAGTCAGTCCGCTGCTAGCCAGCACGTCAAGGAGGTGGAACGCCGATTGGGGGTGGGTCTGTTCGACCGCGGCCGCCGTCCGCTGGAGCTAACCCCCGCCGGCAGGCTGTATTACGGGTTCTGCCGCGAGGTTTTGCGCCGCGAAGAGGAGTTCGTGAGCGCGCTGGAGGAATTGAAGGGCAGCGCCGAAGGCACGGTGCGGGTGGCCTCCATCTACTCCATCGGCCTTTCCGAGATGAGCCATTTGCAGGAGACCTTCGCGGTCCGCCACCCCGCCGCGCAACTCCACGTGGAGTACCAACGCCCGGACAAGGTTTACGATGCGGTGCGCGACGGGTCGGCCGACCTCGGGCTGGTGAGCTATCCCGAGGCGAGCCGCGACATCGCCGCGATTCCGTGGCGCAAGGAGGAGATGCAGGTGGCGGTCCCGCCATCGCACCCGTTCGCCGCCAGGGACGAGGTGTACCCCGCGGACCTGAACGGGCAGGACTTCATCGGGTTCGACGAGGACCTCTCGATCCGCCGCGAGCTGGACAAGTTCCTGCGCGCCAACGGGGCCGGCGTCAACGTGGCGATGCACTTCGACAACATTCAGACCATCAAGGAAGCCGTGGCGCTCGGCAGCGGCATCAGCATTCTGCCCGCGCGAACCATGCAGGCCGAGATCGCTCAAGGGCGGCTGATTGCGGTGAAGCTGCACGCGCCGGAGTTGCTGCGGCCAGTCGGCGTGCTGCATCGGCGGCGCAAGAAGTTCAACGCGGCGACGCAATCGTTTTTGGATTTGCTGCTGGGGGAAGGGGGGTGAGAGAGGGGCGATAGCGGCAGGGCACGCCGGTTTCGCCGCACACAAAGAGGATTATGAGGGCCACTTCCGAGCACTCCCGAGCGCGACATTGCCAACCCGCCGGCCCGTCGATATGCTGGTGCATTAGTGCCAAAAACCACTCTCAAAAAGGCCGGCGCGGCCGCGGCGTTCGCACTACTGGGCGCGTTAGCGGCCTTCGCGCAATCCGAGCTACCACCGCCGCCGAAAGAGAAACCGGCGGCGCCAGCGGCGGCGGATAAGTCCGTGCCGGGTCCTACCTCGGCATCCACGGGAGGCGAAGAACTCTCCAGCCGCCAGGTGGCGGCCCTGCCACTCAACAAACGCGATTTCAGCCAACTGCTTCTGCTGGCCGCCGGAACCCAAACCGATACCAACGGAGCGGCCAATTTCACCCAGCAATTCACGGTCAACGGACAACGCGGCATCACCACCGTGTTCGCGATGGACGGCGTCGATACCACCGACCCCGAAATGGGCGGCGCGACGTTTTCCAACTTCAACGTCGATGCGATTCAGGAGATCAAATCCAGCGCGGGCGTGATGCCCGCCGAAATCGGACACGGGGCCGCCGGATTCACCGAGATCGTAACCAAGTCCGGAACCAACGATCCGCATGGCAGCGTATTCGAGTTTGTGCGCAACGCCGCCTTCGACGCGCGCAACTTCTTCGACCGCCGGTCCATCGCCCAGCCCGGGCGGATTCCGCCGTTCGTCCGCAACGAATTCGGGTTCACAAACGGCGGACCCGTCGTCCTGCCGGGCTTATACAACGGGCGCAACCACACCTTCTATTTCGGCCAGTACCAGGGCTTCCGGCAGGTGCTGGGAACCACTCAGGTGATCCCCGTTCCGACAGCGGGCGAGCGGCAGGGCCGCGACACCACGGCGTTTCCCGGCGACACGCTGTACGTTCCGGTGGATCCGCGCATTGCGCCGATTCTGGCGCGCTACCCGATGCCGAACGATCCTCAAGGATCGTACGGCGCGCGGACTTACGCGACCTCCTCGAAGGTGCGTACGGTTACGGACCAGTTCTCCATTCGCATCGATCACAAGTTTTCGGGCAAGGCGTCGCTATCCGGGAGGTTCAGTTTCAACCAGGTGGAAGGACCGCTGACGAACCCCAGCCAGACGGCGATCGACCCGAGCTTCGCCGTGCGCTTTTTCGACCACCAGCGCAACGCGGGCATCTCCTACATCCGGACGCCCTCGGCGACGTTCACCTCGGAGTCCTACATCGGGTACGACCGCTCGACTCCGAACTTCCTCTCGCGGAACCAGACGCAGCCGGGCATCACGTTCGCCGACGGCCTCTATGAAGGATTCAACGCGGCATCAGGGTCGGTCATAGGATCGTACGGGAATCTCTTTCAGGTCCGCCAGAACTTCACCTGGGTTCGCGGGAGGCACTCGTGGAAGGCCGGCGCCGAGGCGCGTTTCAACCGCGACTCGACCATTTTCGGCACCAATCCCGCCGGGACCTACACGTTCGGCGGCGGGGCGGCCTACGCGCCGGCGCCGATCCGCTCGCAGAGCGGCTTGCACAACATCGCGGCCGGCGCGCAACTGCCGGATTCGCTGACCGGATTGCTCACGGCGACGCCGTTTTCCTACACCATTACCGCGGCGCCCGCGCTGTTTCCGCAGGGCGAGCGAATGGACGAAGCGGCGGTGCGGCGCAACGCGTACGGCGTCTTCGTCCAGGACGCCTGGAAAGTCTCCGGCCGCCTGACGCTCAATTACGGGCTCCGGTACGAAGTGGAAACGCCGATCGCCGAGGCGGCGCAACTGACCTCCGGGGTGGAGTTCCGCTCCGACGGGGCGCACATGATCGTGAACAACCGGCCCCCCTACCCGAGGTACTGGAAGGGGCTGGCCCCGCGGCTGGCGGCGGACTGGAAAGTGGACAACCAGACGGTGGTCCGAGCCGGGGCCGGAATCACCACGCTTCTGCTGAACCTGTGGCAGCAGAATTTCGTCACCGGCGGCATCCCGTTTGTGGTGGCGCCGGTCAGCATTGCCGCGCCGGGTTCGCCGGTTCCGTTCTCAAACGGCGTCACGGCCGTTCCCCTGCCCCGGATGTACGCCACCAGCGGCGCCCCGCTCTACCCGGCCGGCCGTTCCACGGACATGGCGGCCAACACGGAGATGGACCTGCTTCGCTTCGAGCGGGACCTGGCTTCGCTCAGCACGGACAAGCTGGAGCGTCCCATAGCGGCGCAGGCGGTCGCGCAGTCCTTCCATAACGGATACATCGGTAGTTGGACGGCCTCCATCGAGCGGCGCGTCTCCGACGTGACGCTGAATGCGGCCTACGTTGGGACCGCGGGAGTGAGGCTGCCGCGGATGGGTTTTCCAAACGGGTACGCCGGCGCGGACCCGGCGTTTGCGCCGTACACGAACTTCGACGCATCGGGCCGGGCCGAGAGCGGATTCGCCCCCATCGTCACCATGGAGAGCGGATCGCACTCCACCTACCATTCGCTGCAGACGTCGGTGAGCAAGAACTCCCTGCGCGCGGGACTCGGCTTCCAGGCGAGCTACACCTTCAGCAAGTCCATCGACGACACCAGCGCCGTGATGGGCGGCTTTCTATCCGGCTCCTCCGGGACGATTCTGCAAACGGCTCCGCAGAACCCGCGCGACCTGCGCGCCGAGAAGGGACCTTCCACTTTCGACATCACTCACGGCTTCTCCTTCAGCGCGATTCAGGAACTGCGGCTGGAACGCACGCCCCTGCGGGTCCTGGGGAAACGCGCGGCGGGCGGGTGGCAGTTGGTGGGCCTGGGAAGCATGATGACGGGCGCTCCCTTTACGGCGTACTCGGGGATTCAGCAGACCGGAGTGGGTTCGAACGGCGCGGACCGTCCGGATCAGGTTGGGACTCCCGCGCTCTCCACCAGCCGCACGGTCCGCGAGGACTATTTCGGGCTGGGCGCGAACAACGCGTCCTTCTTTTCCATCCCCCTTGGAGTAGTCGGCGGCACGGGACCCAACCATGGACGGTTCGGCACGCTGGGCCGCAACACATTTCGCGGGCCGGCGTTTCACCAAATCGACGCTTCGCTGGTCAAAGACACTCCGATTGGACCAGCGGGCAACCCGGAACGAATCGTCATGCAGTTCCGGGCGGAGTGCTTCAACATCTTCAACATCGTGAATTTCGGATTGCCGGCGAACATCGTGCTGGGACCCGGTTTCGGCATGATTAACCGTACCGCCGGGCCGTCCCGTCAGGTCCAATTCTCGCTCAAGGTCGTTTATTAGGGCCGCGACCGTTTGATCTGTTCCTCAACGCCGCGGGCCGGGCATGCCCGACCCCTGGAGTTTCTACATTTCTGTGAGATTATCCGAGCGGCCGGGGCACTTGGTTTGGTGGGGCAGGCGGTTTCGCCTGCCCGGCCCCTGGCATGCCAGACTATCGCAGGAGATTGCCTCATTTTCATCCGCGGGACGCGTACGTGTTCCTGACTTGGCGCCTCTGGGGGTCGCTGCCGCTCCGAGTGGATTCCACGGCGCGCCCCACTGCCGGTCATGCCTTCGTGGTTCAGGACCGCGCTCTGGATCGGTGCGCCTCGGGTCCGCTCTGGCTCCGGAATCCCCGCATCGCGAATCTGGTGGCTGAGGCTATTCTGATCGGACAGGGCGAGAGGCGCTTCTACGATCGCTGTCCCTGGGTGGTGATGCCGAACCATGTTCATCTGCTCGTCCTTCCCCAGGTTCCCCTCGCGGTACTGATGCGCTGGCTGAAGGGATCGACCGCGCGGAGCGCCAACCGAATCCTGGGACGGACCGGTCAGCCGTTCTGGCAGGACGAATCCTTCGATCACTACCTGCGCAGTGCCCAGCAAATCGGGCGGATCACGGCATATATCGAGGGCAACCCGGTTTCGGCCGGCTTGGCGCGCTCTGCGGAATGCTGGCCGTGGTCCAGCGCGGGCTGGCAGGCGAAACCGCCTGCCCCACCAAACCTCCCAGGTGATCGAGCCAAAATGTAGAAACTCCGCGGGCCGGGCATGCCCGGCCCCTACAGCCCGCTCTTGCAGGGGCGAGGCAGTGCCTCGCCGGCACGACCAGGGAAGAAATCGCGCGGTCAAGGAACCAGGCCAGCGTACCGCGGCACATGCTGGAAGTCCGGGGCGCGCCGATGCCGGAGCCGCTGTTTGCGAAACGCCCGGGATGCCGCGGAACTGCCGCTCCGGTTCGCGCCACGTGGCGCGGCCGGCCGCCGCCCTACTGCAACACGCCGGCTTTCTTGAAGTCGCCGGCCCTTACGAAGGTCAAGACCGCCGGGTCGACGTGTTTCCGCAACGCTTCGTTGACCTGGTCCACGGTGAGCGCGGTTACGGTGGCTTCCAGGGCCGCGTCGAACTTCATGGTGCGATCGAAGCGTTCGCGGGTCATCAGGAGGTTCGCCAGCGACCCGTCCTGAGAGCGCTGCACGATCAGTTGCTCGAGCCAGGCCTTTTTCTCCGCCGCCACTTCGTCCGCGGTGAAGCCGTCCTTGAGCGTGCGGGCCAGTTCGTCGCGGAAACTGGCCTCCACCTTGGGAACATTCTGCGGCGCGCAGATGGCCGACATGGTGAAGGTGGCGCCATCGTCCTTGCCGTTCACGCTGAACGCGGTCGAGACTCCGTAGCTCAGCCCCTCCTTGTCGCGGATGCGGTGCGTCATGCGCGAGGCGAACGTGCCGCCGAGGATCCGGTTGGCGAGCATGGAGGCGGGATAATCGGCATCGTCCATCGCCAGGCGGGTGGTCATGCCGGCGAGGAACAAGGCGTTCTGCTTGTCGGGCGTCTCGATCTTCCGTTCCATCGGTCCCACTTTGTTGTACGGCAGCGGAACGCGTTCGAAGCGGCTGGGGCTTTTCCAGTCGCCGAACAACTCGGCGGCGAGTTTCTGGATCGCCGCCGGATCGAACTGGCCGACAATCGCCAGCTCGGCGTTGGAACCGCCGTAGAACTGCGCGTAGAACTTCCGCGCGTCGTCGAGCGTGACCTTCTTCAAGTCTTCGATCCGCTCGTCCAGCGTGCTCACGTAGCGCGTATCGCCACGTTGGTAGGGGTGAAGATGCCGCTGCAGCTCCAGCCGGCCCAGCGACTGCGGTTCGCTCTTCTCGTTCTCGATTTCGGCAAGCGTCAGTTGCCTCACCTGCTCGAATTCCGCGTCGGGGAAGGAAGGCTCGCGCAAGATCTCGGCCGCCAGCCGCAACGCGCCCGGCAGGTTGGCTTCGATGGTTTCAATGCCGGCGTTGGCGCTGGTCGGGCCGCCGCTGACGTACACCTCAGCCTTCAGGCGGTCCATCTCGTCCTGGATCTGCTGGCGCGACTTGTTCTTCGTGCCGCGGATCAGAAGATCGCCGGCCATCTGCCCCACCGCCTCCTTGCCGAACGCCGATTTCTCGTCCGCATAGCGAATCCCCAACTGGACCGTGACGATGCCGCCGCGGTTCTTCTTCGGCAGCAACACCAGCTTCATCCCATTGGCCAGCTTCGCGCGGATCACGCGGCCCTCGACGTTGGCCGGCGTGGGAGTGAATGCCTCGCCCTGAGAAATCGCCTCCCCGCCCTTGTAGTCCTTCAGCACAGCTTCGAGATCGGGGGCCGCGGGGATCTCCGCCCGATCCGCGGTCTTGGTCGGGATGAACTCGCCCACGGTGCGGTTGGATTCCTTTAGATACGTCCTGGCTACGCGCAGCACGTCCTCCGGCGTGACCTTCTTGAGTTCGTCGCGGCCGAGAAACAGCAGGCGCCAATCGCCAACGGAAATCACTTCGCTGAGCGCCAGCGCGATTCCCTGCGTGTCGGCCATGGCCAAGTCGATCTCCTTCAACAACCGCGTCTTCTGGCGATCGACCTCTTCCTTGGTGGGCGGCTCGTCGATCACACCATGCACGGTCTTCAGCAGCACGCCGCGCGCCTCGTCCAGCGACTGTTCCTGGCGCGCCACGGCAAACGCGATCAGGACGCCGGGGTCGTGCAACTCGGAAGTCGACATGCTGACTGCCACGGCCTTCTTGGTATCCACCAGGGCCTTGTACAGGCGGCCGGACGGGTCGTCGCCCAGAACGCCAGCCAGCACTTCGAGCGCTTCCATATCCGGATGGGACCCGGCCGGAATATGATACGCCGCCATCACGGCCTGAATGTCGCCCACGCGGCGGAGGACCACGGAGCGTTCGCCGTCCTGCGCAGGCTCCACGGTATAGGTCTTCTCCAGCGTGCGCGCCGGACGGGGAATGCGGCCCAGCGTCTCCGCCACCCATTGGAGCGTCCTCGCCTCGTCGAACTTGCCGGCGACGGTCAGCACGGCGTCGTCGGGCTGATAATACTTCCGGTAAAAGCCCGCCAACTTCTCGATGGGCACGTTTTCGATGTCGGAGCGATTGCCGATCGTCATGTGCCCGTAGTTGTGCCAGAGATAGGCGGTCTCCAGGACGCGCTCGTACATGACGTTGATGGGACTGTTCTCGCCCATCTCGAACTCGTTGCGCACGACCGTCATTTCCTTGTCGAGCAGCGCTTTCTCCATGCGCGTGTTGACCATGCGGTCGGCTTCCAGCTCGAGGGCCCAGCGCAAGTTCTCGTCGGTGGCGTTCACCGTCTCGAAGTAATTGGTGCGGTCGAAGTCGGTGGTGCCGTTCATGGACGCGCCATGGTCGGTGAGCTCCTGCTTGATGTTGGCGCGCGTGCCGGTCTGTAGGAACATCAGATGTTCCAGCAGGTGCGCCATGCCGGTCTCGCCGTACCCTTCATGCCGCGAACCAACCAGGTAGGTGATGTTGACGGTGACCTTGGGCTTGGCGGGGTCGGGAAACAAAAGCACGTGCAGGCCGTTCGGAAATGCATATTCCGTGATGCCCTCGACGGAAGCGAGCTTCTGAACGCCTTGTGGAAGAGTCTGGCCGAATGCCGCGAACGCCAGCAAGAGGGCGGCGGCGACAACTGTAAACCGCGCGTTAGGACGCATAGATGTCCTTCTCGGATTGCCGGGCCGAATTATAGCAAGCCCGATCTCCGTCTATAAGGGTACCTTTTCGGAAGCGCGAGCGGGGGGCGCGGACAGGCTTGCCGCCAGCGAGCCGCGCATCCCCAAGAGTGGGGACGCGGCAGGCAAGGGCGCCTGCGCCATTCATCCCGCCAATCCATCCCTTTACCCTCGTCCTGGCAGGCTGCGGGCATTCCCCGGAGATCCGTCCCCTTCACGGCACCAGACCATGGGTCCGCAGTTTCCGGTACAGGTTCCGTTCGCTGACTCCCAGAATGCGGGCGGCGTTGCCGCGGTGGCCGCCGGCCGCTTCGAGAGCCAGGCGGATGTGCGCGCGCTCAAGCTCATCGAGCGTGGGCAGCCTTGCGCCTTCCGCCGGCCGGCCGGGCCGCGGCGCGGCGGCTCCCCGGATGGCGGCCGGAAGGTGGGCGGGAAGAATCTCGCCTCCGTCGCACACCACCATCGCGGCTTCCATGGCATGCAGCAATTCGCGAACATTCCCGGGCCAATTGTGGCGCCGCAGAGCTTCGAGCGCCGCCTCGCCGATCCGCTTCGACGAGTTGAAGCGCTCGTTCCACACGGCGGCGAAGCGCTTCGCCAGCAGATCGATGTCGCCGCCCCGGCCGCGGAGCGGCGGAATCTCCAGCGTGATCGTGCTCATGCGGTAGTACAGATCCTCCCGGAAGCGCCCCTCTTGCACGGATTCTTGGAGATCCCGGTTCGTGGCGACGATGATCCGGGCATCGATCTTGCGGGGCAGGTGCTCGCCCACGCGCTCGATCAGTTTTTCCTGAAGGAAACGAAGCAGCCTCGCCTGCGCGTTCATCGAAAGCTCGCCGATCTCATCCAGAAAAAGCGTGC
>CAIRXZ010000154.1 GCA_903882645.1 uncultured Acidobacteriia bacterium | reverse complement strand
TTTTCCTTCTCAGAAAGGTTTTGTTTGGGTTCTCAGAGGGTGCGCCCCCCGTCGGGTGCAGGAGGGTTCACTCCCACCGATTCAGCCACGAATTCCCCCAAGAGCCACCAATCCTACCCATAGATTCTGCTATAGAGCCAACAAACACAACGCCACAGCAAGGACAACCTGGAGCGCAGGGACAGGCTGGACAGCCCGGCCAATCGGGGCAGCCGGGCGAGGCAGGGCAGGCCGGACAACCGGGCCAGACCGGGCAGCCGGGCGAGGCAGGGCAGGCCGGACAAACGGGCCAGGCCGGACAAACGGGCCAGGCGGGACAAACGGGCCAGGCGGGACAAACGGGCCAGACCGGCCAGCAGGGCCAAGCCGCACCATGTCCGGCCGGACAGCATCGCCATACTAACCCCGATACAGGAAAAGTGAGTTGCGTGCCGGACTAAGGGGCATTGAGCTATTCATCGTTGAGAGAGATGAGACGACTAATGCAAACGCCATCTCTCTCTAGTGAATGTTTCCAAGCGCTTCTTGCCGAGGTCAAAGCGGAGCGCGAACTTGCGTAGCTCACGTTGTTCTTCATGCCCATGTCCCGTCGTAAACAGGCGCCAGAAGATGGCTTCGATCTGGCCAGTCTGTCGCCCAGAGAGACTGGCTTTCCGTTCGTCGTGTTCATCCTACAGAACTTAGGCGTCATTCCCGACGCGCGGGTCGAGGTTGCGTGTAGCGTCAGGGTGCGCCGATCGGAGACGGTTAAGGTGGCGATCCGACCGGCCGTCCACATCATGCGTGGCCATCTCGATGCGCATGAACTCGCGCTGCCAACCCGCTGGATCGACCTCAACCGCGACGCGCCGGTCAAGCGCGTGTCACCCTCTCCAGCGTTCCACCGGCCGCATTGCCGGCGACCCTGACGAGCGCGGGGACGGGGAAGGGGCTCCGGCAGCAAGGTCACCGCGAACGGGGCAGAATCCTGCCGGTCTGCCGCGGCGCCGCGCTTCAATCGAACTCCCACGTTCGGAACCTGTGCTGATGGTCCACCATGTCCACACGCTTGCCGCGGAAGCGGACGCCTTCCATCTCGAGACGGGTTCGCTGTTCCAGGCCGGCGTCGTACCTCAGCTTGATAGCGCCCCCCGCGCCCACCACCCGTTGCCAGGGCAGCGCGTTGCCCTCCCGGCGCAGTAATTGGGCCACGTGGCGGTGATAGAGGGGATAGCCCGCCGCGGCGGCCACCTGCCCGTAGGTCGCCACCTTGCCGCGGGGGATCTGGCGGATGGCCTTGCGCATGGCGGCGTCGCGCGCCGCGCTCCTGGGAGCGCGCAGCAGGCGGCGGGCGGCTTCCCGGGCGGTCAGTCTCCGCATGGCGAGGCCGTCCTACGGGCACTTCTCCGAGTGCAACAGCTCATTCTCGATGGTGAGCGCGATGCAGCCGGGTGTTTGGATTTCTTCGAGCGGGAGGCCATTCCAATTGAGGGTCGCCGGAAGCCAGCGCGGCGGGATGGTCACGCGCAGGGCGGTCACGGTGCGCGAGACGATTTGGATCTCTTTCGAGGCGGGATCGTACTTGGCCCGCACCCGCGCGGTCACGGCCGGCTGGCGCCGCGGCAGAACGATGCGCGTCTCGATGCGCTTGCGCTCCTTGGCGCGCTCGACCAGGATGGCCACATCCTTTTCCCCGGTGGCGTTGCGCATGGTTTCGGCGTACTCGCGCGCGCTCCCGACGGGCTTGCCATCGAGCTCAACGATGCGGTCGCCCAGCTTGAGAGGGCCGCTGTATTTGCCGGGCAGGGAAGCGACCGTCACGCCGGGCCCGGGGTCATCGGCTTTGTAACCGAAGCCGCCCAGGTCGAGCGCGGCGCCGGAGCTCGGCTTGACGAGCGTAGTGGGAAGCACGTCGTTGCGCTCGGCCGGATCGAACTTGACCGCCTGGGTCCAATAGCAGCGCGCGAAGGCCACCGAATTGGTCTCGCAATCGATGGCCATTGGGAAATCCTCGCGGGTGCGCTCCGCCAGCCACTGCACGACGCCGGCGATATTCAGGCTGTTTGCGGGACGCCACTCCAGGTTGAGGCCGGCGTCTTTCAGCTTCTCCGCCAGCGTTTGGTCGCCCTCCGCGGCGCCCGCCCACAGGATCGGCGTGTTGGTGAAATTCGCGGCGAACAGCGATCCGGCGTCGATGGCCTGCTGGGGCGACCCGCCCAGCGCGAACGCCGCCGCCCACGCGTCCGGCATGCGCGATACGGCGTAGAACACCGCCGCCACAGATGCGCCGCGGCCCGCCAGGTAGACGCGAGCGGCATCCACCCCCCCGTTCCGCACGGCGTCTTCGACCGCCGCGGCCAGCGCCTTCACGCGCGCATCCATGCCGGCATCCGCCGCCAAGCCCGGTCCGGGGACGATCACCCGCCAACCCGAGTCCTTGGCCCAGGCTTGCCACTGCGCGGCATCCGCCGAATCGAGCAGCGCGAACGCAGGCGTTCTTGCCGGCGCGGGGCCCGAGGGCAGTTCCAGGACGGACTGCCCGAACAGCGCCGCGCAAGCCAGCAGGCCAGTCAGGCCGCGCCGCAACCAGAGTTCCATGGATGAACCTGTTGCTATGATAGCCACAAACGCCCACGGCGGACCTTCAATCGCCGCCTCAACTGGTAGAATGGAAGAGGCACGCCCCATGAACATCGACGAACGCCTTGAAGCCCTCGTCCAAACCGTCGAACTCATCGCCGCCATGCAGCGCGACAGCGAAAAGCGAATCGACGAAATCACGACCGCCATTAACCGGGACGGCGAGAACATCCGCGCCCTCGCACGCATCGCCGAAATCCACCACGAGAGGCTGAGCCGCCTCGAAGATCGGCACTAGGTCTTCGACTGCGTGATGTTGTGCTCGTGGGCGGGAACCGCTCCCTCACGGTCGCGGCTCGGAACGAGGGATTGAGCGCGAATGAGCGGTCACGGAACCAGCGCTTTTGGCGCAGGCAGGGTTCCTGGCACAGGCGTGCCTCAGTTTCACACCAAATTGTCGTAAAATACCCTAAACTTTTTGCGCCGCGTGGCGTCAATACTTTGGAGGTACACTCCTATATGGGCCGATCCGCGCGCGTGCTCACGGTTGTCTTGCCGGCGCTGCTGTTTGCCGGCTGCACTCGTACCTCTCCTTCCACAATTCAAGCCGCTTCCACGGCGCCGCGACCCGAGTCCGGCCAGCGGATCAAGCGCGAAATCCGCATTACCGGCCTGATTCAAGCCGTCCACTCGGTCAAGATCCTGGTCCCCCAGATTCAGGGCCAGCTCAGCATGATGACGCTGACCCAGCTTGTCGCCAACGGGTCGCACGTCAACGAAGGCGATCTGATCGCCACCTTCGACCCCACCCAGCAGATGGATGCCGCCCGCGACGCGAAGGCCAAGTTCGAAGACCTGGGTCACCAACTCGACCAGAAGGTCGCCCAAAACCGCACAAATGTCGCGACGAGAGCGGTGGATTTGCGCCAGGCCCGGGCGGATCTGGAAAAGGCGAACCTCGAGCTGACCAAAGGCTCGACTCTGGCCGACATCGACAAGACTGAAAACGAAATCAAGGCCGCCGGGGCCAAGGTTCATGTGGACAGCCTCACGAAGTCAACCGCTTTCCACGAGAAATCGGAGGCTGCCGCGCTACGCATCCTGGAGTTGCAGCGGGACCGGCAGAAGATCTACATGGAGCGGGCGGAGGACAACATCAAGAAGCTCGAAATCCACGCCCCGCTGGCCGGGATGGTGATTCACGAACTCACCTACCGGGCCGGCAATTACGGACACGCGCAAGTGGGCGATCAAATCTACCGCGGGTATCCGCTGGTCAGCATCTTCGAGCCCTCGGAGATGCGGGTTCGCTGCTCCATCAACGAGCCGGATATCCTGGGACTCGCGGCCCAGAGCAAGGTTTCGGTTTATCTGGACGCCTATCCGGAAATCGCGATACCGGCCCACTTTGTGTTCGCCAGCCCGGTGGCGTCGTCGGCGTTGGGAACGCCTATCAAGACTTTCCTCGCGGTTTTCGCCATCGACAGGCGGGACCCGCACTTGCTGCCGGATCTTTCCGCCGCGATCGTGCTCGAGCCGCCGCCTCGCGCGCCGGCGGCCTCGGGAGGCGCCAGATGAGCCCGGCGTGGAGCCGGGTCCGGGCCTGGACCGTGCGGATCGGCGTGCTGGCGCTGCTTTGCGGGGCCGGGTTGGGCGTCTATCGCGTCCGCAAGACCCAGGCCGGCGCGACGTATCCGAACGCGCCCGCGAAGAAGGGCGAGTTTCTCGTGCTGGTCCGCTGCCGCGGTTCGGTGAGGGCGCGCCGCTCGGTGGGGATCTACACTCCGATGGTGCCAAACCTGCGGATCGGCTGGATCGCCCCTACGGGGTCCACCGCCAAGGCCGGCGACGTCATTCTGCGGTTCGATTCCAGCACGGCCCAACAGCAGTTGATGCAGAAGCAGGCGCAATTGAAGCAGGCCCAGGCCACTCTGGATCAGGCCTTCGCGCAAGCCAAGATCACGGCACAGCAGGACCAAAGACAACTCGCGGACGTACAGTTCGCCGTGGAGCAGGCGGGGTACCAGGTCAAAAAGGACGAGCTCCAAAAGGGTCCGATCGCGGGCAAGGAGAGCGCCATCGACCTGGAAATCGCCCAGCAGAAGCTGAAGCTCCAGGAAGCCACTATTGCCTTGCACGAGGCCTCCTCCGCCTCCCATATCGCGTCGCTCACGCGGCAGCGCGACCAAGTCCAAACCGATGTGGACATTACCACGGCGCGCATCGCTCAGATGGAGTTGAAAGCCCCCAGCGGCGGGTTGCTCCTGTTCTACATGAACTATTCGGGAGTGTTCACCACGGCCGACGCCAAGCCCTACAAGGTGGGCGACAACGTGGGGTCCAACATGATCCTGGGATCGATTCCCGACCTGGACACCCTGGAAATGAATGTCAAGCTCGAGGAGGCCGACCGCGGCCGCGTGGCCGTCAATCAGGATGCCCTGGTGCGAGTCGATGCTCTTCCGGAAGCGAGCGTACCCGCCAAAGTCAACGAGGTAACAGCCTTGGCGGAGATGAGCCTGGAGTATCCGTACACCCGCAGCTTTCGGGCGAGCGCGCAACTGCTGCGGCCCGACCCGCGGCTGCGGCCGGATATGAACGGCGGCCTGGACGTGATCGTCAGGCGCATCCCGGACGCCGTGAGCATCCCGTCCAAGGCCCTGTTTACACGCGCCGGCAAGCCCGTGGTCTATATCGCCGAAAGGGGCCGGTACCGCGCGGCCGAGGTTGGAATCGAGGCCCGGAATCCCGATGAGGTGGCCGTGACCGGGGTTCCGGGCGGGGCCACGGTCGCATTGGTGGATGTGGCCGCCGAGGAACGGAAGAAATGAGATCCAGGACATTAGTCATCCTGGCGCTGGTCTTCGCGGTGGCGGTCGTCATCGCGTGGGGCGCGCTGCGCATCGCGAGGACGGCGGCGGTTTCGACCGCCTCCGAGACGCCCACCACGCGGGTGAAGCGCGGACCGGTCGCCATTACCGTAGCCGCGCGCGGCAGCCTGCAAGGGGGCAACGCCGAGGTGCTGACCGCGCCCGCGGTGGCCCAGGACACCTTGAACGTGACGTTTCTGCGCCAGCCGGGGGATCTGGTGGAGGCAGGCGACGTGGTAGCCGAGTTCGACACCACGCAGCAGGAATACAATCTGCGGGAGGCCGAATCGGACCTGGCCGAAGCCGACCAGAACCTTGCCCAGACGGAAGCCGATAACGGCGCCAATGACGAAGAGAACAGCTACGCCGTGGAGGCGGCCACGACTCAGGTCCGGCTCGCCGAACAGGAGATCCGCAGAAATGCGGTTTCGGCCGCCCTGGTCGCCCGCCAGAACGAAATCTCCCTGGAGGCCGCCCAGAACCACCTGAAACAGACGCAGGAGGACCAGGTCAATCAGAAGACGAGCACGGCGGCGTCGCTGGCGATCCAGAAGGCCGCTCAGTCCAAGGCGCGGATGATGGCGGACATGGCGCGGAAGAACATCGAGAACATGACCCTGAAGGCCAAGACGTCGGGTTACGTCAGTCTCCAGCAGAATACTTTCAACACGTTCATCCTGACCACGGGCATGACCCTGCCTCCCATACAGATAGGCGACACCATACGGCCGGGGATGGGCATCGCCCAGATTCCGGACATGAATAGCTGGGAGGTCAGCGCGCAGATTTCGGAGCTGGACCGGGGGCATCTGGTGGTTGGCCAAGCCGTGACGGTAGCGGTGGTGGCTCTGGCGGGCAAGTCGTTTACCGGCCGCGTGAAGAGCCTGGGCGACACGAGCGGCCAAGCCTGGGACCGCAAGTTCGATTGCCGCATGACGCTGGACCAGGCGAGCCCGGAGCTTCGGCCGGGCATGTCGTCCAACCTGGTGATCACCGCCGAAACTCTGGACAACGTACTCTGGGTTCCGTCCCAGGCGCTCTTCGAGAGGGACGGGCGCTCGTTCGTATACCTCAAGACCGCCAACGGTTTCACGCCGCGCGACGTGACGCTGATCAAGCGCAGCGAGAGCCAGGCGGTGCTGACCGGCGTCAACGAGGGCGAAGCGGTCGCTCTTTCGAACCCGAGCGAACAGAAAAAGCCCGGTTCTCAGCAGCAAAGCGCAACCAAGGCGATACAGAAATGATCTTCATTTCGGATTTCGGGCAAGCGTTCGCGAATCTCCGCGCGCAGAAGACCCGGACCCTGCTCACGGCGCTGGGCATCGTATTTGGCGTCGGATCCGTGATCGGCATGCTGGCGATCGGCGCCGGCGCGCGCGAGGAGTCGCTGCGGTTTATCGAGCAACTGGGGGTGCGGAACGTTCTGGTGGACTCGCGTCCGACCATGAGCCGGGACGAGTTCCAGCAGCGCCGCAAGTCGTCCCAGGGCCTCAACGACCGCGACGTCCGGATACTGCGCGCGAACATCGAGGCCATCGAAGCGGTTTCGCCGCGCAAGACGCTCCACCCGGCCAGCGTGCTCCCGAAGCCCGCCGGAGACCTGCCCGAGCTGTACGGCGTGGCCCCGTCCTACAGCGTCATACACAGCCTGCGTCTGGCCGAAGGACAGTTCTTCGACGCCTCCGACGACGCTTCGAGCGCCCCGGTATGCGTGCTTGGGGAGACCGCCAAGGTGAATCTCCTGGGGTACACCCCCGCGGTGGGCAAGTCGGTCAAGGTCAACGAGAACTGGCTGCAGGTGGTGGGGGTTCTCCAGGCGCAGCTCATGTCCGGCTCGCAGAGTTCGGGCGCCTCGATGCAGGACTTGAACAACATCGTCTTCATCCCGCTCAACACGTTTCAATACCGCTTCTGGGATCCCATGAGCTCGATGCGGGACGATCTGGACGGCGTCGAGGTCCGCCTGCGCGCCGATGCCGACAGCATCGAGGTGGCGAAGATCGTGACCGCCGTGTTGAACTCGACGCACCACGGAGTGGAGGATTATTCGGTCACCATTCCGGCGGCGCTGCTGGCGCAGCAGAAGCGCACTCAGACCATCTTCACGTATGTGATGGTGGCCATCGCCGCCATCTCGCTGCTGGTGGGCGGCATCGGCATCATGAACATCGTGCTGGCCACGGTGATGGAGCGGACCAAGGAGATCGGCATCCGGCGCTCGATCGGCGCGCGGCGCATCGACATCGTGCGGCAGTTTCTCACCGAATCGGTGATGATCTCGGTGAGCGGAGGCGCGCTGGGCATCGGCTTCGGGTATTTCCTCGCCTGGCTGATCGCCCGCACCGCCGAGTGGAAGACCATCGTGACGCCCGGCTCCGTCCTGATCGCGTTTGGCGTCTCGGTAGCCGTCGGCGTGGTTTTCGGCATCTACCCGGCGGTCAAGGCCTCGCATATCAACCCGATTGACGCGCTGAGGTACGAGTAAAGGGGCGGGCGGTCAGCTTCCGGCAGGCTGCCTTTCCGCTTCCGTGGAGTGGGCCTCCGGCCTGTCACGCCCGCTCTCTTGCGGGCATCCGCCAGCCATTGAGAGAATGCCGCCAGGAATGGCGGCATGGCAAGCCGGAGGCTCGCTCCACAACGCGCCACCCGCACTTCAAGCGGCTACCCCGTACCCCGCATGCGGCTCCGGTCGCGCTCCAGTTCAGCTTCTCGCTCGCCTCGCCGCAGTTCAAGGACGCCGGACCGGCGCAGGAATCCGCGCAGGTCGGCGATGCGGTTGCCTGGCCGTATAGTGGGGTTCAGCCGGCGCTTTCCGACAAGTTTCTGCACGATGTTTTCATTTTACCGTGGCAGCCATTCCGCTTGACGGAATTCCCGATAGGTAATAGTCTTCGCCGCCGCCCGACCCTACGCCGCCGCCCGGGCGGGCAACTCCTTCAATATCTCCGATACGAACGCCTTGGCGTCGCCGAACAGCATGAGGGTCTTGTCCATGTAGTACAGCGGGTTGTCGATGCCGGCGAAACCGGGGTTCATGGAGCGCTTGATGACCATCACCGTCCGCGCTTTATCGACGTCCAGGATGGGCATTCCGTAAATGGGGCTGGACTTGTCGGTGCGCGCCGCGGGGTTCGTCACATCGTTTGCTCCGATGACTAAGGCCACGTCGCATTGGGCGAACTCGCCGTTGATATCGTCCATCTCGAAAAGGCGGTCGTAGGGGATGTCGGCTTCCGCCAGCAGCACGTTCATGTGGCCCGGCATGCGGCCCGCCACGGGGTGAATCCCGAACTTCACGTCCACGCCGCGGCGCGTGAGGGCGTCGAACAATTCGCGGATCTTGTGCTGCGCCTGCGCTACGGCCAGGCCGTAGCCCGGCACGATAATCACGCTCGATGCGGCTTCCAGAATCGACGCGGCTTCTTCGGGGCTGGCGCTGCGCACGGGGCGCTGTTCCACGTGGCCGGCCTTCGTCTGAAGCTGCCCGAACGCCCCAAACAGCACGTTCGCGAACGAACGATTCATGGCCTTGCACATGATGATCTAGAGGATCAGGCCCGAGGAGCCGTCGAGAGCGCCGGCGATCACCAGCAGCTTGTTGTCCAGCACGAATCCCATGGCGCACGCCGAAAGGCCCGCGTAGGAGTTCAGCAGCGCGATCACGGTGGGCATGTCGGCCCCGCCGATGGGGATGATGAGCAGCACGCCGAACAGCAGCGCCAGACCCGCGAACACCGGGAACATCCAGGTGTCGGTGGGAACCAGGACCAGCCTCACGCCGAGAGCCGCCGCGATCACGAACAATCCCAGGTTGATGACGTTCTGGTTGCGGTAGGTGATGGGCCGCTGCGGCAGCACTTCCTGGAGCTTGCCCATGGCCATCAGGCTTCCCGTGAAGGTGAGGAAGCCGAGCAGCGTCTCGATCATGAGCGCCACCAGGATGTACTTCGGCTGGTTGGGGTTCCGGTAGAATTCCGCTGTCCCCACCAGGGCCGCCGCCAGCGCGCCGCAGGCGTGAGACATGGCGGTCCGCTGCGGCACGGCCGTCATGGGCATGATGTAGGCGATGGGAATGCCGGCCGCCATGCCGATCAGGAACGCCGCGAAAACCCACTGCCAATTGAAAACATGGTGCGCCAGCAGCGTGCCGGTAACGGCCATCAACATCCCGATTTCGCCGGCGAACACGCCGCGCCGCGCCGTGGCCGGAGAGTTCATCCATTTGAGCGAGAGAACGAACAGCGCCGCCGAAACGATGTAAATGTAGTTCACCAGGTGGGCCATTACTTCTTCTCCCCCCGCTTGTGGAACATCTTCAACATGCGGTCGGTGATGAGGAAGCCGCTCACGATGTTGGTGACGGCGGCGGTAATGGCGATGAATCCCAGAACCTTGCTGAGGGTGGTGGCGCCCTCGGCGCCGGTGATCAGAATGGCGCCTACCACCGAGATGGCCGAAATGGCGTTGGTCAGGGACATCAGCGGCGTGTGCAGCAAGGGCGAGACCCTGCGGATCACCTCCAACCCGACGAAGGTCGCCAGCATGAAGACATACAGACTCAACTCGAGATTCGAAGGCATGGATGCTCCTTATTGAGCTTGGATGAGTTCGCGCACGCGCGGATGCACCACTTCGCCGCCAAAAGTGACGAGCGTCTCGCGCACGATTTCGTCTTCGCGGTCAATACTTAGCTCACCATTCTTAATTAAATACTTTAAGAATGTCGCGATGTTCCGCGCGTACAGTTGGCTGGCATGGTAGGGAATTGTGGAGGCCAGATTCAGCGGGCCGATGATGCGGACGCCGCCGGCCTCGACCGTCTCGCCGGGCCGGGTCAGCTCGCAGTTGCCTCCGCGCTCGGCGGCGATATCCACGATGATCGATCCGGGCGCCATGCGGGCCGCCATCTCGCGGGTAATCAGGATGGGCGCCTTTTTGCCGGGCACGGCCGCGGTCGAAATCACGACGTTCTGTTCGGCCAGCACGCCGCCCACAAGCTCGCGCTGCCGCTGGTAAAACGCCTCGTCCATGGCTTTGGCGTAGCCGCCCGCGCCTTCGGCTCCGGCGCTCTCCATGTCCAGCACGACGAAGCGGGCGCCCAGGCTCTCCACCTGCTCCTTCACTGCCGAACGCACGTCGTAGCCGCTCACGACCGCGCCCAGACGTTTGGCGGTGGCGATGGCTTGCAGTCCGGCGACGCCCGCGCCGATCACCAGCACGCGCGCCGGCGCCACGGTGCCGGCGGCGGTCATGAGCATGGGGAACATGCGGGGCAGGGAATCGGCCGCGATCAGGACAGCCTTGTACCCCGCGATGGTCGCCATGGAGGAAAGCGCGTCCATGCTTTGGGCGCGCGTGATGCGCGGCATCAGCTCCATGGCCAGGAAATTCACGCCGCGGGCCGCCAGTTCGCGCGCGGCCTCGGGGGACGTCAGCGGCTCGCCGAAGCCGATGGCTGTTTGACCCGCGCGGAACAGCGCCAGATCCGCGCCGCCGGTCTGCGGATTGGCGCCTAAGGCGCGGACCTGAAGGATTACGTCGGCCGCCGCGAACACGTCTTCGCGCCGGGCGGCGATGCGGGCGCCCTTTTCGAGGTACTCGGAGTCCGGGAATCCAGCCGCGACGCCGGCCCCGGTCTGCAGAATCACCTGGGCGCCGGTCTTGGCGAGCAAGCTCACCGAACCCGGCGCCATGGCGACCCGGCGCTCGCCCGGCGCGGACTCGGTCACGATCCCAACGGTCAAGCCCATCTTGCCTCCCGATAAGCTCAGCGCGCGTGCGGCAGAATGGCCCGCTCCGGGGTGGGGCAGCTTGTCAAGCTGCGCGGCGGTTGGCAACCGCCGCGCGAGCCGATTGGCAATCGGCTCGCAGGTTTCCAACCTGCCCCACCCGGAAGGAGGCTCTTGTTACCCGACACGCTATTCCTACAGCAAATCCGCCGCGCTGAAGAAGAAGCCGAGTTCGACGGCGGCTGTCTCCGGCGCGTCGGAGCCGTGAACGCAGTTGCGCTCGATGCTGGAGGCGAAGCGCTTGCGGACGGTGCCTTCAGCCGCGTTGGCGGGGTTGGTGGCGCCCATGACCTCGCGCCATTTCCGGACGGCGTCCTCCCGCTCCAGCGCCATCACCAGGATCGGCCCCTCGGTCATGAACTTCACCAGGCCCGCGAAGAACGGCTTCTCGCGGTGGACGGCATAAAAGCCTTGCGCCTGTTTCTCCGTCATACGGATCATGCGCAGGCCCACGATCTTGAAACCGGCCTGCTCGATCATGGCGAGGATTTCGCCAACTTGGCCCGCCGCCACGGCGTCTGGCTTAATCATTGAAAACGTGCGTTCTACGCTCAAAAAAAGCTCCTTCGTTCGGTACTTGCCTATTCTCGCACCGCGAGGCCGCGAAGCTCCTTAGAATCAACGGCCGCCGATGAACGCCGATGAACGCAGATTGAAAACAAAACACTTACATTCCGTTCATCCGCGTTCATCTGCGTTTATCGGCGGCTCAATATCCTTTTCCGAACCTCTCTACAGGCAGCCCCGGACCTTCTCTCCGATTTCGGCCGGCGAGGAACAAACCGCGATGCCGGCTTCGCGCATGGCCTCGATCTTGTCGGACGCCTTGCCGGAGCCGCCGGCGATGATCGCCCCCGCATGACCCATGCGCCGACCCGGAGGGGCCGTCTGGCCCGCCACGAAGCCGATGACAGGCTTCTTCACGTTGGCCTTGACGTAAGCCGCGGCGGTCTCCTCGGCGTTCCCGCCGATCTCGCCGATCATCACAATGGCGTGGGTGTCCGGATCGGCGTTGAAAAGCGCCAGGGCGTCCACGAAGTTTGTTCCGATAATCGGGTCGCCGCCGATGCCGATGCAGGTGGATTGTCCGATTCCAAGGCTTGTCAACTGGCCAACCGCCTCATAGGTCAGAGTTCCGGAGCGCGAGACTACGCCCACGTGGCCTTCTTTGTGGATGTGGCCGGGCATGATGCCGATCTTGCACTTGCCGGGTGAAATGATTCCAGGGCAGTTCGGACCGATCAAGCGGGACGGCCTGTCCTTCAGAAACCGCCACACGCGCACCATGTCCAGCGTGGGAATGCCTTCGGTGATGCATACGATCAACGGCAGGCCGGCATCGGCCGCCTCCATGATCGCGTCCGCGGCGAACGGCGGCGGCACGAAGATCACGGCGGCATTGGCGCCGGTCGCCGGCACGGCCTGCGCAACCGTGTCGAAAACGGGCAGATCGAGGTGCTTCGCGCCGCCCTTGCCAGGGACCACCCCGCCCACCACCGTTGTGCCGTAGGCGATGGCCTGCTGGGTATGGAACGTGCCTTCCTTGCCGGTGAATCCTTGAACGATCAGCCGGGTGTTTTGGTCTATGAGTACGCTCATCTGTTTTCCCGTGGCGCAGGCGCCCTTGCCTGCCGCGCCGAGACTCGTCTCGGCGCTTGTCTCCTACGCGGCCAGCTTCACCACTTTCTCCGCGGCGTCCCGCATATCCAGCGCGAGGGTGAAGTTCAGCCCGGAGTCCATCAGAATGCGCCGCCCCACCTCCACGTTCGTGCCTTCCATCCTGACCACGACCGGGACCGCGACGTTGAGCTCGCGCGCCGCCGCCACGACGCCCGTAGCCAGCGTGTCGCAGCGCAGGATGCCGCCGAAGATGTTGATCAGCACCGCCTTCACGTGCTTGTCGGTGAGCAGGATGCGGAACGCGTTCCTCACTTGCTCGGCGCTGGCGCCGCCGCCGACATCCAGGAAGTTGGCCGGGTTGCCTCCCGCGTACTTGATAATGTCCATGGTGGCCATCGCCAGTCCGGCCCCGTTCACCATGCAGCCGACCGCGCCATCGAGCTTGATGTAGTTCAGCCCGTAGCGCGAGGCCTCCACTTCGAGCGCGTCCTCTTCGTTGACGTCCCGCAGGTCCATCAACTCCTTGTGGCGGTACAGCGCATTGTCGTCGAAATTGATCTTGGCGTCGAGCGCGACGGCCTTGCCCTCCTTCGTCAAGATGACTGGATTGATCTCGGCCAGCGACGCGTCCATGGTTACGCAGGCCTTGGCCAGCGCAATCATGGCCGTTACGGCGCCATTCACACTGGCCGCCGGAATCCCTATTCCGAAGGCCAGTTTTCGCGCCTGGTAGGCCATCAGCCCAACGCCCGGAAGGAAGGTCTCCTTCAGGATCATCTCCGGGTTTCTGGCGGCGACCTCCTCGATTTCCATGCCGCCCGCCGCCGAAGCCATGAATACCGGCAACCCCTGCACGCGGTCCAACACGATCCCCAGATACAACTCGCGTTCGATGGGAAGGGTCTCCTCGATCAGCAACCGCTGAACGATCCGGCCTTCCGGTCCCGTCTGATGGGTCACCAGCTTCATGCCGATCATGTGGCGCGCGATCGCGGCGGCTTCCGCGGCGTCCTTGGCGACCATGACGCCGCCGCCCTTTCCGCGTCCGCCGGCGTGGATCTGCGCCTTCACTACCACGCTGCCCCCCAGATGCTTGGCCGCCGCCTCGGCTTCTTCGGCGGTGAACGCCACCTCGCCGCGGGGGACGGGGACGTTGAACTGAGCCAGAATGGCCTTGGCCTGGTACTCGTGAATTTTCATGGAAATACCGCTTGTGTTAGTATGGCGAGAGCCGAAACCCTCAATATAGCATGTCCCTTTTACCTTACCTGGAGCGCGTCGCGGAGCGCGCCGATCTGTCCTCGGGAGAGGCCCGGGAGGCTATGCTGACCATCCTCGGGGGCCAGGCCAGCCAACCCCAAATGGCCGCGTTCCTGATTGCGTTGCGCATGAAAGGCGAGACGGTCGAGGAACTAGTGGGGTTCGCGAGCGCCATGCGGGAGATGGCCACGCCGGTCGATTGCGGCCCCGGCGGGGGTCCGCTTCTCGACACCTGCGGCACGGGCGGGGACGGCGCCGGGACCTTCAACATCTCGACCATCGCCGCTTTTGCCGTAGCCGGCGCGGGAGTCCGGGTGGCCAAGCACGGCAACCGGGCCATCTCGAGCCGCTGCGGCAGCGCCGACCTGCTGGAAGCCCTGGGGATCGATATCGCGCTTCCGCCGGCCGAATCGGCCCGCGCGATCCGCGAAATAGGCATCGGCTTTCTGTTCGCCCCGGCCGTGCACACCGCCATGAGGCACGCGCAGCCGGTGCGGGTGGATCTGAAAATGCGGACCGTTTTCAACCTGCTCGGTCCGCTGACGAACCCCGCCGGGGCGGATTCGCAACTGGCCGGCGCTCCCTCGGCTCGCGCCGCTGGTCTGATCGCCGGCGCCTTGGCGTCGTTAGGACTGCGCCGCGGCTTCGTGGTGCACGGCTCGGACGGTTTGGACGAGATCACGACTACCGGCCCGACCCTGGCGTTTTCGATCGCGGATGGCGCGGTGGAACGTCTATCGCTCACTCCCGACGATTTCGGCGTGTCCCCGGCGGCTCCGGAAGCCCTTCGGGGCGGCGATCTCGCGCGGAACGTCGCGATCGCTCAGACGGTCCTCCGCGGTGGTTCCGGCCCGCAACGCGACATTGTTCTGGTGAATGCCGCCGCCGCCCTGGTCGCGGCCGGGAAAGCCGGAACGTTTGCCGAAGGTATGACGCTCGCGGCTCAATCCCTCGACAGCGGGGCCGCCAAGGCGAAGGTCGAGGCCCTGGCGCGGTTCACCCGGCCGCGCTTTGGAGACGGTTGACGTCCCCAAGAGCGGCGGCGCCAGCTACCGGGCCGAGTGGCGTTTGAAGATCTGGGGAAGGTTCTGCGAATTTGAGCATAGAGATCCGCGTGGCTACAAGATCGCTTTGAACCAGAGGGAGGGAGACGCTCCGATTCTAGCACGGACGCGCGGGCGGCTCCGCTCGATCTTTCGCCCCTGCCGGGGCTTCGCGAATCTCGCGGCTTCCCCACGGCTTGCGCCGTGGGCTATTGTCTTTCGCTCTTACGGGCTTGGATTCGGAGCATTCCCGAATCCCAACTTCCGTGTTCGCGCATCCCGCGCCGCAACCCCGCCGGCGCCTGAAGGCGCGCGGGAAATCGGGCGATTGCGCCGGCCGGCGCGCCCGGTGGTATTTTAGTATAGCTGCGCGCCTTCGCGGGCGGCGGCTCGTGTACCTTTAGATGCCGCCGGGGCGCCGCTGAGCGCTCCCGGTTGTGGCAAAAGGTCTGCGACTGTCTTAGAGTATAAGAGAATCAACTCGTGAGGTAGATATGCGTTCGATCCGTTCCATTGCGCTCGCGCTCATCGCCGTGCTGCTGCTGGTTTCCTGCAGCCGCGACAAAGAAAGCACCAAGAGGCGGTACCTGGAAAGCGGCAACAAGTACTTCGAGAAGAAGAGATTCAAGGAAGCCTCGATCCAGTACGGGAACGCCGTCAAGATCGATCCGCGGTACGGGATCGCGCATTACAAGCTGGCGCTGGTCGCTTTGGCCCAGCCGCAGCCGGACTGGGCCGGCGCCCTCCGGCGGTTGCGGCGCGCGGTGGAGCTGATTCCGCCCAGCCAGCAGGAGCACTGGGACGCGATCGTCAAGCTCTCCGAGATCTTTCTGAGTCCCCTGATAGCCCACGACCAGACCCTTTTGGCCGAGGTCGAGGGCTTCACTAAGGCTTTGCTTGCGCGGAACCCGAACTCCTTCGATGGCCTGCGTCTCACAGGCGACCTCCTGTACGTCAGGGCGGTGGAAGCCGGCAAGGTCAAGAAATCCGACGAGGCGCACCAGTATCTGGACTCGGCCCTGGAACAATACCGCAAGGCGGATGCCATCCAGCCGGGAAACAAAGGCGTTGTGATGCAGTTGGCCCGCGGCCTGACGCTGAGGAACGATTTTGCGGAGGCCGAGCAGCACTACCGCGCCGTCCTGGACAAGGACAAGACTTACCTGGAAGCGTACCGCGAACTGTATACCTTGCTGTGGCTGCAGAACAAGCGCAAGGAAGCCGAGGAGGTCCTGAAAACCGGGTACCGGGCCAATCCCAAACAGTACCGCTTCCTGGTCTGGCTGGCCGAGCAGTACGTGTTGGAGAACCGCCGCGACGAAATGCTCGGCGTGCTTCAGCAGCTCAAATCGAAATCCGGCGAATACGCGCGCGCATATTTCGATGTGGGCGATTTCTACCTTCGGGCGGGAGACGGGGATTCCGCCATCCGCGAGTACAAAGAGGGCATGAGCAAGGACAGCAAGAACAAGGCGTCCTACCAGAAGCGCGTCATCGACGTGTACATGCGCCAGGGCAAACGCACGGAAGCCGCCGAAGTCAACGCTCAGCTCCTGAAAGACAACCCCAACGACTCGGACGCGCGCGGCGTGGCGGCCAGTCTGATGCTGGACAAGGGCGACGTCGCCAAAGCCCTGGCCGAGTTGCAGCAGGCGGTTGCGCGCTCTCCCAACAATTACGTGTCGCACTACAATCTGGGGCGCGCCTACTTCCTGCGGGGCGACGCGGAGCAGGCCCGACAGCAGTTGGCGAAGGCCATCGAACTGCGGCCGGACTATACCGCGGCGCGCCTCGCCATCGCCCAGTTGCAGGTGGCCAAGGGCGAGTACGACGGGGCGCTCAGATCCGCCCAGGACATCCTGAAGTACGACGTGAACAACACCAGCGCTCTGCTGATCGACTCGGCGGCGCTCATGGGACAAAAGCGGTTCGACGATTCCCGCCGGCTGCTCGACCAGATGCTCAAGGTTAATCCCAACTCCCCCGAGATTGTCTTCGAGATCGGCATCGTAGAACTGGCCCAACAGAAATTCAAGGACGCGGAGGCATCTTTCCGGCGCTCCTACGAATTGAACCCGGCCAACACGCGGGGCTTGATGGGCATCGTGGAAACCTACATGGACCAGGGCATGACCGACCAGGCGGTAAAGCTCCTTCAGACGGAATGCGCCAAGACGCCGACCCGCATGGACTTCCACCTGGCGCTCGGCAACGTGGCGATGCGCGCGGGCCGCTTCGATATGTCCATTGAGGAGTACCAGAAGGTTCTGGCGACCACCGAGAAGGGAACGAGAGCGCAAGGAGAGATATACCTGCGAATCGGCGAGGCCTACCGCCGGAAGGGCGATTACGCGGCGGCCGTCACCGCGTTGCAGACCGCCCGCCAGACCATGCCGGAGGACATACGCCTGCTGACCACGCTCGGCATGACGCTGGCCGCGGTCGACAAGTGGAACGAGGCGCGTCAAGTCTACGAAGCCACCCAGAAGCTGGATCCCAACAACGGGGTTGTGCTGAACAACTTGGCGTTCGGCATCGCCGAGCACAATGGCGATCTGGATGTCGCGCTCGGCATGGCTACGCGCGCCTCGCAGCTCATACCGAACGTGCCCGACGTGTCCGACACCCTGGGCTGGATCTATCTGAAGAAGAATCTGCCGGACAACGCGGTGCCCATTTTTGAGGCGCTTGTGACCAAACTGCCCACCCGGCCGACATTCCACTATCACCTGGGCCTGGCGCTGGTGCAGAAGGGCGACAAGGCGCGCGCCAGGGACGAACTGAAAAAGGCGCTGGCGTACAATCCCGACGCCGACGAGAAGCAGAAGATCCAGGATTTGCTGGCCCGGCTCTGATCCGGCGACTTAAGCCGAACGCTCCAAGCGGGACGGCCGCTCCGCCCGCCGTGGTTTGCGCTACGATCAAATCGCGGAGGCGAGTTCGATGGCATTCAAGCTGTTCTCCAGCGCGTTCCCGGACGGAGGCTGGATTCCGGATCTCCACACCTGCCGCGGGGCGGACGTCTCACCATCGCTCGAATGGAGCGGCGAGCCCGCCGGCACGCGCAGTTTCGCCCTGGTGGCGGACGATCCCGACGCGCCCGTGGGCACGTGGACCCACTGGCTTCTGTTCGATATACCGCCCGGCGCGCACACCCTGGCGCAAGGCTGCAAGCCGGGGAGCCTGGGCGTGAGCGGCGCGAACGATTTCGGAAAGCAGGGCTACGGAGGTCCCAGCCCGCCGAAAGGCCACGGCCCGCATCGCTATTACTTCAAGCTGTACGCTCTCGACGTGGAGACCCTCGGCCTTGCGCCCGGCGTGAAGGCGCCCCTGCTTTCCCGCGCGCTCAAGGGCCATGTCCTGGCCGAAGCCCGGTACATGGGCCGCTTCGAGCGCTAGGTCATCGGCCGCGCGATGTTGCGGCCGTGGGTGGAAACCGGCTTCTCGGGGAGTTGTCGCCGTGATGCGGACCGCCTCGCGCCCGGTAATAATGGATGGTGTGACTTCCGGCGCTCCCAACAAATCGCCTTCCGCTCGAATTGGCCGCCGCCGGCTGTTTCTTTTGGCCGCCGCGGCGTCGGTATTCGCCTTGGTCCGAACCGGGAACCCGGCGGACCAGAAGTCCTTCCGCTTCGCGATTCTGGGCGACCGGACGGGGGAGGCGCAGGCCGGCGTTTTCGAACAGGCGTGGCGGGAGACCGCCGCCGAGCACCCGGCGTTCGTGGTAGCGACCGGGGACTTGATCGAGGGCTCGGACGACGCAACCGCGGCCGCCCAGTGGCAGGCGGTGGAACGAATCCTCGAACCCTACAGGAGTTTCCGGTTGTATGCCGTTCCGGGAAACCACGACATCTGGTCCGAAGCATCCGAGAGGCTCTACCAGCGGCATACGGAGCGTCCGCCGCACTACAGCTTCGATTATGAAAACGCGCACTTCACGATCCTCGACAACAGCCGCTCGGAGGAGTTGCCGGCCGGGGAATTGTCGTTCCTGGAGAACGACCTTAAAGCCCACGCGGCCCAACCGGTGAAGTTCGTTTTCTTCCACCGGCCATCCTGGCTGATCGCCGTGGCGATGCAGAATCCGAACTTCGCGCTGCACCAGCTCGCCCGCCAATACGGAGCGCAGTACGTAATAGCGGGCCACACTCACTTGCTGGCGCATCTCGAGCTGGAAGGCGTGACGTACATTTCGATGGCGAGCTCCGGCGGGCATTTGCGGGCCTCCGGAAAATACGAGGATGGCTGGTTCTTCGGGCATGCCCTGGTGGAAGTGAACGGGACGAAGGTGGACTTCAAGATCGAGGAACTGAAGCCGCCGCACGGCCAAGGGCGGGTTACGAACCTGGCCGACTGGGGCATGCTTGGCTTGGTACAAGGGCGCAAGGGCGGCTTGGCGCCATCCAAATGACCCACGTTCAGCGCGCCCTGCACACCTCCGGGGGGCCGCCTGTGCCATAGAATAAGGGGTATGGTGCGCATCGTTACCTTTGCCCTGCTTTCGGCTGCGTTGTACGCGCAGGACGGGGTCAAGCCGGCGGACAAACCCCCCGCCAAAGTCGATCGGGCGCTTCGCGCGCGCGTCAACGAGTTCTACCAGGACTTCGTGACCGGCCGCTTCCGCGACGCGGAAGCTCTGGTCGCCAAGGACACCAAGGACTACTTCTTCAGCGCCAACAAGGTCAAGTACCTGAGCTTCGAAATCCAGAGCATCGTTTACTCGGACAAGTTTAGGCGCGCCCAGGTGGACGGCGTCTGCGAGCGGGATGTGGTCTTCGGCATCGAAGTCAGGCGGATGAAGTTGCCGGTGTCCACCACCTGGAAGCTGGAGGGCGGAAAGTGGTATTGGTACGTGGACCAGACTCAGCCGCGCGACACGCCGTTCGGCAAAATGGGCGGGACCGCCGCCAGCGGTCCGGCCAGACCGCCGGGGATGCCAGCGAACTTCCCCATCACTCCGGACTTCGCGCTCCACAAGGTGAGCGCCGACAGGGACTCGCTGGCTTTGAAGGCCGGCGAATCGGCCGAGGTGACCTTCGCTAACGCCGCGCCGGGCACGATGAGCGTTGCCTTGGAAGGCAAGCCGCAAGGCCTGGAAGTGACGCCGCCGCGCGCCGATCTGAAGCCGGGCGGCAAGGCGGCGCTGACTGTGAAGGCCATCGAGGGATCCCGGACCCTGGTTCTGAACTTCCGCGTAGACCCTACCGGGGAGATCATCCCCGTCAAGGTCAACATCCATTAACCGGCTGGGATCATGGGGTTTCGACTGACGGTCAACTATCGCCCCCGGGGCGACCAGGTGACCGCGATCGAGGAACTGTCGCGGGGAGTGCGCGACGGCGAGCAGCACCAGGTTCTGCTCGGCGTCACGGGGTCCGGGAAAACCTTCACCATGGCCAAGGTGATCGAGGCGGCCGGCCGGCCGGCGCTGATCATGGCCCACAACAAAACGCTCGCCGCCCAGCTTTATCACGAGTTCAAATCGTTCTTTCCCGAAAACGCGGTCGAGTATTTCGTCAGCTACTACGATTACTACCAGCCGGAAGCCTACATTCCCGCGAGCGACGTCTACATCGAAAAGGAAGCCACCACCAACGACGAGCTGGACAAGCTGCGCCTCTCGGCGACAAAATCGCTCTTCGAGCGGCGCGATTGCGTGATCGTCGCGAGCGTGAGCTGCATTTACGGTCTGGGATCGCCGGAAGCCTACTACGGGATGCTTCTGATGCTGGAGAAGGGGCAGAAGATCTCGCGCAACCAGATCGTTTCCAAGCTGGTCGAGATCCTTTACGAACGCAACGACGCCGATTTCCGCCGCGGGACGTTTCGCGTTCGCGGCGACACCATAGAGGTCTGTCCCACTTACGACGACTTCGCGTATCGCATCGCATTGTGGGGCGACGAGGTGGAGAGCCTCGCGCAAATCGATCCGCTCCTCGGCCAGGTGAAGCAGACTTACCTGCGCCTGCCCATCTATCCGAAAACGCACTACGTAATGCCGCAAGAGACCAAGCTCAAGGCCATGGACGGCATTCGCGAGGAACTCCGCTGGCGGCGCGAGGAACTCGAGAAGCAGGGCAGGCAAATCGAGGCGCAGAGGCTGTTCCAACGCACCATGTTCGACCTGGAAATGATCCAGGAGATCGGCTATTGCCATGGCATCGAGAACTACTCCCGGCACTTTTCCGGGCGGCTGCCGGGCGAAGCGCCGCCGACGCTGCTGGACTACCTGCCGCACGACTCCCTGATTTTCGTGGATGAAAGCCACCAGACCATTCCCCAGGTGCGGGGCATGTATCACGGCGACCGCTCGCGCAAGGAGGTGCTGGTCGCGCACGGATTCCGCCTTCCCAGCGCGCTGGACAACCGGCCGCTGACGTTCGAGGAGTTCGAGCACCGCGTCAATCAGCTCATCTACGTCTCCGCGACGCCCGGCCCCTATGAGCTGACCAAAGCCGCCGGCGTGGTGGTGGAGCAGATCATCCGGCCCACCGGACTGGTGGACCCGGCGGTGGAGATCCGGCCCGTGAAGGGACAGGTGGACGACCTGCTCGGAGAGATCCGCAAGCGCGCCGGCGCCGATCAGCGCGTTCTGGTGACGACTCTCACCAAGCGCATGGCGGAGGACCTGGCGGAATACTACTCCGAAGCCGGCGTGCGCTGCCGCTATCTGCACTCGGAAGTGAGCACGCTCGACCGCATCCGCATCCTCCGCGACCTGCGCCGGGGCGAGTTCGATGCGCTGATCGGGATCAACCTGCTGCGCGAGGGCCTCGACCTGCCGGAGGTGTCGCTGGTGGCGATCCTGGACGCGGATAAGGAAGGGTTTCTCCGTTCGGCGGGATCGCTGATTCAGACAATGGGCCGCGCCGCGAGGCACATCGAGGGACGCGCGATCCTGTATGCCGACGTCATGACCGACAGCATGCGCAAAGCCCTGGAGGAAACCGCGCGCCGCCGGCGCGCGCAACTGGAGTACAACGAGCGCAACGGGATTACGCCGCAATCCATCGTCAAACCGATCGACATGAGCCTGGTGGCCGTGGCCGAGGGCGATTACGCGACCGTGCCTCTGGAAGAGGATGAGGATGTCGAAGATCTCACGCCGGAGCAGCGCGTCCGCTTCATCGGCGAACTGGAAGAGCGGATGCGTGAAGCCGCGCGCAGATTCGAGTTCGAGAAAGCGGCGCAGATCAGGGACCGGGTGAAGGCGCTGAAACTGGCTTGAGCAAGCGGGATGTTTGACGCGGAGGCGCGGAGACGCGGAGAAAAGCGAAAGGGGATTCACCGCCGAGGCGCAGAGACGCCGAGAGAACCGTTTGGAGAGGTTCGGTCCGTCATGCGGACCTGTGCTCGTCCCGAAATTCGGGCGCGGAGGGAGCGGAGGAACGCGCTCGTCCAGGATGTGGCGGCGAATCGGGAGATTGCCGGTTCGAACTCCGCGTCTCCGCGTCAAACTTCGCTGAGTCAGTGCGGTTGAGGGGCTAGCGCGGCCGGTTTCTGGGCGATGGCGGGTTGCGGCTCGGACTTGATCGCTTCGGCGGAGAGCAGCACGACCTCGACGCGCCGGTTGTGCGCACGGCCTTCCGCGGTAGAGTTGTCGTCGGCTGGCGCATTCTCGGCGTACCCTGCCACGGACATGCGCTCCGGCGGAATCCGGTGTTTCTGGCGCAGCAACTCCAGCATGGCGATGCCGCGGGCCGACGACAGTTCCCAGTTGCTGTGGAACCGCGAGTTGTGGATGGGCACCGAATCCGTGTAGCCCTCCAGCCGGAGGGGATTGGGCACATCCTGGATGACGGCCGCGATCTTGGCGATGATGGGCAGGCCGCCGGGCTCGATGGCGTCGTCCCCGGAGGCGAAGAACGCGGCTTCGCGCAAACTGATCACCAGTCCGCGCGCCTCCAGCGTTACCTGCACCTTTCCGCTCTTCAACTCCTGCTCCAGCCCGCTTTGGAGGGTGGCCAGCGATTTGACGAGATCGGCGGGATGGCCCATGGACGAAGGCGGGGGAGGCGGCGGGTCGGGCGGCTTTTCGGGGGCCGGCGCGATCGGGGCTTTGTTGGCTTGGTATTTCCCGCGGCCCAACACCACGGAAATGGCGGCGCTGAGCTGGCCGTGCTCGAGCGCTTCCTGCACGGCTTCCGACACTTGCTTGGCTTTGGTTTTGTCGGCTTGCGTGGAGGCGAACATCACCACGAAGAAGGCAAACAGCAGGGTGATGAAATCGGCGTAGGAAACCAGCCATCGTTCATGGTTCTCGTGTTCGGGCGGTTTGCGGCGGATCATTTTCGCGCTCCAGAGGCGGCCGATGCGGGCTGTGGCGGGGCTCCGGGCTTGCCGGCCGGCGCGGGCGGGGCGCCGGGCTTACCCGCGGGCGCGGCGGCTGGCGGGGTCTTGGCCGATTTGGCTTGCTTGGGTTTCTGGGGATGGCGGTCGTAGGTTTCGAGTTTGAGGCGGATCAGGGTCGGGTTCAGTCCTTCCACGATGCCGGCCACCCCTTCCAGAGTCATTTCCTTGAGCAGCGCGGCCTGGCGCGCGCGCGCCTTCAGCTTATTGGCCGCCGGCAGGAAGAAGAGGTTGGCCGAGCCAACTCCGTATACCGTCGCGACGAAGGCCACCGCAATGCCGTGGCCCACCTCCTTGATGTCCTCGAGGTGTTTCATCACCTGGATGAGACCCATTACGGCGCCGATGATGCCGACGGTCGGCGCGTAGCCGCCCGCGGCTTCCCAGACCTTGGCTTCGCTTTCCGCCGATTGTTCGCCCAAGGCGATATCGACTTCCATTATTTTCTTGATTTCCTGGAGGTCGGTGCCGTCCACCGCCAGACTCAGCGCCTTACGCAGGAATGGGTCGGGGATGGCGGCGGCTTCCTGCTCGAGGCTCACGATGCCGTTCTTGCGAGCCTTGGTGGAGTACTGGATGAGAGCCTCGATGATGGCTGAAGCGGGAGCGGCCCGCTCGATGAACACGTGCGCCAAGCCCTGAATCGCGCGCACGACAACCGGCAGCGGGTTGGTGACCAGGACCGCGCCGAAGGTCCCGCCCAGCACGATCATGGCGGCCGTCCCCTGTATCACATCCTGAAGTTTACCTTTTTCCAGGAGCAGTCCGCCGATAATGCCGGCCAGAGCGATGCCGATGCCGGCCACGGTGGAAAAATCGAGCGTGTAGCCCATGTTTTTGGGCGCGGCTTTCGGCGCGGGCTGCGGCCCCGGTTTGGGCGCCGGTCCCTTGCTTTCCGCCTTGTTCTTCTCCGCCGCGGTTTCAGCCATGGAGCGTCAACCAAGGTCTCGCTGCTGGTCGGGAGTCTCGTCCACTTCCGGAGCCGGTGGTTCCTGGCGAAGTCTCGCGGGCTGGGCCTCCGGTCCGTAGATTTGCCTGCGGAAATCGACGATGCGCTCGACGACTTCATCGGCGCTCTCGCGCACCCGCAGGATCTGCCCGGTGGTTAAGGTGATCACCGTGTCCGGGGTTGCCTCGATGTGCTCGATCAGGTCGGAATTGAGAACCAGCGGTACGCGGTTGAGCCGGGTCAGCCGGATCATGTTGACTCCTCAGGTCTCTTATCGGCGGCCCGCCGGAAAGTGTGTAGCGCCCGGCGCCGCCAACCTGAAAGAAGGCAGAGTCGAAAAACCAGCGTAGGCATCGGCGCCCCTTCGTGGAGCGAGCCTCCGGCTTGCCATGCCGCCATTCCTGGCGGCATCCTCGCGGCCGGCAGATGCCCGCAAGAAAGCGGGCATGGCAGGCCGGAGGCCCACTCCACGGGAGCGAGCCGGGGGCCGACGTCAGTGTTTTTCATGAAGTTCCGCGGGTCGCAGGCCCTCTCCAACAGACCGGGCGGCAGCCCCACCGGAGGCGAGATCTCGCTACTTCTTGCCGGGCAATCCGGCGGGGTTTTCGTGGGCGCGCTCGCGGAAGTCGCCGCGCAGGCTGGCGGCCAGGGAAACGACCGAATCCCCAAATCTGTCCCGCAGCTTGTCGGCGGCCTCCAGGGCGCGCGACCACTTCTCGCGGCGCTCTTCGCCGGTCAGGTCCAGTTGCGCGGCGCTTTCGGCCCACGACGAAGCGTGTACGCCGAGCAGCCGCACCGGCGCGCCGGGTTTCCAGTTGCGCCGGAACAGGTCGCGGATCTCCTCGAACAACTCGACATCGATCCCGGTTCCACGCGGGATCGAGTGGGCGCGCGTGATGGTCGAGAAATCCGAGTACCGCAGCTTGAGCTGAATCGTGCGGGCGCGCAGGCCGTGCTCCCGCAGGCGCCGCCCTACCATCTCGCACAGGCGCGAGAGCGTCGATTCGAGCCGCGCCACGTCGGCCGTATCCTCGTTGAAGGTGTGTTCGTGGCTGATGGATTTGGGACCAACATCGGTGCCGATCTCGCTGTCGAACCAGCCGCCCGCATCCAGGCCGTGCGACTTGCCGGCCAGCGCCAGGCCCCATTTCCCAAAGCGCTGGCTGAGCAGATCTTCGTCCAGGCGCGCCAGGTCGCCCACTTTGCGGATGCCCAGCGTGTGCAGGTTCTTTTCCATCACCTTGCCCACGCCCGGAACCCGGCGCACGTCGAGCGGGGCCAGAAATGCCGCTTCCTGGCCGGGAATCACCCACAGCACGCCGTTGGGCTTGGCCTGGTCCGAGCCGATCTTGGCCACCATGCGCGAGGCCGAAATGCCGATGGAGCAATTCAGACCCGTCTGCTCCTTCATGCGCTGATGCAATCGGTGGGCCGCGCGCAACGGCGGCCCGAGCAGGCGCTCGGTCCCGGTCATGTCGAGATAGGCTTCGTCGATGGAGGCCATTTCGACGACCGGCGAAAACTCGCACAGCACTTCGTAAACCTTGTGGGAGTATTCGCGGTAGCGCTCCGGATGGCCGTCCACAAAAACAGCCTGCGGGCAACGCTGGTACGCGGTGCGCAGCGGCATGGCCGAATGGACCCCGAATTTGCGCGCCGCGTACGATGCCGCCGAGACCACCCCGCGCTCGTTGGGCCTGCCGCCAACCACCACGGGTTTGCCCTTGAGCGACGGGTCGAACAGCTCTTCCACCGAGACGAAGAACGCGTCCATGTCGACGTGGAAGTAGGTTTTCACCGCGGCTACCTGGGCCTGTAATAGCGCGCCTAACTCAGCGCCTTCTTCCGAAACTGCCTCACCCCCGCCACCAGCAGCGCGATATCGATCGCCAGCAGCGCCCCCACCACCACGTAAGCGGGCATGTGCGGCACTTGCGGCGCCAACGCGCCGCGCAGGCCTTCGCTGGCGTACACCAACGGGTTGATGAGCACCGCGTACTGCAAACCGGGGAAGGCGCTCAACATGCTCCAGGGGTAGTACGCGCAGCCGAACATCATCATGGGCGCCAGGACCAGGCTGAACATCAGCCCGATCTGGGTCTGGCCCACCGAGCAACCCAGCGTCAGACCGCCGGCGGCGGAAAAGAGCGACACCAGCAGGCAGACCGCCACGAACTCGAACGGATGGCGCAGGCTGATGTGTACGCCCGATCCCAGCACCAGCCACGCGGCCGGGATCACCACCAGACCGGCCACCAGCGCCTGGACCATGCCGGCGATCACCTTCTCAACCGCCAGCCAGCCGTTGGCCATGGGCGCCAGCAGGCGGTCCTCGATCTCACGGGTAAATTGGAACTCGACCATCAGCGGCATGGCGACGGCTTGCACGCCGGAGAGCGCCATGCTGATGGCTATGACGCCGGGCAGCATCACGTCCTTGAAGCGGGCCGCCATCATGCCGCCGGTCGTCAGCACGCGGCCGAACACGAATACCAGAAGCAGCGGCTGCAGGAGGTTCTGCAGCAACAGCGGCAGCAGGTTGCGGCGGGCCACATGCGCGTCGCGCGAAAGCATGGCGAAGAACGTTTTCCAGTTCAATCTCGCAGGCTCCTTCCGGTGTGGTGCAAAAACAGGGTCTCCAGGCTGGGTTCGGAAATGCTCACATCGCGCAGCTCCACGTCCGCGGCCTGCGCGGCGCTGACGATCGCCGGAATCAGCGTGCCGCCGCGGTCCGCATAGACGTCCGCGCCGGCGGAGTCCACCGGGCGCACTTCGAGCACGCCCGGCAGCGCCTGCAAGGCAGCCGCGAGCGGCTCCGGGACGCGGTCGAACCGCAACCGCAACAGGTGTCCGCCGGGGATCGAAGCCTTCAGCTCGGAGGGCGTGCCCCGGGCGATGATGCGGCCGTGGTCGATGATCGCCAGGCGGTCGCACAGCGCGTCGGCTTCGTCCATATTGTGCGTGGTCAGGACGATGGTCTTGCCGAGGCGGTTGTAGTCGCGGATGATTTCCCAGAGCAGCAGCCGGGTTTGCGGGTCGAGGCCGGCGGAAGGCTCGTCGAGGAACAATACTTCGGGATCGTGCATCATGGCGCGCGCGATCGAGAGGCGCTGCATCATGCCGCCGGAGAAGGTGCGGGCCATGTGGTCGGCCCGGTCGGTCAGCTTGAATTTCTCGAGCAACTCGGCGGCGCGCCGCGAGCGTTCGCGGGCGGTCTGTCCGAAATAGGCGCCGTGGAACAGCAGGATCTCGCGCGCGGTGAGGGCGAAATCCAGGTTGGGCCGCTGGGGAACCACGCCGATCAGACGCTTCACCTTGACCGGCTCCTTCCAGACATCGTACTCGCCCAGCAACGCCCGGCCTCCGTTGGGCTTCACGCGGGTAGTGAGGATGCCGATGGTAGTCGATTTTCCGGCCCCGTTGGGACCGAGCAGGCCATAGACCTCGCCCGGACGAATTTCGAGCGAGATGCCCGCCAGCGCCACCACTTCGAAGTTCTTCTTCTCGTTGCGTCCGGACCGCATGCCTGCCCGGGCAAAGGCGGCGCCCCGCGCGGCCATGGGCGGCGGCGTGTCATAGACCTTGCGCAACTCTTCGATTCGGATTCCGATTCCCATGTCTGGTTCCAGGATAAAACAGCTCTCAGCTTTCAGCGTTCAGCCATCAGCCAAGACAACCGCGCCTCAGGCAGCGGCACGCGCCGAAGGCGCGCCGCCAAAGCCGATGGCTGAGAAGCTGTGAAAGAACAGCCCGCAAGCGGGCTCGGCAGGCGGAACCGCCTGCCCCACCGCTACAAACACAGGGCTTCCAGAGGTGGCGCAGGCGGTTTCGCCTGCGTTTCGCGACTATTTCTCAGCTTCTGACGGCTGATGGCCGAAGGCTATCACCGCAGCTCTTCCAGTTCCCGCCGGGCGCGTTCCAGGATCTCGCGCAGGCGCTCCTCGCCTTCGGGCTTGCCGCCCACGCGGCTGACGGCCTGCCAGGCGGCCTTGCTGAGCGAACCCAGCGGTTTCAGGATGTGCAAGGTTTCCGGGTTCATGCAATGGCCCCACTCTCCCCAGTTCTCGGCGCGCTGCCAGATGCGCCGCACCGCGTCCGGGTCCTTCGCAAGCTCCTGGCGGCCGGCGTCGGTAATGCTGTAAACGCGCTTGCCTTCCTGCTGATCGGCCCGGATGAGTTCTTCGTCTTCGAGCTGCTGGAGCGTGGGATAGACGCTCCCGGCGCTGGCGCGGTAAAGCCCGCCCGAGCGCTCTTCCATTTCCTTCATGATCTGGTAACCGTGCTTGGGCCCTTCGCTGAGCAGCGAGAGGATCGCCAACCGAGGCTCGCCCGATTCAAAGAAGCGGCGCCGGCCAAAGCCCGTGGCCCAAGGCCAGACGCCCCCGTAGGACTGCCACCATTCGTTACGCATGATGTATCTTACGATATATCAGACGGAATATCGTGTGCAAGCCCCCTACCCGCCGTAAGATAGAACTATGCGCATCCTTCTGTTCAGCGGCAAGGGCGGCGTCGGAAAGACCAGTCTTGCGGCCGCCACGGGCCTGCAACTGTCCCGCCTCGGCTACCGAACCCTGGTGATGAGCGTGGACCCCGCGCACAGCCTGGCGGACGCCTTCGATCTGGAAACGGAGCTCTTCCACGGCAAGACCGGCGACCCCTACCCCATCGACGAACGCCTGGCCATCCACGAAGTAAACATTCAGAAGGAGATCAAGCGGCATTGGCGCGAGATCTCGTCCTACGTGGTGTCGGTCCTGCGGACCACCGGGATCGGCGACGTCGAAGCCGAGGAGCTGGCCATCCTGCCGGGCATGGAGGAGCTGAGCGCCATGATGTACGTGAACCAGTTCCGCCGCGAGGAACGCTACGACGTCATCGTCCTCGATTGCGCCCCCACCGCCGAATCGTTGCGCTTCGTCAGCATGCCGACCACTCTCGAGTGGTACATGAAGCACATCTTCCCTTTCCAGCGCGGGCTCCTCAAGGCCGTGCGCCCGCTGGCCAACCGCGTGTCGCCGGTGGAGTTGCCGCCCGACAACTACTTCGCGAACATCCAGGATCTCTTCGGGAAACTCGATGGCGTCGGCGAGCTGTTGGAAAACCCCCGGATTACCAGCGTGCGTCTGGTCACCAACCCGGAACGCATGGTGCTCCGGGAGACGCAGCGCGCGTATGTGTATTTCTCGCTGCACGGCCTCACCGTGGATGGCGTTATCGTCAACCGGGTGCTTCCGCTGGCCGTGACCGACGCCTGGTTCCAGGAATGGCGTGCGTCGCAGGAGCGGATTCTCGAGGAGATCGAAGCCTACTTCGCGCCCACGCCGGTCAAGCGCGTGCCGCTGTTCGCGCACGAGGTGTTGGGGCGCGAACGCCTGGAGGAACTGGCCGCTTCGCTCTATGGCGAGAAGGAGGACCCCGCCGCCGCGGGACGCACTGAAGCGCCCTACACGTTCTCCAAGCGCGACGGCCATTACGAGATCCGCCTGCGATTGCCGTTCGCCGCCAAGGGCGAGGTCGGGCTCTTCAAGAAGGGCGACGAACTGGTGGTGGAGATTGGCACGTTGCGCCGCCACATCGGGTTGCCGGTTTCGATGGCCGCCCTTTCCCCCGCGCGCGCGACGTTGGAGAATAGAGTTCTGACCGTGGAGATGAAGGAGAGCTGAAAATGGAAGAAGAAAAGACCGACGCCGGAGTCCCTCACACCGGCTGTTTCTTCTGCGCCGTTCTGCCGGCGCTCGAGCGCCGCTGGTCGGAATCGACCCAGAACCACTTCCGCAATTCGCGGGTGGAGTTCCTGAAAGGCCTGCGCAGCCTGATCGACGACCGCATCGAGCACCTGTCGCACGAAGAACGCAAGGGCACGCGCGTCACTGTGGAATAACCCTTCGCGCGTCCGGCGGAGTGGAATCCCGCGGGCCGCCCATCGCGGGGCAGGCGCTTTCGCTTACCGCCGGAGTTTCTATATTTGTGCGCGGCGCTGCTTGCGCTCCGCCGTGCCTTGACACTCCCAACCCAACATCGGGCCTTGTATCAGGGCATGGCTTTGGCGGCGCCGCAAGCCGATCATACCTTCGTACGTTCCCAAATGTGGAAACTCCAGGGGCAGGCGCTCTCTATACGTGTACAATACGTATAGGGAGCGCCATGAAGCGAAAGCTCACAATCACCGTCAGCGAGGCCGTCTATGACGGGCTTCACCGGACCATCGGCCGACGCCGGATTAGCCGGTTCATCGAGGAACTCGCCCGTCCCCACGTCGTGCCGCAGGATATCGAGGCTTCGTACCGCGAGATGGCCGGCGACCAGGCGCGCGAACAGGAGGCGCTGGAGTGGTCCGAAGGCGTGATCGCGGACGCCTCTTTCACGGAACCCCATGCTGCGCGGTGAAGTCTGGTGGGTCGATTTCGATCCGTCGCTCGGCGGCGAAATCCAAAAGACCCGCCCCGCTGTCATCGTCGGTAATGACGCGTCCAACCGCCATCTCAACCGCGTTCAGGTCGTTCCAATCACGAGCAATGTAACCCGCGTTTACCCGTGCGAAGCCCCAATCGATTTGAATGGCGAGCCTCGCAAGGCAATGGCCGACCAGATCGCCACCGTCAGCAAGCGGCGGCTCAAATCCAGGTTAGGCGCCTTGTCGTTCGACGACGTCGGCGCTGTGGAGCGGGCCATCTGCGTCCAGCTCGGCCTCTCGCCGTCATAAGACGGTTATGCCATCTTGACTGGGCCTGGCAATCTCCACGGGCGAGATCGTCGGATCGATTGTCGAAAAGGCTTCCCGCCCCGATTTCTCCGGGCCGCTTGCGACATTTTGCCGGCCGGACGCCGCCAATCGGCCCCGGGCCGGCTCCGGATAACCGCGAAAAGGCCGCATTTGACCGAGATTTTCGACTTTCGATTCTGAAGGCCCGATCACCGTGACTGTTTCGGCCCGATTTGTCAATGACTTACACGACTATCGCAAGCGGCGTCTCGGGAAAAGTCGAAAATCGATTTGCGAAGAATGGCGAATCCTCTCGTAACTGATTGATTCTGCTTGGGATCGCGATTAGGGCCGGTTTCCCTGTGGAAGATAACTTCAATCACTGCTGCCGGCTGTAAGTGGTTCTTTATCTATCAGTTGCAAGGGCGGCCTAATTCGCACCGGAACGACGTATGCCCAGACCCCCGTAAAATGGGCCTACCAGTAAGTCGAGGGTATTCCTCGAAAGTGTAAAAAACTGGAGGTCCACAGACGTTTTGGCGACAGGAACACCGTTAAGTGCTTGACTATCAGTGCCGCCCCGAAATTCAATTTTGAAATCAAAAAACTCCGTTTTCCGCCTATCGCATTCAAAGCACAGGGCTTATCATGCTCTACAAAGTACTTTGCCGGACACTACTGAACTTCAATAAATTGTACTGTTTCCGCGACTTCCCAGAATAGCAATACTGGGAACCTTTTCAGGCTCATTTGCACCTTACAAACAAGAAAGAGGAACGAGATGCCAGACCTTTGGCTGGTGTTTGTTATTACCTGCATAGTTTTCGGCTATGCCGGCAACTTCTACGCGAAGAAGACGGGACGTGGCCCCGTACGCTGGGCCATCTTCGGCGTCCTGCTCAATGTTTTGATTTTGGCCGCCATAGTTTTCGTGGACGGCCGTTCGCAGAAAGCGAAGCAGTATCCACGCTGATGCGCGTCAAACAACAACATAGGCGCCGGAGTTTACCTCTTAGCGCCTCATCCGACTCAGAAAAAGAGGAGCGTCATGAATTTCGATAGCGTAAGAAGTGTTGGTAGAAAAGCAGGCGGTTTCGTACTAGTCGCCGCCGGCATTGGACTGGGGTTCTGGTTCTGCCTGATTCTGGCAGATGTCCTAACCTTCGTCTGGGTTTACTCGAGCGTTAAGAACGCGATGGAAGGCTACGGCATGAGCGAATATCTCGGCAAACTGGTGGCCGTGACTTTCGCGACGCTCATAGCCTACTTCGCAAACGGAGTACTGCACAAGGTCATCAAGCGGGACAAAACGTGGGTGCCGATCGTGGCTGGGGTCTTGGCCGCTTGGTTTGTGGTCATGTACTTTGTCTCGTCGCCCTACACCTCCGGATTGTTCAACCCATTTACCTCCCAGGCCCAAGCCGTCTACCTGCGTATGCCGGACGGCACCATCAAGAGCTTCCCCAAGGGACTCAAGTTTGATCCCGACACGGGCAAGAAGCTGAAAGAGTTTGACCCGGCAACTGCCGAAGAGTACCAGAAGCAGCAGGAAAAAAAGAAGCGTTCATTCGGGAAGTCTCCTTCGGATCCAAATCAGGTTGTTTCGGAGGATCTGGTGCTTTGGACCGAAAAAATTCAAATTGCGCCGGACAGGACGATCGTCTACTTGGCTTGCCAAGGTAAAGATGGGCAGCCCGGATGGTTGTTGCCTAACAGTTCATCCGGAACATTTACCTGGAGGGGACAGATCTACCTTATTACAACATCTCAGGCAGCCTACCTGGTGGATGATTCTCGGCAGGCGTACAATCTGTCCGCGGACACTGCCCTTTACGATTCGGTGAAAACCTCCAGCACAATAATAGAGCATTGGTATGGCGACAAAGAGATAGAGAATTTCTGGCCGGCTCATTATGTGCGGGTGGACGAAACTTACCATTTTGATCTGACTTTCCCGACGTTGCGGCAAGGGATTTCCCAGCTCCGGCTCCATCTTGCTTACTTTAGCCCGGCGCTGGATCTGGATTCCGCTTTGGCCAAGGCGGAAAAGATCCCGCCAATCCCGCAGGTTCAGCCGTCAAACCCGGTTGAAGCCGCCGCAGAATCGCCGGTTGCCGCAACCCCATCGCCACCTCCTAATCCGGTTGTAGCTACTCTGCAACAGCCAGCTCCAGTAGTTACGCCATCGCTGACACCTACGCCGACGCCTCAACCAACCAGTGCGCCTTTGACCGCTTCACCACCTCAGCCACCAAGCCCAGTAAAGCCAGCAGTTCCAGTGATTCTGTCCAATCTACAGGACTCTGACTGGATGATATCCTCATCTGAGGATCTTCCGGAACTAGCTGTGGTTTGGCTCGCGCTGAAAAGAGGCTTTACGGATCTGCAAATCGCGGCGAGATTAAAGAATCCGTTACGGGTAAACAACCTGTCGGACGCAAGTGGGTTATTTGTAACCTACCTGAAAGATGAGAGGGGTAGGGTCTACAGGTTTCGTGAGGGCAGTTCGATTTTGAAGCTTCGTCCTGACGGAACAGACGCTGACCAGTACCAACCCTATTCAGGTTCATCCTACCTTTTGGAAGTCGGCGAAGTATACATGTTCAGAATGAGCTTTGAGCCTCTGAAAGACGACGCGAGGGAACTGACATTCTACCGCAACGACTACCCTCCCACGAGACTCAACCGTCAATTGCAGGAGCTTTACTCCTCAAAACGGTGGCGATAGGTGCAAATTTGCCAGCCTCATCACTTAATGATGGCTCTTACAAAGCCAGACCGCATGTACGCTTAATAGTTCTTGACGCTCAGACAAGTCCGCCGCCCGACGGATACCAATCGGGCACTTTGTTTCCGCGACTTCCCGGAATAGCAATACCGGGAACAAAGCTTGTGCCGCGTGCGCGAGCTGGCTCGCGCACGCGCTTGCCGCCATCACTTCATATATTTGTCGAGAAAATCGATCACAGTCTTCCAGGTCGGCGTGTAGGGCGTCGGGTTAACCACTGTGCAGCCGGCCGAGGAGGTGGAACGAATCGTCGCGGCCTCCCGCAATGAATCGTTGGTCAGAAAGCCGGTCCAGTTCCCGTGCGGGGCTTTGGGAAGGCTGATGAAGACAGCCTCTTTGCATGCCTTGTTGAGCGCCATGTAGAATTGCTCGCCCTGGTTGTGCGGCACGGACTGATCGGAATCGCCGTGCAGGATCATAATCGGCGGATCGGCCGGGGTGATGTAAGTCATGGGGCTGGCCGCCTTCACTTTGTCCGGGCAGGTCTGGATCGCGCAGCCGAGCAGCCGGGATTCGGGGGAGTTCGCCGAGTCGTGACAGTCTTGCCCGGCGCACTTGCGGATGGCCCAGGCGTCCATCGTCGCAAAGTTCGTCGGAGGATAGAACGCGACCGCGGCTTGGACCGCGCTTGAGACGCCCGTCGTCCCCACCGAGCCTTCCATTTCGGGCGCGTCTCCGGTCACGGCAGCCATGGAGGTGACCCACCCTCCCGAGCTATCGCCGATAATGGCGATGTGATTCGGATCGAAGTTGTATTTGGCCGCATTAGCCCGGAGCCACCGGATGGCGGCCTTGATATCGTGCAATTGGCCCGGGAACAGCGCTTGGGAGCTTGACCGGACCGAAACGCCCGCCACGGCATAACCGGCCGGATTCAACTGTTCGGCCAGGCGGCCGGCCCCATTCTTGCCGTTATCCGCGGAAAATGCGGAGCCGGCGGTCCATATCGCTACGGGGAGGGGCTTAGCCGCGCCCGCCGGAATATAAAGGTCGAGCTTATGGCCGTTGCTCGTGGCGGGCTCGGGCGGCGCGTAATCGATGTCGGCGTAAGTCGGCGGAGGACCTTGCTGGGCTCCGAAGCCACCGGGTCCACGCCCGCCTCCGGGCATTTGACCACCCGGAGGAAAGGGGGGCTGCGCGTTCAGGTCAAATGCCACGCCGAGCGTTAGGCAAATGATAGTCGTAAGAAATCGTTTCATCCTGTTGTCCTTTGAGCCGGGATTTCCATTTGGATTCTTACTTGATCGACTGGCGGGCGTTCGGCTTTCCAACCACCGCCTTGGCCGCGAGCAAAGTCTCCATCTCCGCCCGGCATGCGGCAGATCTGGTCCGGGGAAAGGTACTCCATCGCCGGCCCTCTTAAGGCCCGATTATCGAATGAATCGACTCTCATTGCAATCTCCAATCGGAATCTAACGCGCGGCCGCGTGGTGCGGCGCCCAGCCGGACGAGGGAACCCTCCCCGAGGTGGGGATTCGTATTCCTTTGGCGGTCCGCCGGCAGGCGAAAGCGCCCGCGGGCCGATTCTTCCGAGGAGCGGCGTTTTCCCGCGTCTTGTCCGCTACGCGTACGACCACGGCATCCGGTTCTTTGAGACTGCTGAGTCGTACACGACTCCAGCCATGCTGGGCCAGGCGTTAAAAGGCCTGCCGCGCGATTCCTACAGGCTGATGACCAAGTACACGGTTCGTCCGAACGACGATCCGCAGGCCAAGTTCGACCGCTTCCGCCAGGTCCTCAACACGGAGTACTTCGATATTCTGCTGATGCACTGCATGCGCAGCGCCCAGTGGCCGGACGAAACCAGGCGCATCCAGGACGCCTTTTCGGAGGCCAAGTCGAAGAAGATCGTCCTGGCCAAGGGCGCGTCCGTCCACGGCCTGCAAGCGCTGGCCGCGTTTCCCGGCAACCCGTGGCTGGACGTCGCCATGATCCGCATGAATCATGCCGGAGTCAGGATGGACACCCCGGACATGCGCGACACCAACGACTTGGGAGACGTCAAGGACGAAGCTATCGAACGGATGGATCGAGCCCTCAACGCGTAGGTAACAAGGTGGGGCAGGCGCTTTCGCCGCGTAGGGGTCGGGCATGCCCGACCCCTGCCTTTCCGCCCATCCCCCGCGGGGTCATTTCGCCGTGGAATCGCCGGCCGGAACTTCGGTCGACGCTTCGAGCGAGTCCGCGATGGAAGTTCCCGCCGGGACCAGGCTCTGGGACCGCTGCCATTCCATGCTCGCGCCTTTTTGCTGTAGCAGTCCGAGCTCGCCAAGCGCCCACAACGAATCGCCTTTGCCGAAGACCTTGCAAAGGAAAAGATGGTTGTCCACTTTGTCCACGGACCACTTCTCGCCGCCGTCCTGGCTCACCAGAAGCTGTTCGTCCGCCGCGATCCAGACGCGGCCGGACTTGTCGAACGCGATCGACGAAAGCTCGGACTGGACGGGGCTTTCCTGGACCGCCCAAGTCTTGCCTCCGTCGCGGCTGCGGAGCAGTTCTCCGGCGAATCCAGCGGCCCAGCCGTTATTCGGGTCGCGGAAGTAGACCGAGTCGAGAGACCAGGTGGCCTTGTCGGTGGAGACATTCTCCCACGTCTTGCCGCCATCGGCGGTGCGCAGGATGGTCGCCGACCAGCCCACCGCCCAGCCGTGATCCTTGTCCAGGAAGTAGAGGCCCTGGATGGCCATGGTGGTGCCGCTATTCTGCTTCTCCCAAGTGCGGCCTCCATCGGTCGAATGCAGTAAGGCGCCGTCGAACCCGGCGGCCCACATGAGATCGCCAATCGCGTAGACCGTCAGCAGGTGCTCGGTGGTGAAGTGCGCCTTCTTGTCGTCCAGGCGCTGCTGCCAAGTCTTGCCTCCGTCGCTGGTGGCCAGAATCGTGCCGCCCTCGCCCACTACGATGCCGTGCGTGTCGTCTTGGAACACCATCGCATGCAGCGTCTGGTCGGCGCCGGTTCGTTGCATGGCCCAGTGGCCGCCGCTATCGGTGGTTGCGTACAGCATGCCCTGTTCGCACAGAAGATAGGCGGTCGAAGCGCTCGGCGCCGCCGCATCGCGCAAGTAACAGATGTCGCCCGCCGCGGAGGCGAGCGCCGGGAGCATCAGCGCCCCGATCGCCCCGGCCATTCTCAACAGATTCTTGCGTTTCAACATTTTCGTTCCTTTCCAGCAGCGGATTGTTCCCGAAATCATGGTCTCCGCTCGAAACTACGTCGATTATGAGATGAAGGTTACGCCCGAAGGACTCATGCAAGCGCTTGAGAGCATAGCTATTTAGGGCTATCGGGCGGCGGGAAAGCGCGGGACTTCGAGCGCGGCGGAAAGGGGTCGCGCGCGCATCGCGCCCTCCCGGGTGCTTAACCGTCTTGGGGATGTTGCCGCGAAAGGAGGTTGGCAGGCGAAAACGCCTGCCAACGGACCGCCAATAGATGATGTATCCCCAGTTAGGGTAAGCACTCCGCCCTCCCGCGCCGCGCGGCGCCATCGCGGATGACCATTACAATGATAGAAACCGATGCTTCGAGATCCCCGCCACGCGCCCGCGCAGGTCCCGGCGTCTCTGCGCAAGGGCTTCCTCGCTACGTTCGCGGGGAACACCGTGTTCGCGGCCAGCCAATGGGCGGCGTTGAGCGCCATCGCAAGGATCGGCGGCCCCGAGATGCTGGGTGAGTACGCGCTGGCGCTGGCGATTGTGACGCCGGTCGCGATGTTCTCTCATTTGAACCTTCGGGCCGTGCTGGCGACCGACATGGAGCGGCGCCATTCGTTTGGCGATTACCTCGTGGTGCGGCTGTGGACCACGGCCCTGGCGGCCGGCGCCGTTCTCGCCATCGCTCTGTCCGGCGGATATTCCCGGCCGGTTGCGCCGGTTCTGGTGGCGGCCGTGGTGGTTCTAAGCGCGGATAACCTGAGCGACATCTACTACGCGGCGCTCCAGCGGCGCAACCGCATGGACCAGATTGCGCGCTCGACCGCCGCGCGCGGCGCGCTCTCGGCCGCGGCGCTGGGCGCGGCGCTGTGGCTGACTCACAATCTGCTGGTTGCGGTCACCGCGCAAGCCGCCGCGCGGATCGCCATTTTGCTGGCGTATGACCGGCCGGCGGGATCGGCGGGCGAGTCGCGCGCGGCCTCGGGCTTCCACGGCCAGGCGCGCATTCTGGCGGCCGCGCTGCCGCTCGGAGCCGTCCTGATGCTGGCCTCGCTCGCCGGCAATCTTCCCCGCTACGCGATTGAACGCCATCTCGGCCTGGCCGCCCTGGGCGCCTTCGCTGCGCCTGCTTCGTTCATGGCGGTCGGATCCACCGTGATCAACGCGCTCGGGCAGGCGGCTACCCCACAACTCGCCGGCTGCTTCAGCAAGGGCGACATGCCCGGCTTCCGAAGGCTGGCGCTGCGATTCGCAGGCGCCGCCGGCCTGTTGGGCGCCGCGGGGGTCGCCGTTGCGCTCGCGGCCGGCCGTCTCGCGCTGGTCCTCGCTTACGGCCGGCCTTACGCGGCGTATTCCGATCTCCTCGTCTGGCTCATGGGCGCCGCCCTGGTGAGCTATGTCGCCGGGGCCTTGGGATACATCGTTACCAGCGTGCGGGCGTTCGCCTTCCAGGCGCCATTATTTGCGGTGGTCGCCGCCGCCTCGGGCATCGCGAGTTGGGCGCTGATCCCGAGATGGGGATTGAAGGGCGCGGCGGTGGCTCTGGCCGCTTCGTGGCTGGTACAGATCGCCGGATCGTTGCCGATCCTGCGCGGGTCCCTGCGGGAAGCCCGGCGAGCGGCGCAATGAGATCGAAGTCCTTTCTCGACCGCGCCGCGTGGGTGTTGCTTTGTGCGCTGGTTTGCTCGCTTCCGCTGGAAAAGAGCGTTCAGTTCCCGGGGCTCGGAGACATCTCGCGCGTCATCGGTCTGGCGGCTTTCGCCACTGGAGCGGCGGCGGTGGCGTGGCGGCGACGGCTCCGTCCGCCCAACGCGGCCCTGCTGCTGGCCGCCGCTTTTGTGCTGTGGAGCGGCCTCACCTGGCGCTGGAGCGCGTCCCCGCCGGCCACCGCCGCCCGCTTCGTCACGCTGGTCCAGTTGCTCGGGATGGTCTGGCTGGTCTGGGAGCTGTGCCGCACCGCCACGGCGCAGACCAGGCTGCTCCAGGCTTACCTGGCAGGCGCGGCGGTTTCGTCGGTGTGGACCATCGTGCGAGCCGCCGAGAATCGGCAGACGTACTGGCGCCGTTACGCCACCGCCGGATTCGATCCCAACGATCTGGCCATCACGCTGGCGCTCGCGCTGACCGTGGCGTTCTACCTGAGCGCGCGCTCCCGCGGACTGGCGGCCGCGCTGGTCCGGCTCGCGGCCGTGCTGGCGATCGTCGCCATCCTGCTCACCGCGTCGCGCACCGCGCTGATCGCCGGCTTGCTGAATGTCCTCTTCGTCATTCTGGCCTGGCGCCCGTCCACGCTTACGCAACGGCTCGTTTCCATCGGGCTGCTGCTGCTCTTGATCCTCGGATCGCTCCGGTTCGCCCCGGCGGCCGCCCGCGAGCGGCTGGCCACGCTGCCCGCGGAGGTCGCCGGCGGAACATTTCACAACCGCACCCGCATCTGGAAAGCCGGCATCCGGCTCTTCACGCATCATCCGGTGCGTGGCGTCGGGGCGGGGGCCTATGCCGAGGCCGCGGTCCCCTGGCTGGGGAGGCCGCCGCTGCCCGGACACCAGTACGCCGCGCACAACACGTTCCTTTCGGTGCTGGTTGAGACCGGCGCGGTGGGGTTCCTGATTTGGGGGATGCTGCTGGCCACCCTGGCGTGGTTCTCCTGGCTGCTATCTTCGAGCGAGCGCGCGCTGTGGTTCACGTTCCTCGCGGTCTGGGCCGTGGGGGTATTCACGCTGACGTGGGAGCACCGCAAACCCACCTGGCTGATGTTCGCCCTGATCATGACCGCCTGGGCGCGCGCATTCGAGGGGCGTGAGCCTTGAGAATCCGGGTGCTGGAGGTGTTGGCGTCGCTGCGGCGCGCCGGCGCGGAACGGGTCGCCGTTTCGATCGCTTGCGGGTTGGACCCCGAACGGTTCGAGGCCCAAGTGGTCTCGCTCTACCCCCCATTCCCCGGCGGCCTGGAACCCGAGCTCGCGCGCCGCGCCGTCCCCGTGTGGCATCTCGGCAAGCGGCGCGGTCTCGACCCGCGCATGTGGCTGCGCTTCAGCGGATTGCTCCGCCAATTCCGCCCGCACATCGTACACACGCATTCCTATGTGCTGAACTACGTGCTGCCGGCGTGGATTGTGGCCCGCCAGGGGACTATCGTCCATACGGTCCATAACTTGGCGGAAAAGGAAACCACTTTCATCGGGCGCACGATCCACCGCGCCGCGTTTCGGACCGGAGCGCTGCCGGTGGCAATCTCGGCCGTCTTGGCGCGCTCCTTTACGTGCTGGTACGGCATGGCGCCGGCCGCCACCATTCCCAATGGCGCGGACACGCTCCGCGGATTCCGCCCCGGCGCCCGCGAGTCCTGGCGGAGCGCCAACGGCTTCGGCCCCAGCGATCTGCTGGTGGTCTCCGTGGCGCGGTTCGATCCCCAGAAGAATCCGCTGGGCCTCATCCGGACGTTCGCGCGCACTCTCGGCGGCTGCGCCGCCGCGCATCTGGCCATGGCGGGCGAAGGTTCTCTTTTGGGCGAGAGCCGCCGCCTGGCGGAGCGTCTGGGCCTCGCTGGCCGCGCGCACTTTCTCGGTTTGCGCCAGGATGTGCCGGAACTGCTCTCCGCCTGCGACATTTTTCTTTCGGCCTCGGAGTGGGAAGGCGCTCCGGTCGCGATGATCGAGGCCATGGCCGCGCGGCTGCCGGTGGTCGCCCCGGCGGTGGGCGGGGTTCCGGACCTGGTCGAGGACGGCGTGACGGGCGTGCTCGCGCCCCCGGGCGATGCGGCCGCGCTCGATGCCGCGCTGGCCGCTCTGGCGTGCGATCCGGAACGCCGCCGCGCGCTGGGAGAAGCCGCGGCGTTGCGCTCGGCCGGCCTTGACACGAGCGTGATGGTGGATCGCTACGCGGCGCTTTTCGAGCGCGTATACAGGGGTGAGGGATGATGCCGCGGGTCGTTATGCTGAGCACGTCGCTCGCGCCGGGCGGGGCGGAATCGCAAGTGCTCCGCTTGGCGTTAGAGTTGCGGCGGCGCGGCTGGGAGCCGGCGGCGGTCTCGCTGCTTCCTTTGGCGGGCTACGCGGACACGCTGAAGGCAGCCGGCGTGCACGTGTTCTCACTGGACATGCGGCCGGGGAGACCGGACCCCCGCGGCCTCGGGCGGCTGGCGCTCCTGCTGAGCCGATTGCGCCCCCAGGTGCTGCACAGCCACATGTTCCACGCCAACCTCATGGCGCGCCTCGCGCGGCTCTTTTGCCCCGTGCCGGTGGTGATATCGACGCTGCACAGCGCCGCCGAAAGTGGGGCGGGGAAGCGCTCCCGGTGGTCCGCCCGCCTGCGCGACTGGATGTACCGCCTGACCGATCCGATGGCCGACGCCGTGGCGGCGGTCAGCAGCGCCGTTGCCGAACGCCACGCTTCGAGCGGGGCAGTCCGGCGGGCGAAGCTGCTGGTGATTCCGAACGGCGTCGATACCGGGGTCTTCCGGCCGGACCCGGACCGTCGCGCGCGCACGCGCGCCGAACTGGGTCTGACATCCGAGTTCGTGTGGCTGGCGGCCGGCCGCTTAATGTGGAAGAAGGACTGGCCCACGCTGCTACGGGCCTTCGCGGCGCAACACGGGGCCGTGCTGCTGATCGCCGGCGAGGGGCCGCAGGAGGCGGAACTCAAGAAACTCGCCGCCTCGCTGGCGATTGACGCGCGCTTCCTCGGGCGAGTGGACGACGTGCCCGCGCTGATGAACGCGGCCGATGCATTCGCGCTTTCCTCCGTGGTCGAGGGCTTGCCCATGGTTCTGCTCGAGGCAGCGGCCAGCGGGTTGCCCGCGGTGGCATCCGACGCAGGCGGCGTCCGCGAAGTCCTGGAGGGCGGCGAGGCCGGTCTGGTTGTCCCGGTCTCCGATCCGGCGGCGATGGCGGCGGCCATGTCGCGCCTGCAATCCCTGCCGCCGGATGCCCGCGAGCGGATGGCCCGCGCGGCCCGGGCGCGGGCCAAGGAGCGGTTCGACATCCAGGCGGTGGTCTCGGTCTGGGAAGCAACCTACCGCGATTTGCTGGAGAGATCGCGATGGACGTGACCAGCCGCTTCGTGCTTGATTTCGCGCGCCGGTTCGCGGGCGGGGCGGGGAAGCCGGCCGGCTGCGCCATTCTCGACTTCGGCTGCGGCGCCGGCCAACTGGTGGCGGAAGCTCGCGCCGCCGGCCTGAACATGCAGGGCGCCGACGTGTACTACAGCGGTTCCAACGCGCGGGCGGAAGCCGTGGCGGCGGGCTTGCTCGGCACGGCCGTGCATGAAATCCGCGATGGCCGCCTTCCCTTTCCGGACGCATCCTTCGACTTGGTGGTCGGCAACCAAGTCATGGAGCATGTCGAAGACCTCGGAAGCGAGCTCGCCGCGATCCATCGCGTGCTGAAGCCCGGCGGCACGCTGCTGAGCGTCTTCCCGTCGCGCGACGTCTGGCGGGAGGGTCATATCGGCATCCCGTTCGCGCACTGGTTCCCGCGCGGTTCCCGCGCCCGCTCTTTGTTCGCCTGGGCGCTGCGGTCGGTGGGTTTCGGCTACTGGAAGGAGCAGGCTCCCACCCGGCGCCAGTGGGCCATCGACAAGCTGGCGTGGATAGACGCCCACACGCATTACCGCCCGCGCGCCGAGATCTTCGCCGCCTTCGATCGGTATTTTCGCAACGAGGGGAGGGAAGCCGACTACATCCGCTACCGGCTTTGCCAGCGGCGATGGCGCGCGCCCGCCGCACGGCTTTTGAGCCTGCCGCCGGTGCGCGCGGCGGCTGTGGCTTTGTTTCGCAAACTGGCGTTCCTGGTGATCGTGTCTCGAAAGGAAGACCGATGAGGATCGCCTACGTGGTGACGCGCGCCGACGCGGTGGGCGGCGCGACGGTGCACGTCCTCGAGATGGCGCGGGCGATGCTGGCGCGCGGGCACAAGGTGGCCGTCTTCGTGGGCGGCGAAGGCCCGGCGGGCAGGCAACTGGCCGAGGCCGGCGCGCCGGTCCGTGGGTTGCGCTTCTTGCGGCGGCCCATTCGTCCGGGCCGCGACCTGCTGGCGCTGTTGGAATTGACGGCGGCGCTGCGGGATTTCCAGCCCGACCTGGTTTCGACCCACACCGCCAAGGCCGGTTGGATCGGACGCGCGGCCGCGGCCCGCCTCGGCGTTCCAGCGATTTACACGCCCCACGGCCTGCCGGTCGGAGACCGCATGCCAGGCCCGCGGGGCGCATTGTTCCGGACCGCGGAACGGATCGCGGCGCGCTGGGCGCGGGCCATCGTCTGCGTCTGCGAAGAGGAGCGGCGGCTGGCGCTGGCTCACGCCATCGCACCACCCGAGCGGCTGTTGGTGATCCCCAACGGGGTAGGGGAGATCCCGGATGGGCTGCGCGCCGATCCGGGGGCGAGTCCCGTGCGGGTCGTTTGCGTGGCGCGATTCGAGCCCCCCAAGGACCATGCAGTCCTGCTGCGGGCGGCGGCCCGCTTGCGCGACCTCGATTGGGAGTTGGAGTTGGTGGGCGACGGCCCCTTGGAGTCCGCTAGCCGCGCCTTGGCCGGGAGTTTGGGAATCGCCGGCAAGGTCCGTTTCTCGGGTTACTGTCAGGATGTGGCCACGGCGCTTTCGCGCGCGCAGGTCTTCGTTTTGTCGTCGCGCTCCGAAGCCCTGCCGCGCAGCGTCCTGGAGGCCATGCGGGCCGGGCTCCCGGTGGTCGCGACGGATGTAGGAGGGCTGCGGGAGATCGTGGATCATGGAGTCAACGGGATGCTGACGCCCCTGGGGAGCGAGGAAGCGCTCGGCGCGGCGCTTGCAGGATTGATTGGGGACGCCGGGGTCAGGTTACGGCTGGGAGCTTCCGCCCGGTTCACTTACGAGGCGCGTTTTCGGCTGGAGCCGATGATCGAGAGGACCGCCGCGGCGTACGAGATGGCGTTGCGCGAGGATGCGGCGCAATAGCCCGGCTGGGGCGAGTCGGAGGAAAAGTTCAGGTATGAGGTGAGCAAGGCGGTGTAATATATTGGAAGTAATTATGTTACACGTTTCTTAGACTGGCAGCAGGACGCTGCCCGGCGCAGGGATGGGGGGGGCATGAGGGTCCAAGAGGTCGTTTACATTGGATGTTCAATTGCTGATAACGAATATTATGTAAACTTTACTGCCGGACTGAAAAAATGGCCCGGTCCCCCGCTGAACTGGGACCGGGCCTTAAGGGAAGAAACAAGAAGCTTGGCGAGATGCCCTACCTATGCCCTCCGTGAGCGCTGCCCCCCGAACCGCCGCTGCGGACGGCGCCACCGCCGGAACTCCGCGGGGCGCTGTAACTTGGCGCGCTGGAACGCGGGGCCGAAGGCGCGCTGTATTGCGGGGCGCGGTAGCTCGGCGCCGGCGGCGCGCTGTACTGCGGGGGCCGGTAACTCTGCGCCGGCGCGGAGCGATACGCTGGGGGCTGCGATCCCTGCGGCCGTTGCTGGCTAGGTGTTTGCCCCGATGCTCCGAATCGACTCCATGGGCTGCCAGCAGCCTGCGGCGCCGACTGGGCCGGCGGACTCGACTGCTCTCTCTCGGCTCCAGCGGCCGGCTCCCCAAATCGGCTCCAACCGGAGCGGCTCTGCTGAGCCTGCGCGGCGCTAGCCGAATTCTGCGCCTGGCGGGCATTATCCTGCACAGGTGCCTCGCGGCCGGCCGCGGATGGGCTTTGGCCCTGCGCCGGGCGGTCGCCGAAGCGTTGCCATGAGTTCTGCGAGGCCGGTTGCGGCGCCGGAGAGCCTTGCCGCGCGGCGCCCTGCGCCGGTGACGCCGCTCGTTGGGGCACTGCCCCGCCCGCGCTTCCAACCGTCCCGCCGGCTCGCGCCTGCTCGAAGGCCCGCTGCTGCTGCGCGAACGGGATGCGGTTCACGGGACTGGCTTGCTCGCGCGCCACGAAGCGCGTGTTCGCAGAGGCCCGCGGCGCGGCAGCCGCCTGCCTGTCCGAGAAGCGCAGGTTGGCCTGAGCCGGAGCAATCGGCAAGGCGCCCTGCACCATCCTGGCAGCGCCGATCTGGGATCCGGTATAATGCATGGCGCCCTGGAACCGTCCACTCTGGAAATCCGCGCCGCGAACCGCCGTAATGCCGTTTGCCACACGAGAGTTTCGGTATATGTTTGTGATGTTTACATTTGAAATATTGATGTTACGGTTGATGTACCCAGGCCGTCCGTAATAGGCCCGGCCCCACCAGGGGTGAAACACCTCGAAGGGGGCCAGCGGCACCCAGCCGATGTTGCCGAACCCGAAACCGCCGCCACCCCATCCAAAGAAACCAACCAGCCCCGGCGACCAGTAATGCCGTGAGAACCGAGCACCGGGATACCAAGCCCATCCGAAGGTGTCGCGGTAAAACCAACGGCCGTAGTGGTAAGGCGCCCAACCCCAGGGGTCGTAGCTCACCCAAGTCCAGCCATACCAGTCTTCCCAAACCCATCGTCCCAGACTATAGGGCGACCAGCCAGGGGCCACCGTGGGCTGCCAGACGTATCCATAATCCGGCACGTTCGACCAAGTGCCGGACCGGTCCAGGTCCTCGGCGCCGTAAACCCCGGCAGGCACGTACTGGGCGCTCGGCGAGTTCAATTCGAGCGAATCGCGGCCGTCATTCCAGCGGTCCCAATCGTCCACGGGAATCGCAGCCGCGACCAGGAACTCGGGATCGGAGGCCGCTCCGCGCGCTCGCAAGGTTTGGCCCGCATTCACCCATTGCGATCCGCTGGGCGAGTAGACCTCGACATTACCCGCGCGAACGGTGACTTCGGTCTCGCCCGACTCGCTCACCCCGATCCGATAAATGCCCTGCTTCGAAGGCCGTACGGAGACACTTGGAGTGGATACTTCAATATTGACGCCGGTAGGACGCAGCACCCGGTAGGTCACCGTGCCGCGCTCGATTTCCAGTTGATACCGTTCATATTGCAACTGCGCCAAGTGAACGGAGGAATCGCTACCGAGGCGCAACGCATTGGCGGCGTCGAACTGCACTTCGGCCCTCGAGTTGGGAGCCGTGGCCACCCGGTCGCCGGTGAGCAACGGAGCGTTGACCGCGCCCGCCACCCAGTCTCCGGAATCGCCCCTGCGGACAGAAACGTCGCCTTCCATCAGGCTGATGCGGGCCACCCCACGTTGTGCGTCGTCGGGGTCCGCCTGCGCGAAGGCCGGTTTGAATAACCCGGCCGACAACAACGCCGCGCCAGCCAGCGCAACGAATCGGAATCGCGGCATTTGTTTCATGTCGGGCCTCCTTGCTGCACCCTGGCATCGGCACGCACAATACCAAACCGTAACGCGTTGATTTTGATTAACTTAGCGAGTTCAGTCAGCTCTGGCGGGTGGCCGAAAAGCACCACATTGGCCGTGTTGCAGCATGGCTGCGACGGGCCGCGCGCATAACCCGGCAATGAGTGCAAGCTATTGGCAGTATTCGCTCAAAGTATTTAATATAAATTATTTACATCATTTATATGATGTATTACCTCATATAGCCCGGAAACTGCATAACACAAGGTTGCAGGTCGCCAAACTGCCTGCGATAACCGGAATCGTCGAAGATGTGTTGCGGCCGCGCAGTAGCCAGTGACATCGCGGAGCGCGCGGGTCGCCCTAGGCTTTGACTTTCGCCTCGCCTTTCGGTACAAATCGGACCAGGGAGGCCGCCTCATGGACGATTTCCGGATAGGTCCCACTTCGCCTTACGCACCGTACCGCGACGGCCAGCCGCCGGCCGACTCGAACCGCAAGAAAGCCAGACGCCCCAAGAGCGAGGTTCGGGAGGACGAGATCCTCCTGGAACAATTTGCCGCGATCGATTCGGAAGCCGAAGACAACCTCGGCGCGCAGGACTATTACGTGCCGTCGGATCGAACGGAAGAACCCGAGTAGGGAGGGCAAGCCAAGGGCCTTTCGCGATAGCATTTCCGAGACGGTTAGGCGCACCCGCCCATGCAGCGATTCCGCAACCAGCATTCTGATTGGTGCTGACAGCCCTTGCCTGCGCATCTGGAGTGCGCTCTGCTCAAACTGAGGCAAATTCGCATTCGCTAGGGGGCTTGTTTTTCGTTCCAATCTGAGATATTATTAATAT
>CAIRXZ010000153.1 GCA_903882645.1 uncultured Acidobacteriia bacterium | reverse complement strand
CCTTCTCAGAAAGGTTTTGTTTGGGTTCTCAGAGGGTGCGCCCCCCGTCGGGTGCAGGAGGGTTCACTCCCACCGATTCAGCCACGAATTCCCCCAAGAGCCACCAATCCTACCCATAGATTCTGCTATAGAGCCCTTTTTTCATAGCGTTGCTGATTTCTACCGCTATTGCCGCTTTCTTTATCTATCGGCTATACAAGCCGAACATTGAAAGCAAGAACGACTTGATCGCCACGCTCTCAGCCCAAGTGTCAGCATGTAAGGAGGTTGCTGAACGCTCGTCCCGCTCTTCTTCCGGTCGCGCGAATTTCACTTTGGCTATCACGGGCATCAACTGCTACTCTGCCGATCCATCAACGACCGGAGTGGTTATGCACTTGAGGATAAAGAACATTGGGTCTCCCAGCACAGCCGGAGATTGGGTTCTCCGCGTCACAACCCCATCTATTAGCCGTGAAGTTCCGTTCGGGAAAATATCGAAAGACTTGAAGCTGAAATCCGCAAGCGGGACCGTAACCGTGATCCCCTTCATAGGGGACCTCTCAGGGAAACTGAGCACGCATCCATTAGCTCACGGGGGCAACGAAGAAGGAGACCTTTGGTTTATGTTCGCACATGCTACCAAAGATCAAATAATGGCTGACGGCGGACTATTCACGGTAACCGCGCTGGACCAAGACGGCATTCCGTTTTCCGTGTCTACAACAATTCCCATACAACGCTCGCAAGGTGAAGGCAACTGAGGGAATTAGTGGCTCAGTCGTCAATCCCTCAGTAGTTCTGCCAACTCCCAAACGTGACCCGTGATCCCCGCTTCCATGGCAGGGCGAAGTGCAAGAGTTCGCTGTTTCTCGTTCAACGCACATTTCAGGCACTACCCGTTGACGCGCATGACCATAAATGGTCATAATAGATCATTATGGGAAAGCCGATCCAGGATGAGGTTCGCATCGCCGAACTGAAGGCGCGCTTCAGCGAGTATCTGCGGATCGTCCGCCGCGGGAAGGAAATCGTGATCAAGGATCGCGAAACTCCAGTAGCGCGGTTGGCGCCCCTGGAGACGCCGAATCCCGTGATGGGGAGCATCCCCGCCTCGCGTTCCATGGCCAGAGTGGAGAAGATGCTGCGCTCTGCCCGGCGTCAGCCTACGCTTCCGCCCGGCGTGCTGGACAAGGTGATCGAAGAGAACAAACGGGACGTGTACGAAAAATGGATCGGCGGCGAGCTTACCTAGACTCCTCCGTGGCTCTCCGCGTCTTGCTGCATGAGCCGGAAGCCCTCCCGAAGCTGGCGCGATGGGATCTGGTTGCGAGCGAACTGGTCGAAGTTGAGGTCCGGCGCGCGTTGCATCGCTTAAACCTCGACAGGACGCTCTCATCGGAGGCTCTGGCACTGCTGACGGGCGAACTGCATCTGCTGCTGAGCGCGGTAGACCAGGTTCCCATTTCCAGAGCGATCCTGAACCGCGCCGGTGGCCCCATGGCGACGCCCGTCAAGACCCTCGACGCGATTCATTTGGCGACGGCGTTGACGTGGTCCGAATACCACGGCCGGGAAATCCTGTTCCTCACCCACGACCGCCAACTCGCTACCGCCGCCCGCGCCTGCGGCCTGACCGTCCACCCGTGAGCGCAGCCCCGCGGCCTCCCGCTTTCGCTTATCTTGAAGGAGTGATTACCAGGCGCGGGTTCCTCACGGCCCTGCCGGCTTCGGCGGCGTTCGCGGCGGGCGCGGTTGCGCCGCCGGCGCCTTTCGGCGCCCTGCCCTCGGAGCGCCAACTGCGGTGGCACGATCTCGATACCACCGCCTTTCTCCATTTCGGCATCAACACGTTCACCGGCAGGGAATGGGGCCTGGGGGACGAAGACCCCAGCCTGTTCCAACCCACCGCTTTCGACGCCGACGCCATCGTAGCGGCGCTGGCCTCCGCCGGAATGACCGGCGTGATCCTCACCTGCAAGCACCACGACGGATTCTGCCTCTGGCCCACCGCCACGACCGAGCACTCGATCCGGAAAAGCTCCTGGAGATCCGGCAAAGGCGACGTGGTCAATGAGATTGCGCTCGCGGCCCGGCGTATCGGCATGGCATTCGGCGTCTACCTGTCCCCCTGGGACCGCAACAATGCCGACTACGGGAAACCGGAGTACATCGCCACCTACCGGCAACAGCTCGTGGAGCTGCTGACCGGATACGGGCCGGTCTTCGAGGTGTGGCACGACGGCGCCAACGGCGGCGACGGCTTCTACGGCGGCGCGCGGGAGAAGCGCACCATCGATAAGCGCACGTACTACGACTGGCCTGGAACCTGGTCGCTCATCCGCGCGCTCCAGCCCAATGCCGTGATCTTCAGCGACGTTGGCCCCGACGTCCGCTGGGTCGGCAACGAACGCGGCATCGCGGGCGATCCGTGCTGGGCAGCCTACGACCCGGTGGGCGCCGATGGCGGCCCGGCCTCTCCCGGCGACGTGCACGAACGGGAGTCGCCGACGGGGCATCGCAACGGCTCGAAGTGGCTGCCCGCCGAGTGCGACGTTTCCATCCGGCCAGGCTGGTTCTGGCGGGAGACCGAGAACGCGAGGGTCAAGACGGCCGCGCAGTTGATCGCTTTGTACTATCAGTCGGCGGGGCGCGGCGCGAACTTCCTGCTGAACGTCCCCCCAACCAGCGCCGGCTTGCTTGGGGAATCGGACATTGCGTCTTTGAAAGCCTTCGGAGATTACCGGCGCGCCACTTTCACCAAGGATCTGACGGAGCGGGCCAAGGCCGCCGCCTCCAACGTGCGCGGCAATAACCGCGCGTACGGCCCGGCCAACCTGGTGGACGGCCGGGACGATACCTACTGGGCCACCGACGACGCGGTACGCGCCGCCGAGGCGACCATCGATCTCGCCCGCCCGGCCGCCTTCAGCGTGATCCGCTTGCGCGAGGCGATCCGCTTCGGCCAGCGGATCGATGCGGTATCGATAGACCGCTGGGACCGGGGCTCCTGGCAGCCGGTGGCGTCGGCCACCAGCATCGGCCCGCGCCGGCTCATCCGCCTGGAAAAACCGGTCACCGCATCCCGTCTGCGCCTGCGCGTGACCCAAGCGTCGGCGAGTCCGGTCTTGAGCGAGTTCGCCCTATTCGCTGAGCCGACGTAGTTCTCCAACCAAGCGCCGCTCTCTGAGAACCTGAAAAAGAATCCGCGATTCGCGGGCGAAACCGCCCGTGCCACCAAGACAAGTCGTGCGTTTGCGTTGATGCAGCAGGCGGTTCCGCCTGCTGCGCCCGCTTGCGGGCGTTTCTTTTGCAGCTTCTGACGTTCGCGGCTCTGAATGATGCACGCGGCTTCATACCGAGCCGCGAACGTCAGAGCGGCTCTTGTCGCCATGCGCGTCATCGGAGCCGCGAACGTAAGAGAGCGGTTCTGGTCGCAAGTTACCTCAGAGCAACGGCAGCAGCCCCTCCCATCGCGCCTGCCAGCCGCGCTTCGGAAACGCATCCCAGGCGGCCATCGTCGCTACGGCGGCCAGCAGGCCGCCGTTCCCCGGCAGGTACAGCGGCAGGCCGGGGCGCTGCCAGTTGTGCCCGTTCGGCAGCCAGGTGTTCTTGGGCGATTCGATGAACAAGGCATCCACCGCCGCCTCCGGTTCCCCCAGCCTGGCCGCCGTCATGGCGGTCATCGGGAAGTCCCAGCCCCATGTCTCTTCCCAGCGCCACTCCCGCAGCGTTTTGTGCAAGGTGCGGCGCATGGTCTCCCGATCGACGCCCTCGCCCGCCAGGACGCCGAAGGCCGCCAGCATGGAAGGGTGGTCGCGATTGCGCTCGGTGTAAGTCTGCGGGCAGTTCTCGTGCGCCAGGTAAACGCCGTCCTTCACCGGCAGCGGCGCCAGCCGCTCGCGGACCTCGTCCCATCGCGTCTCCCGGGCAAGCCCCAGGCGCTCCCGCCACGTCTGGGCGATGCCCAGCGCCTGGCGCCAGTAGGCCAATTCAAAAGTGGGGTTCCACGTCTCCCGCGGCGGGTGGTTTTCCTGAGCCGGAATCACAGGCGGACCCAGAGCGTATCGCCCGCCGCGGAGCGCCGCGAAACTCGCCATGAATTCGGCCGACGCCATCACGATGTCCGCGTGCCGGTCGAGCGTTTCGCGCGCCGGCCTGGCGCGGTAACACAGCTCGCTCATGGCGATGGGGTGGGGCTGCTGCCAGATCAGCAGCTCGCCGACGTTCGAGGGGCTGTCCCTTCCGTCCGGCGACGTCATCTTGGGCCAGCGCGCGCCCGCGTATCCCTGTTTCCTGGCCTTCTCGCGCGCCGCCGGCAGGATCGCGGAGTACCATCCCAGGCTCCGCTCCAGCAGCGGCGCCCGGCCCCACAGCGCGAAGTGCGCCGCGTGCCACCAGTGCATCTCCAGGTGGAACTTGCCGTACCAACTGTTGCACGTCAGGCCGGTTTCCTGGGGCGGAGTCGAGCCGGCGCACTGAATCGCCGTCAGGTACTGCGAAAGCACGATGCGCCGTTCGAGTTCGCGCGCCCGCGGGTCGGTGCTGGAGGAGAGATCGATGGCGCCGCCGCCGGCCCAGAACGCCGGCCAGTGCGCTTCGCTCGCTTTCCGCGTTTCCTCCGCCGTGACCGCGTCCCGCCCCAACTCGCGCGGCGAGAACTCGCAGGCGAACTCCAGCCGCTTTCCGGCCAGCGTGAACGCGTGCCCGCCGCGCGGCGAGACGTTGGCCTCGCCCGCCCACACCAGCCGCGCCCAGTAGCCGTCCGCATCCAGCTCGCGCCGCACCACCATGCTCTGGCGCTCGCGCGCCGCGACGCTGGTCCAGCCTTTCCCGGGATTACCCCAATCCGAGGCGCCGATGGCCGGCGAGCCGTAGGGGAACGCCAATTCCACGCTGAGCCGCCCCGCCAGCGGGGACTCCACGGAAACCGCCACGCAGTCCCTCGCGGGGTGGCAGCAGGTCGTCACCGTAACGGGCTGGTCCTGGAGCCGGAAGCGGCTCTCGAGCACACCCCGCCACAGGTCCAGTCTCTGGTCGATCCGGCTCACGTCCTTCGCATTGAGGGGCGCGCCGTCCAGCAGCAGCGCGATGCGCGCCAGATTCAGCCGGTGCGGGTTCTCGCGCAGCCAGTTGAACAGCGGCTCCTGCCCCGCGCTGCTTGTGGCGTAGCCAACCGGGCGGCCGTACGTGTCGAACGGTTCGAGACGCAATCCGGCCGGGTTCAGGCCTTCGGGCAAGGGAAAGCTGTGCCAGCCCCACTGGGATTGCGTGCCGAGCGGAACGTGCTCTTCATACGCCGGCCCCAGCGATTGCAGACCAGTCACATCGGCCGTAAAGGCAAACTCGCCGTTCCCCACCGTCAGCGGCGACCGCGGGTCGACGGCATGAAGCGACGGGTTGTGCCGCTCCACGATGGCCCGCCGGTCGAGCCGCCCTGGGGCCGCGCCCGTCCGGCCTGCGAGACCACTCGCCGCCATCAACCCCAGCGCCATGCGGCGGGTGAGAGGTCGTGAAAAAGTCGATTGGCGGGCGAAAGCGCCCAATGCCACTTAAATAGGCCCTGGCCAAAACATAAGTACTGATCTATGTTTCAGTTGTATGGATCAGACACGCGACGACGCTTTCGGGCTGTACCAGCGGTGCATATCGAGTGGCGTAGTGGAGTACTT
>CAIRXZ010000152.1 GCA_903882645.1 uncultured Acidobacteriia bacterium | reverse complement strand
GCCCTCCTGCCTGGATCTGGTCACTCTGTTACGCAAGGAGATGGCGGAACACCCCGAACTTCTGACGGAGTTCGAGGTCAAAATCACGGAAAAGCAACTCGTCCGCAGTGCCGCTGCCTGAGAAAATGTAGAAACTCCAGCGGTCGGGCATGCCCGACCCGGCACGAGGCCATGCGCGCCCCCGGGCCCAGCTTTCCGGAGAGCCGGATTCCACCAGTTCCGGTCTGCGAGCAGGTTCGGTTCCCCGTCGTGGACGCGTTTCGAACCATGGCGGCTTGCCCGCCGCCGGCGGCCAGAAGGCTTTTCCAACAGATTCAAGCACTTGCGGTTGCGTCAGTTCTTCCATCTCCCCAGAGGCTTCCGAGTTTTCGGGCGAAGTGGGCGTTGGCGGCGCCGTAGTGAATGTACTGCCGTCCCGACTCGGACTGTGGCTAAGCCCGGTCAAGCCGGAATAATCGCCACCGCATCCCGCAGGACCGAATCCGGCGGCAACAGCCCCACAACCCTCCGATCAAACGTAGCCAGCCGTCCCTGATGCCGGATCGCCAGATCGAGCAGGACGGCATCGGTCAGTTGGTGATATCCCACGACGCGAGCGCGAATCTCGTCGCGAATATCCGCAAGTCCGCCCTCAAGCGGCCAGAAGCGGTGCGCGCCGTCGGCCGTCATTTGAGCCAGCGCCTCCATCACGTCCCCGAAGAGAATCGGGATCTTCACCACCGCCGGCTGCATCGCCAGCCGCGCAAACCCCAACTGCGTCAGCGGACAAGTTGCCCACCCCAGCCCATTATTCTCCGCAAACCACCGGTGGGCCGCCAGATGGTGGACATGGGTCGGCCACGCCAAAGCGAGCAGAACATTGACATCAAGCAGGGAGACGGACACTGTTACCGTACCGGCCCCAGGAATTCCCGCGCCGCCTCAAGATCCTCCCTCTTGGCCGCCGCTGCAACCTCATCCGGACCGAAACCCGGCGTTCCCACCGGTACCTGAAACACCGGAAAACCGTTGCGGGCGCTCAGCGGCGTTCGGGCCGCGACACCCCGCCGCGCCAGTTCCGACAAAGCCGCTCCCACCGACACGCTGCGGGCAGCGGCCAAAGCCCTGGCCGCATCCAGAACATCGCTTTCCACATCCAGTGTCGTACGCATCTTGATTCAATGATGACAAGTAGCCGATTTGATGTCAAGTATTCCGATGAAGCGGGCTCGAATCTCCCCTGGTTTGTCATCGGCCGCTCGAAGCGGCAAGTAAAAAAAACAAAAAGGCAAACGCGCGACAATCGCGACCTGGGTTGGCTCCCCAGGTAGGACTCGAACCTACAACGTAACAGTCAGATCCCGGCTCGCCAGCCTGCCGCCTTGCGCAGCGCTTCGAGGCGCGGAATCCGGCTCTTGGGGCTGTCCAGGCTGAACGAACGCGCGTCCCCAAGCTGCGACCTTACGTACTCTTCGGTCTTGGCGACGGCTTTCTCCAGGTCCTCATTTCTGGCGATGAACGGCAGCCAGGCGATCGATTCGCGCGCCGGATCGTATTCCCAAATTCCCACCACTCTGCCGCGGTCGAGAATCGCATGGCTTGGCAGGTCCATCAGCGCGCCGGAGCGTTCGCGCGTGACCATGCTTTCCATGTCCGCCGGCTCGACGATGCTCTTCAGATCGCGGCGCAGCAGGCTGATGCCGTCGATGCTGCTCACCAGCCGGTATTGCGCCTGCCTGGGTGGCTTGAACGACTCCAGCTTTTCGAGATCCGCGGGAAACATCAGGCGATCGTCACCGAACGGCGTGAGTTTCAGCGGCTCGATGGCGGCTCTCGCCGCCTTCAGACTCAGCGCGGAAAACCACTGGAACTCGGCGATGGTCGCCGGACCGGTCCATTTGAAAAAGCGCCGCGCCAGCTCGACGACCACCTCTTCTGGGGAAAATCTCGATTTCGCCAGTGGATTCGGGCGCCACAGCGCGTAGCGGTAACGCTGCCCATCGAGCCGCCCGTTCATCGGCACGCGGCGGATCTCGCCTTCCCTCTGCAACTTGCCCAGCGCCACCGGGAGAGTGGTGGTCACGCCTTTCTTCTTTCCTTCCTCACCCAGGTTGCGCGCTGCCGGGCCGACTGACCTGCGAATCTCATCCGGGTCGAGCGGTCCCTTGCCAAGCGCGTCCACAACCGCCTCGCACAATTTGGCGATCTCCTTTTCGGTGACGCCGAGCTTGAAAGCGGTGTTGAGGTCGCTGGAGAAACCCGCGCCCGCTTTGAGCGCCAGCGCGAAATCGGCGGCGGGAACCACGTACGTGCAGCCTCGGGCGGCGGGCAATTCGTGAATGCCGAGGCCGGCGGCAGCCGCGTCGACGGCTTCGCGCGACGCTCCCGCGCGCGCAAACAGCGTCAGATACGGGCCGGCGCCGCCCACCGAGCGCGCCCACCCGGTTTCGGCAAGCACATCGGCCGCCGCGGCGCCGCCGAGCCGTCCATCGAGCGCCTGTTCGTGCGACCACCAGGCGCGGAGTTTCTCTTCAGGCTGAAGTTCCATGGGCGCCCTCCGGATGCGTCGCACTCCCGATCCGTATCCATCATAGGACGGGCGCGATGGGCGCACGGTAATGCGCGCCGTTCGACGGGTGGGAGACGGCCGCGCCCGCCGGCTATAGCGCCAACTTACCCCGGTACTGCATGTCCTTAAGGACGAACTTGACCTTCCATCCGAACATTTCCGACTTGGTCTGGAAAACGACTTGCTTGTCTCCGGGGGAGATCGGATCGGCATCATTCGGGAAATAGAACAGCAGGACGCCGGCCTCGTCGAACGACGTGGTGACGGAAGAAGGGGCGATGGGCGCCTTGCCGCTGCGCTGAAGAGAAGTGCCTTTCTTGAGGCTCTCCATGCCGGCGGCCCCCATGGTTGCGCCCAGATCGCTCAGGATATCGAGACCCGAGACGCTGATCACATACGACCCGGACAGGTCGCGCCGAAGCTTGGTCTTGCCCGCGGCCCGTATGGGCGCGGCGCTTTCCCAGCGCACCAGCGCCGTCATCCCGGACGGCCCGCCTGGGCCTCCCGGCCCTCCCGGCCCGTCCATGCCCGGCGGTCCCATGCCTGGCCCTCCCATGCCGGGTCCTCCCATGCCGCCGAAACTCATCTCCACGGCGGAGCCCTTCGCCCAGGGCGACTTCGTCAACAAGCGTTGAACGTCCTTCTCGGACCACTCGGACGGCTGCTTGTCGTCCCAGAATTCGCCCGGCGCGAAACCCCAGGCGACGATGCTCGGCCCCAACACGAGGCCGAAGATGGCTTTGCGGCGCGTGATCATCCGATCCCTTCCTTGAGAACTATACTACAGGACGGCGTGGTGGGGCCGCGTGACGTTACACAAACGCTCCATGCCTCCTCTCAGGCTCGCTTCGTGAAGATCCCGGCCGCGATCTCGGAACCCGGCGTTGCCGCCGGGCTAGCGAATCTCAACGCCAAACGGAGTTAACCACTTCGCGGCGCCCAGGGAATCCGCAACCGGGTCGCCTGCAAGGTGCGGCAGAATCTTGATGTCATGGGTCTTGGGGAATTCGATCTGGCGTCGGGTCGGGAGAGCCTTCAGGTACTTTTCGGCGGCCTGCCGGCAATGGAAGCCAACGATTTCCCTGATTCGACGATGACCAGCGGCTTGCGCCGCCATCCGCCGTGCGACTTCCAGATCGGCATCGGCCTGCTCGATCCACTCGCAAAGCAGAGCTTCAGCGTCCGGATCAAGCGGCTGCATAGATGACACGCCCGTACTTGTTCGCCGGATATGCGATGCCGCCTATCACTCGTTTGGTCCGCTCGAAACGTTCGGTCCTCATCACAATGACATCCACAGGATATCCGATGTCTCCCACGGCGTCGCGGATCTCCACTCGCCTCTCGTGAGTGTTCGCCGGCGCCCGTTCGACGACGAGCAGGTCGATATCGCTGTCCTTCGTCATCTGCCCCGTGGCAGCGGAACCAAAGAGAATGATCCGGTCCGGCCGCGCCGCCAAAAGGACGCGGCGCACAATCTCGTTCACCAGTGTTTCGTCAACGCCCATCCGGTCTCATGATACGCGATATCGGGCCGGAACTGCACTTGGAACCCTTCGGTCTCTTGGACCCGGTTCTCCAGCGGGCCGTTCCTACCACACCCTGCACGCGTTGGCGCTCACCATGGGCTGCGTGGCTTTGCAGGAAAAGGCCTTCTGGAACTCCGGCATGTTCTGGACCGTGCCGTTGGTGCGGAAACGGCCGGGCGCGTGCGGATCGGTCATGGCGCGGTTGCGGGCCTCCTGCGGCGACATGTTCTCGCACCACACCTGCGCAAAGCCGACGAACAGGCGTTGCTCGGGCGTGAGGCCCTCGATGGTCGCGCCCTTGCCATTCAGCGCGTCTTCGAGCGCCATGTAGGCAATCCGCATGCCGCCGTTATCGGCCGTATTCTCGCCCAGCGTGAGCTTGCCGTTGAGCGTCACGTTGTCCATCCACGTGAAGCCGGAATACTCGTTGGCGACGCAGGCGGCGCGCTTCTCGAACTCGGCGCCATCCTGGGCGGTCCACCAGTCGCGCAGGTTGCCGTCTCCGTCGTACTTGCGGCCCTGATCGTCGAAGCCGTGGGTCATTTCGTGGCCGATTACCACGCCGATCCCGCCGTAATTCACCGCCAGGTCGCGCTTCGGGTCGAAAAACGGCGTCTGCAGGATGCCGGCGGGGAAATTGATGCTGTTGCTGGTGGGCTGGTAGAACGCGTTCACCGTCGGAGTGGTCATCATCCATTCGCTCTTGTCGGTGGGTTGACCGATCTTCCCGAGCCGGTGGTCGTACATGGCTTGAGCGGCGCGCACCGAGTCGCCCAGAAAGTCGTCGCGCGCCACAGTCACCTTGCTGTAGTCGCGCCACTTTTTCGGGTAGCCGACGTTGTTGGTGATGGCCTTGAGCTTCACCAGCGCGGCTTGCTTGGTGGCATCGGTCATCCACGGAAGATCCTGGATGTCCTTGCCCATGGACTTCTCGAGCCCTTCCACCAACTGCGTGATCTGCGCCTTGGCGTCCGCGCCAAAGGCGGCCTCGATGTACTTCTGCCCGAGCAGGTCGCCCAGCGCGGCATCGGTGGCGGCGGCGCAACGGATCTCGCGCGGGCGCGGCTGCTGCACGCCGGCCAGATAGCGCTGGTAAAAATCGAAGTTCTCGTTCTCGAACGGAGCGGCCAGCCGCGTGGCTGCCGCGCGGAGAAGGTGAAACGCGAAATAGGCCTTCCCGGCATCCATCCCCTGCGGGGGAAGCTGTTCCATCACCTGCTGGATAAAGTCCGGCTGGCTGACATCCAGACTTTCGAAAGCCGGCGCGCCGGTGGCCGTGAAATACGCGTCCCAGGGGAACGCGGGCGCAAGCGCGGCCAGTTCCTGTTTGGTCATGATGTGGTAGGTCTTGGCGGGGTCGCGCATCGTGACGCGGTCCATGGACGCCTTCGCGATGATCGTCTCGAAATCGAGCACCGCCTGCGCTTTGGCCGCGGCCGCGGCGGCCGGGTCGCCCGCCAGCACGAACATGTTGCCGATGTGCTTCACGTAGCGCTGGCGGATCTCCACGGACTTGGCGTCGTCCTTGAGATAGTAATCGCGGTCCGGAAGCGCCAGGCCGCCCTGGCTCAGCCCGGCGATGGTGCGGTTGGAATTCTTCTCGTCGGGACGCGAGCTGAAGCCGAAAATCACCCCGGCGCCCAGCCGGTGCAGGCGGGCGATTTCAGCCACCACGTCCGCCCTTGTTTCCATGGCGTATATCCTGTCGAGCTCCGGCTTGAGCGGCTCGATCCCCTTCTTGTCGATGGTCGCCGTATCCATGCAACTGGCGTAGTAATCGCCGATTTTCTGGTCGAGCTCGCCGCGCCCGGGCTTGACGGCCGCGGCGGCTTGCAGGATATCGAGTTCCGCCTTCTCATTGCGGTCCTGCAACTCCACGAAGCGCCCGAACCGCGCCCGGTCGGCGGGCAGCGGGTGCGCGGCGATCCAGTTGCCGCAAGCGTACTGATAGAAATCGACGCACGGGTCCACCGACTTGTTCATGGCGGCCGCATCGACGCTCGATTTCGAGGCGGATGCCGCCGGAGCCTGCGCCAGCACGGCCGCGGGCATCAGGAGAAGCGAAAGAACGACTGTGATTTTCATTGTTTGTCCCACGCTGAAACCCGATGTTAACGCAAGTCGGGCCGCCCGATTGGCGCCTTTCGGCTGCGCGGCTTCACCGCCAAGCCGTGAAACGTGTTACAAGGTTTTTCAGGCTCTATAGCAGAATCTATGGGTAGGATTGGTGGCTCTTGGGGGAATTCGTGGCTGAATCGGTGGGAGTGAACCCTCCTGCACCCGACGGGGGGCGCACCCTCTGAGAACCCAAACAAAACCTTTCTGAGAAGG
>CAIRXZ010000151.1 GCA_903882645.1 uncultured Acidobacteriia bacterium | reverse complement strand
GCTTATTGGGTTTTGAATCGGATTTGTGATACGAACTGCGCCGATTGTGCGACGCAGGCCTCTTTGGGATGGGTTCGCATTGTAGTTGCCGCGTCAAGCATACCACGCGAAGCGTCTGCCGTAAGGCTTAGTTCAAGTGGAGATTTCTGGAAAATGACTTTCCGGGGAATCCCGCTTCCACCTGGACGTAGCACGCTTGAGCCGTTGAATTGAAGTGAACCCACGCGGGATCGAGGTCCCCTTGTGGGAAACGAGGCGCGCTGGTGGCGATTCCTCCCGTGAAACGCCCGTCACGGCAACTGGCACGGGTAAACCCGTGAACCGGCTTGTGCCCGATGATCGCTTTGTCCGACACGCACCGGTCTGCGGTTAGGTTATATAACGCCTATTGGGCGTGAGCCCTGGGAAGAAGCGTAACCCGAGCAGCCCCTGGAAGGGGCGTAAGAGCGTTCTTTCGCCATGTGCCGGGCGTCGCCCTCCAACGGCTGGCCCACGAATCCGGGGCGCGAGTCTTCACGCTCGCGCTCCTCCGCATTGAAAGCCGCGAACTCCTTCATCGGGTCGCCGCCGGCGCCCTGGAGCTTTTTCCACGCGGCGCTATGAATTCCGCCGTCAGGTTGAGGGCTTCCCGTACCTGCTTGGGAGATCGGACGGACGTGGTTGGGCATGTTATATTAAAGTATAACTATAGGATGACTGCTATGCACACAACGAATCTGCGTAAGGTCGGCGGCTCGGTCATGCTGGCCGTCCCGCCCGCACTACTCGATGTCCTGCGCCTGCGGCCGGGAGTCCAGGTCGGCATCGCGATTGAAAGCGGCCGTCTGGTTGTGGAACCGCAGCCACGGCCCCGCTACACCCTGGAGGAACTCCTGGCCCAATGCAATCCCAAGGCGGCGCGCGCCAAGGAAGATCGTGAATGGCTCGGCAATGGACCGGCGGGCGGCGAGATCCTCTGATGAAGCGGGGTGAAATCTGGCTGGTTGGGCTCGATCCCTCGGAAGGGCATGAGCAAAAGGGCCGCCGCCCCGTGCTGATCGTTTCTCCGGAGGCGTTCAACCACGTGACCAAAGTGCCCGTAGTCCTCCCGGTCACCAGCGGCGGGAGCTTTGCGCGAACGGCTGGGTTCGCCGTGCCCCTGACGGGCGCCGGGACCAAGACCACCGGCGTTGTCCGCTGCGATCAGCCCCGCGCGCTCGATCTCCGCGCACGCGGCGGCAGGAAACTGGAAAGCGTCCCCGGCGCGATCATGGATGAAGTGCTGGCGAAGTTGGCGCCGATTTTCGAGTGAGCAGCCGGTGAACCGCGGCAGCCATCGGCAGACTGGAGCCAAGATCGCGAGCAGCCAGCGAAGGAGCCCGCCGCTCCGTTCGGCAAGGATCGTAGGGCCTCGGGTTGGCGGGTTTTGTTCCTCCCAGGGAAAATGCTTCTGTCCCCTTTTCTACCCCATTTCTACCTTTTCTCACCTTTTCTCAGAGTTGCGAACAGCCCCGTGGCCGCGTCCTTCGACGCGTTCAGCGGATCGCGGACGAAGCTTTCGATATTGCGGCCGAGAGCCTGGAAGCTGCCGCCCGACTTGCCGCTCTCGACGTCGATCATCTTGGCGTAGGCGGCGGTGACGCGGTCGATCATGCCCTGCTCGTCGCCGAGCTTCTTAATGAGCCGGTCGCCGTCGGCGATGAGGCGGTCGACGCCAGTCTTCCCGTAGGCGGCGGCCTGCTTTTCGATGGACTGGGTGAGCCGCTCCATGGAACTGCGGGAGCGGTCGTTCATCTTGAGCAGCATGTCGCCCATGCGCTCGAGGGACTTCTGCATCCGGCCGCCGGCGCCGACTGTTCCCTTTTCCCATCCCTCGACGGCAGTATTTGCCTGCTTGATGGCCGCGAGGACGGAGCGGGGATCGACGTCGAGAACTATGGATTCCTGGTCGGGCACGGTGGCGCGTTGACTCCTGCTTTACGCGATATGTACAATGTCAATTGTGGAGTTTGATTGGGACGACGCGAACCGGGGGCATATCGCACGGCATGGAATCTCCCCCGAGGAGGCCGAGCAAGCCGTCACAATCGACCCTTTGGACGCCGACGTCCAGCAGCACGAGAGCGAGCAGCGGGTGCTCTGTTTTGGCCGAACGAGATCGGGCCGGTTGGTTACCGTTCTATATACCCAGCGCGGCGGCAAGGTCCGGGTCGTCACGGCCTATGAAATGACGAAGGCGCAGCAACGCCTGTATTTTCTGGAGGAATGACGATGCCCAAGGAACCGACCGTAATTCCGCGATTCAAGACCGAGACCGAAGAAGCCGAATGGTGGGATGCTCATCCGGAAGTGGCCACGGAGATCATGAAACGCGCGATCAAATCGGGCAAGGCGCGACGCGCGGTTCCGCTCAAGGCCGTGACCATGCGATTGCCGGTGCCCGATTTGAAGACCGCGCAAACACTGGCGGCCAGGAAGAGACTGCCCTACCAGACGTATATCAAAATGCTCCTGCACGAAGCTCTCGAAGCACAACGCCGTTCGGCATAATCACGCCGCCTTCGCTACTCGCACCACGCGCACGCGGCGGCAGGAAACTGGAAAACGTACCCAGCGCGATCATGGATGAAGTGCTGGCGAAGTTGGCGCCGATTTTCGAGTGAGCAGTCGGTGACCGCGGCGGCCACCGGCTGCCTGGAGCCAAGGTCGCGAGCACCCAGCGCCGGAGCCCGCCGCTCCGTTCGCCAAGGATCGCAGGGCTCAGGCTGACGCGTCTTCTCCGCACCTCCAGGGGAAAATGCGTCTGTCCCCTTTTACCCCGGGCGGCGTTGTGAGGCGCCCTGCGGGGCTCGCCGCGGCCTCTATTCCGCCGGACGCCCGACCCAGTCGGTCGCCGGTCGTCCGCCGCCGATCCACTCCAGAATGGCCCACGAATCAAGGACGCGAGTCTTCACGCTCGCGCTCCTTCTTCTTGAAAGCCGCGAACTCCTTCATCAGGCCGCAGCCGGCGCCCTGGAGCCTTTTCCATGCGGCGCTCCGGATCGCGCTGTCAGGTTGAGGGCCTCCCGTACCTGCCTGGGGGATCGGACGGAGGTGGTTGGGCATGTTATATTCAAGTATAACTGTAGGATGACTGCTATGCACACAACGAATCTGCGTAAGGTCGGCGGCTCGGTCATGCTGGCCGTCCCGCCCGCACTGCTCGACATCCTGCGCCTGCGGCCGGGAGTCCAGGTCGGCGTCGCGATTGAAAGCGGCCGGCTGGTCGTGGAACCGCGGCAACGGCCCCGCTACACCCTGGAGGAACTCCTGGCGCAATGTAATCCCAAGGCGGCGCGCGCCAAGGAAGATCGTGAATGGCTCGGCAATAGGCCGGCGGGCGGCGAGATCCTCTGATGAAGCGGGGTGAAGTCTGGCTCGTCGGACTCGATCCCTCGGAAGGGCATGAGCAAAAGGGCCGCCGCCCCGTGCTGATCGTTTCTCCGGAGGCGTTCAACCACGTGACCAAAGTGCCCGTAGTCCTCCCGGTCACCAGCGGCGGGAACTTCGCGCGGACGGCTGGGTTCGCCGTGCCCTTGACGGGCGCCGGGACCAAGACCACCGGCGTTGTCCGCTGCGATCAGCCCCGCGCGCTCGATCTCCGCGCGCGCGGCGGCAGGAAACTGGAAAGCGTCCCCGGCGCGATCATGGATGAAGTGCTGGCGAAGTTGGCGCCGATTTTCGAGTGAGCAGCCGGTGAACCACGGCAGACCGGAGCCAAGATCGCGAGCAGCCAGCGAAGGAGCTTGCCGCTCTGTTCGCCAAGTGAAAGAGCGGTGGGCCGCCACGCGGCGCTACGGGCGATCGTTTCGATGGGGCTGGTTCCTCGACGCGGAAGCCGACCGCGGCGCTGACCAGGGTGCCCACGTCGGCGACCAGGGGCCAACCTCGCCGCGCGTCAGACGCAGCCGATGGATGGGGGATCGGTAGATAGAGTATCAGTTTGCTGTATGCTGTATGCTCTATGGCTTGGCTCATGGGCATCGCCAACCGGCGCACGTGCTGAGCCTTTAGTAAACGTCCGGCGTTCTTCTCGGCCAAGATGCACCACTATCGCGGACCGCGAAAACCGTCTAATGACAACTCAGGCTGGAAAGTTAACTAAGACTGACTTTGTGATATCCGCCGCCATTTCGGCGATCTTGCGGCCGTATGGCTTAAGCCGACTGAGATTCGCCGCCGCTCGCTGATCAGTAGTCCCCCCAGGGGGACCCAGGACGGTGGACCCTGAAACCGATTGCTGTATTGTCAGGAGCAGTCGATCGGCAAAGACACTCAGCTTGAACTTGTACTGAATGAACATGTCCTGTTGAAGCAACGTTTGCCTAAGCCCCTGATTTGACGAGGCGGCTGGATCCCTCATTGTGCTCATCGGATTGTAGCCGGGCGGTGGTTGGCACACCGCGTTGTTATACGAATCGAAAGCGGTGAACGATGCGGGTGAAGTCAGTTTTAACCTCAAGTGCTGTTCGAGACGGCCAACGAATGATGCCCTAGCATTGGGTGCTCTGATGTATTGGGTCGAGCAGATCGAAAGACAAAACCCTCCAAAGCCGACGAGTTCGTCCCAAGCAGCGCTCGTATTAATCGTATTAATGTTGGGTCCCGGAGCTATTCCCAGCGCTGTCGAGTAGAGACCTGCTATCATGCCGTCGCGTCGCAGCTCGGCGACCAGTTGTGTGACGCACGCGCTAGCCTTCGCGTCGATCTGCTCCGGCGGAACATTCTTCGCCTTCAAAAATCCCAGAAATCCCGCGACGCAAAATGTTATGAGCGCGGAATCGACATGGCCGCCCCTTTGGAGAAACCAGCCACATACCAGTGCGGGCGCTCCGAAGAACAGCCAAACCGAAGGAATGAAGATGGGACTACTGAACACCGGATGGGCTCGACTTGAACGGGAGGCCCCGACAAGCATCGCAACCATGAAGTACGTGGCAACAGCCAACACGGCATGAACGCCGATAATCCACATGTCATCCTCTCCACCACAAGGCGCTCCAAAACATCAACGTGTAACCACTCGCCTTCCAGGCGATCAAGCCGGGACGGCGTCAAACGGTCCTTTTATCTTATCCGATAGGCGAAAGCCATCATTGCTAACTTCGACGTTACTTAACGATTACTGGCTTGACCGCTTGACCCGCAGCCGGAAGCGGCGGCGGCCTTACCAACCCAACTTGGCAAAGGTTTCGCTATCGAGCGAATTAAGGGTTCTCACACACCTCTTGAGGTACTCAACTAGCTGGGCTTCGTCCATTGGTCCGACACCGAGAAGGGTGCATCCGAGTTCGATTATTCCGTCTCCTTCATTAACATGAATCTTTGTATCGTCGTCAACCACGCGCGGATACGCAGGGGTACTCTCGAACGCCCTCAAGAGAAATGCGCCAGCGTTACGAAGACGCTCCACGGAATTGTATTTGTCACGGTCAAGACGGCCCCGGTAAACGAAAACGAACCGTCTGTTTTCAGGCTCTATAGCAGAATCTATGGGTAGGATTGGTGGCTCTTGGGGGAATTCGTGGCTGAATCGGTGGGAGTGAACCCTCCTGCACCCGACGGGGGGCGCACCCTCTGAGAACCCAAACAAAACCTTTCTGAGAAGG
>CAIRXZ010000150.1 GCA_903882645.1 uncultured Acidobacteriia bacterium | reverse complement strand
AGGGCCTCAACAACAAAATCCGAGTGGTTACCAGACGATCCTACGGCTTTCGCACCTTCGACGCCATGGAAATTGCCCTGTATCACAACTTGGGACGACTCCCAGAGCCAGAATCGCCCCACAAATTCTGCTGAGGAAGCCAAAAAATGCAGCCTGTCACCAAGAAGGTGGAGGGTGAGCGAGTATGGCTCAAGAACGAGGACGGAAGTTTGATGTATGCCGAAGGCGCAACAGAGCGGCCAGTTGGTGATGTATGGACGATTCCTATTATCAATCCTGTTGCTTCTGAACGTCTCGACTATCCGACACAGAAGCCCGAACGGCTCATCGAGAGAGTAGTTCTCTCTGGAAGTAACGAAGGCGATCTCGTCGCCGACTTTTTCTGCGGCTCCGGCACCACCGCTGCGGTGGCGGAAAAGCTAGGGCGCAAGTGGATCGTGAGCGACCTGGGCAAGTTCGCCGTCCACACCACCCGCAAGCGCCTGATTGGCGTGCAACGAGAGAAGAAGGCCGCCGAGGAAGACTTCCGCGCCTTCGAGGTGCTGAACCTTGGCCGCTACGAGCGGCAGGCCTACCTGAACGTGGGTGGACGACTGACGGGAAAGCAGAAAGCGCAAGCCCTCGCGCAGAAAGAAAACGAGTTCCGCGAGCTAATCCTGCGCGCCTACAAGGCCACGGGCTTTGGCGGCAGCGAAGGCACGGCGACGCAGGACGGCTTCTTCCACGGAGCACGCAACGGGCGGCTGGTGGTGATCGGACCGATAAATCTGCCCGTTGGGCGGCTGTTTGTCGAGGAGGTCATTACGGAGTGCCGCAAGCGCGGCGCATCCCGTGTGGACGTACTGGCTTTCGAGTTCGAAATGGGACTGTTCCCGGCCGCGCTGGAAGAGGCGCGCGGGAAGGGCATTGACCTTACCCCGAAATACATTCCCGCAGAGGTCTTCGACAAGCGAGCGGTGGATAAAGGCCAGGTGGTCTTCCACGACGTAAGCTTCGTCGAGGCCACGCCGCGCTATGAGAAAAAGAACAAGCTCGCGGTCAGGATCGAGCTGACGGACTTCTCCGTATATTACACTCAGGGCGCCGCCGAGGCCGCGATTGCCGCCATGAAGGAAGGCAAGAGCGAGGTTATGTGTGAGCAGGGGCAGCTCTACAAGGTGAACAAGAGCAAGGAGGGGATCGTCAAGAAGGATCGCTTAACCAAGCACTGGACGGACTGGGTGGACTACTGGGCGGTGGACTTTGACTATATGAGCCGCAAGGAGATCATCAAGGTTCCCGTTGGAACAGGCCTCGGCGGGGTCGCCTCATTGCCCGGCTTAGAGCCTCCACAAGCCGAGCTGACCATACTGGATTTCGAGGAACGCTGGACGGGTGGCTACATCTTCGAGAACGAATGGCAGAGTTTTCGCACCCGCCAAAACCGGGACCTGGAGCTGAAAACGGCCGAGCACACTTATGACCGGCCAGGCCGCTACACCGTTGCGGTCAAGGTGATCGACATCTTCGGCAACGACACCATGACGCTCGTGCCGGTGAACGTGGGGTAGGGCAGGGACATGCAATTCAAACCAGAGATCGGCGGCGAAGAAGAGCACATAATAGGTGGGATGCAGGCTGACGTTGCAAACAGCGATCAAATAAATCGCGTGCGAGCGCTGCTCGTGGAGCTGGAATGGACTGAATCGGACGCATGGATTCGGATCTGGGAGTTGCCCGAAATGTTCCGGAGCACGCTGATGCAAGAGACGCCCACCTTTGCTTCTATGCCGGCTGAGGAAACAGCGGAACTGATTCGGGAACTGGAGCGCATCCTGGCGGAGGAGTAAATGGGTCAACGAGAGGGACCGTTCAGAACATGCGATTGATTCATTCCTCCGATCTTCAGATCGGCAAAGTGTTCATGTATTTCGAGCCTGAAGTTGCGGTGCTGCTTCAGGATGCGCGGCAGGCGGCCGTCCGCACGCTCGGAGATCTCGCCATGAAACACGGGGCCTCGACTGTGTTGTTGGCTGGCGACATTTACGACAAGCAGCAACTCTCCCCACAGACCCTCGCGAAGCCGATCGAGGGGATGCGGCAGTTTCCCAAGGTCACCTGGCACCTGATGCCTGGCAATCACGACCACGTGCGGGAGAATGGCCTATGGGACCGTCTTTCGCGGACGAATCTCCCGGAGAACGTGCAGCTCCATACGAGCCCTGGCGCCGTGAAGATTATGGATGACGACGGAACGCCAGTCTTCCTCCTGCCGGCGCCACTTCCCCATATCGCGACTGTAGACGATCTTACGGGCTACATGGATACAGAGGCCACGCCTGAGGGAGCCATCCGAATCGGGATGGCTCACGGCTCGATCCAGGGTTTCGGCTCGGATGGCGAGGCCTCAAACTACGTCAAGCCGACTCGCGCTGACACTGCGGGGCTCGCCTACCTGGCCATGGGCGATTGGCACCGCCAGGTACAGATCAATGATCGCGTGTGGTATTCCGGTACACCGGAGCCGGATCTGTTTAATCGCCCACCAGGTTCCAGCGGGACGCTCTGCAACGGTGGCACCGCGCTTGTCGTCGATATCGCCGGCGTGCGCGCCGCGCCCACAGTTTTGCCCGTCGAGGTCGGCCGGTACCGCTGGCACCAAGTCATGAAGACGCTCACAGAAGACTCTCAGATCGATCTCCTGGAAGCGGAACTTCGTGCGCTCGAACCCGACTTGAGCAGAGTCGTGCT
>CAIRXZ010000149.1 GCA_903882645.1 uncultured Acidobacteriia bacterium | reverse complement strand
CGCTCCGGGTCGTTCTGGACTGTCGCCGGCGCCAATGCCATCATCGCTTTGCGCTGCTGCCGCCTTAGCCACAGGTTCGAAGACTACTGGGAAACCCGTTCCCGAGCCGCCTGATTACCCACTTTTTTGTCGTGCACCCAACCGCCGCTACCCTTCGGAAATCTTTCTTGAGAATTCCCCGCCGCTCGGCCCACTACATTGGTCCAGGCATTCTTATGAGCAATCCCCGCTTGTGGCTCGCCTTGTCCCTGCTCTCCTGCGGAGTCCTTAGGGCGGCTTCACCTTCCTATTCCGCGGCTTCCATCTGCCGGGTGGTCGACATCGCGCCTCCCGCCAACGCCTGCCCCCTGGTTCCGGGCCCGTTCGCGCCCAATACCGTGATGACGGTCCTCGGATCGGGCTTGGCGTGGTCGGCCCAGGCCCTGACGTCCGCCGACATCGCCGGCGGAACCCTGCCCACCACGCTCAACGGCACGCAAGTGTTCGTCAGTGGATGGCCCGCGCCCATATTCTACGTTTCCGATAGCCAGGTCAACTTCCTCATGCCCCCCAACCAGATCGCCGGGATCGTGACGGTCTGGGTGGTGCGCCAATCCGTCGCGGGACCGCAGATCCAGCTTACGCTTGTGGGCGCCGCGCCCGCCCTGTTCCCATCCCCGCTCACCCCCGGATACGCCATCGCGCAGCAATGGCCGGACTATTCCGTGATCTCGCCCACGCTGCCCGCCACCCCCGGCTGCTGCGTCATCCTCTACGCCACTGGACTCGGCACAACCCAGCCCTACCCGGCCCTGCCCAACGAGATCCCGCTCCGTCCCGGAACGATCGACAGGATCAAGGACCTCAGCGTGTACCTGAATGGGAAGCCGATCGACCCCTCCCAGGTCCTCTACGCCGGCCTGTGTCCCGGATGGGCCGGCCTCTATCAGATCGACCTGCTGCTGCCCGATGATGCCGGCCCGGACCCCGAAATCCGCGTTGCCATCGGCGCCCAGATAAGCGTCCCCAACCTGAAGCTCGCCATGGAATAACCGTTCATCGGGGATCTCCGGTTCAATCGCCGGCAACCGCCCCCCCCCCCGACCGCCGCTCCGATGCCCGATCAGAGCCGCGACCGTGAGGCAGCGGTTGGCATGGTTATCTCATAACGAACGCTTTAGCCCGGACCTTCCCCTCCCCATTACGCTAGAATCGATTCAGGAGCGCTAAGATGTCGCTACGTCATGGCCTTGGAAGTCTCGTTTTGTCGGCGGGGATCCTCGCCGCGCAGGCGCCGGCTCCGAACGGCGCCGTGCAGGCTTCGCCGCCGCCCGAACCCGCCTCCTACACCGTGGAAGCCGGCTCCAAGGTGCTGCTCAACTTGATCAACAGCATCAGCACCAAGCATACGCTTGCGGGCGACCGCGTCTACCTCGAGACGGCCTTCCCCATCCTGGTGAACGGGCGCATCGTCATTCCCGTCGGCAGCTATGTGTCCGGCGCCGTGACCCAGGTCAAGAAGCCCGGCCGGGTGAAGGGACTCGGGGAACTGCATATCCGGTTCGACTCCCTCACCCTGCCCAACGGCGTGTCGCGCGACTTCCGCGCCCGCATTGGCGGCATGGACGGCGCCGCCGCCGGCCATTTGGACCGCACCGAGGGCAGGGTGGTAAGCGACACGAATAAGGGCGGCGACGCCAGAAACATCGCCGAGACCACGGTCGTGGGAACGTCGGTGGGGGCCATCGCCGGCAACGCCGCGGGCAGCGCCGCCATGGGCATCGGGATCGGTTCCGGGGCGGGCGCGGCGGCCGGTCTCATCGGCGTCCTCGCTACCCGCGGCCCGGACGCCGTCCTGGCCAAAGGCGCCACCGTGGAAATGGTGCTCGACCGGAATCTCACCTTCAGTGAAAGCGAGCTGAACTTCGGCTCCTATAGGGCGCCCCAGCCGGCGATTATCCCCGCCGCGCCGGATGCCGGAAGCAAGGGCGGACCGGCCCCTCTCCGCAGGATTCCGCTGTAGTTGTTTTGGCTGAAAGCCGACAGCTTCCTTATTTCCCCGCCGCCTCCGCCTTCGCCTGCTGAAACCTCAGAATGAAGTTCGTGTCGAACCGCCCGGCCTGAAAATCGGGATCGGCCAGGATGCGCTGGTGCAGCGGAATCGATGTGTGGATGCCTTCCACGATGAACATGCTCAGCGCCCGCTGCATGCGCCGGATCGCCTCTCCCCGGTCGCCGCCGTAGGCGATCAGTTTGGCCAGCAGCGAATCGTAATACGGAGACACTACGCAATCCGCGTAGGCCCAGGTGTCCACCCTGATGCCGATCCCGCCCGGAACGTGAAAACCGGTGACCCGCCCCGGCGAGGGCGCGAATGTGTCGGGGTTTTCCGCGTTGATCCGGCACTCGATCGCATGGCCGCGCGTTTCCACCGGCCCGCGCAGGATCTCCCGCAGCGGCTCGCCCTGCGCGATCCGGATTTGGCTCTTCACGATGTCGATGCCCGTCACGAACTCCGTCACCGGATGCTCCACCTGCACGCGCGCGTTCACCTCGATGAAGTAGAGCTTCCCCGTCTCGTCCATGAGGAACTCCACCGTGCCCGCGTTGGCGTATCCCGAGGCGCTCAGGGCTCTCCGCAGCGCCGCGCCGATCTCGCTCCGCTGCGCGTCGGTCACCGCCGGCGAGGGCGATTCTTCGAGCAGTTTCTGGTGGCGCCGCTGGATGCTGCACTCGCGCTCCCCCAGAATCTCCACGTTGCCGTGCTCGTCCGCCAGCGCCTGAAACTCGATGTGCCTCGGCGCACCGACGTATTTCTCCAGGTACAGGTCGGGCGAGCTGAAGGCCGCCCCGGCTTCCTGCCGCGCCTGCGCGAACAGCGCGGAAATCTCCCCAGGCGCTCTCACCACCCGCATCCCGCGCCCGCCCCCGCCCGCCGAGGCCTTCAGGATCACCGGGTAGCCGATCGAATCGGCCATCTCCAGCGCTTCCCCGGCGCTGCTCAGGACCCCCGCCGACCCCGGCAGCACCGGCACGCCCATTTCGCGCATGAACGCCCGCGCCCGTTCCTTCACCCCCATCAGCCGGATCACCTCCGGCGGCGGCCCGATGAACTTGATGCCCGACGTTTCGCACACCTCGGCGAAACCCGCGTTCTCGCTCAGGAACCCGTAGCCTGGGTGGATCGCGTCCACGTTGGTGATTTCGGCCGCGCTGATGATCGAGGCCTGGTCGAGGTAACTGCGCGCGCTCTTGGCGGGCCCGATGCAAATCGCCTGGTCGGCGAAGCGCACGTGCGAGCTGTACCGGTCGGCTTCCGAATACACCGCGACCGTCTGAATCCCCAGTTCCTTGCACGCGCTGATGACGCGGACGGCGATCTCGCCCCGGTTGGCGACGAGAATCTTCTTAAACCGCCCGGACGCCAAACAAAGCCTCCCCGTACTCCACCGGCTGTCCGTTCATCACGAACTTGCTTTCCACGATGCCCGCCGTCTCCGCCTCGATCTCGTTCATCAGCTTCATGGACTCGATGATGCAGAGAACCTTGCCGGGCTGTACCCGCTCGCCCACCCGCACGAACGGCGGAGCGCCCGGCGACGGACCTTCATAGAACGTGCCTACGATGGGAGACTTCACCAGAACCAGGTTCGTGTCTGCGGATTTTGGCTCCTGCGGCGGCTCGGCGGCCGCCGGCGCGGGCGCGGCAGGCGCCATGGCGGCCGGATACGATTGCTGCGCAACCACGATCTCCTGCTGCGCCGCGAAACCGGCGCGCCGAATTCGCACCCGGTTCTCGCCCCGTTGGACCTCCAACTCCGCAATCCCGGTCTCGCATGCCAGATTGATCAACTCGCGGATCTCATCGACAGTCATCAATGGATTAGCTTAGCAGAGTGGAGCCGCCCTCCTGCCCCCCCTCGCGCCGGCCTGGTTCCGTGACCGCGAAACCCGGCGCTAAGAGAGGAAGCTCTCGCCGCATCGGGCGAACCTCAATAGGATGCCGGCCCGAACGCGTAGCGGAAACCGTTTTCCGCGATACCCCGCAGTTCCGCCTCGCTGAAGCCGAAATAGCGAGCGGCCAAGCGGTATTCGCCCGTGAGCGTGCAGCCGAACATCGCGGGGTCGTCCGTGTTCAGCGTGATAGGCGCGCCGGCATCGTAAAGGCGCCGGATGGGATGGTCTTCCAGACTCTTCACCACGCCCGTCACCAGGTTACTGGTGATGCAAATCTCCAAAGCGATATCCTCTTCGCGCAGGCGGCGCATCAGCTCCGGGTCCTGGGCCGCGGCGATGCCGTGTCCAATGCGACTGGCGCCCAAACGTAGCGCGGCCCAAACCGATTCCGGCCCCATGCTCTCGCCGGCGTGAGCGGTGAGCCGCAACCCAGCCCGTTTGGCGAACGCGAAAACCTCGGTGAACCACTCCGCCGGCCCGCGTTCCTCGCTGCCGCCTATGCCGAACGCCACCACGCCCCTGCCTGCGCGTTCCGCCGCGAGTTCCGCCACTTTCATGGCCTGCTCGACGCCGAACTGGCGCACAGCGTCGAGAATCCAGCGCACGCGGACGCGCGAACCGGCGGCGGCTTCGCGCACCGCTTCGAAAATCGGCCCGAACTCCTGGCCCTTCCACAACACCACGCCCGCCGCCAGGATAATCTCCGCGTAGCGCACGTTTTGCGATTCGAGCCGCTCCAGCAGGCGGCGCGTGACGAGCGCGTAGTCGTCCGGCGTTCGCAGCCGCTTTCCCACGGCTCCGAACGCCTTCAGAAAGCCGTCGAAATCGTCATAGCGGTACAACCCGCGCAGTTCCTCCAGGGGCGTGGCCGGGTCCAACTCAAACAACGTCTCGGCCTCCACCGCGCCCTCAAAGTGCAGATGCAGCTCCGCTTTCGGCATTTCCGCCAGGAAATCGGCCATACTGATAGCCAGGATACTTGAAAGCTCGAAGCTGAAGGCTGACGGCCGGCAGCTCCAAACCATGACTGGCGAAGATATCGAGGCCATAGTCGGCGGCTACCACGGCGACGCGTTTCGCGTTCTGGGACCGCACAGCATTAGAAAGAAGCAGTCGCAAAGCCGGTGGGAGGTGCGGGCGTTTCTCCCGCAAGCGGAATCCGCCGAGGTCGCGATCGGCGAACAGGCTTATGCGATGTCCAAGCAAAACGGCCAGGGCTTCTTCTGCGCCGTGTTGAACGGCGGGCCGCGACCTTATTCGATTCGGGCGCTGTTGTGGGACGGCCGGCGGATCGAGATGGAAGACCCTTACCGCTTCGGCCCGCTGATCTCCGATTCCGACCTCTACCTCCACACCGAAGGCACGCTCCACGAGGCTTACCGCTCCCTGGGCGCGCACATCGTGGAGGTGGACGGCGTGCGCGGCGTGCGTTTCGCCGTGTGGGCGCCGAACGCCGAATGCGTCACCGTGACCGGCGAGTTCAACGACTGGGATATCCGCCGCCACCCGATGCGCAGGCGTAACGGCGGCATTTGGGAGATCTTCATCCCCGGGCTCGGACCGGGAACGGCCTACAAATACCACATCCGTTCGCGCGTGGCGGGTTACCGGCAGCTCAAAGCCGACCCGTACGCGTTTTACTGCGAAACGCCGCCGAAATCCGCCTCGGTGGTCTGGGACTTAGCCAAATATCAGTGGGGCGATTCCGCCTGGTTGGACCTTCGCGCCAAGACCGACTGGCTGAAGTCGCCGGTGTCGGTCTATGAAGTTCACCTGGAATCCTGGCTTCGCGGCCCGCGCGGCGGATCGCTCACCTATCGCGAGATGGCGGTCAAGCTCGTGGAATACGTGAAGCTGATGGGCTACACCCACGTCGAGCTGTTGCCCGTCATGGAGCACCCCTACTCCGGCTCGTGGGGATACCAGGTGATCGGCTATTACGCGCCCACGTCCCGCTTCGGCACGCCCGACGATTTCAAGTACTTCGTGGATTGCTGCCACCGGGCGGGGATCGGCGTGATCGTCGATTGGGTGCCCGGGCACTTCCCCAAGGACGCCCACGGCCTGGTGTTCTTCGACGGCACAGCGCTTTACGAGCACGCCGACCCGCGCAAGGGCGAGCAGCTCGAATGGGGCACGCTGGTCTTCAACTACGGCCGCAACGAAGTGCGCGCGTTCCTCATTTCGAACGCGCTGTTTTGGCTGAAGGAATACCACATCGACGGGCTGCGCGTGGACGCCGTGGCTTCCATGCTGTATCTCGATTACTCGCGCAAGCCGGGCGAATGGGTCCCCAACCAGTTCGGGGGCAATGAGAACCTGGAGGCCATCGATTTCCTGCGGCGCTTCAACGAGCTGGCGCACAAGGTTCCCGGCGCCTTCACCGTGGCCGAGGAATCCACCGCCTTCCCCGGCGTCTCGAAGCCCGTGTATCTCAACGGCCTGGGTTTCACCATGAAGTGGAACATGGGTTGGATGCACGACATGCTGGATTACTTTGCGTGCGACCCCGTCTATCGCAAGTATCACCACAACAACATCACCTTCAGCCTGATCTACGCCTTCACCGAGAACTTCGTGCTGCCCATTTCGCACGACGAGGTGGTACACGGGAAAAGCTCGCTGATCAACCGCATGCCCGGCGACGAGTGGCGCCAGTTCGCCAACGTGCGGGCCTTCCTGGCCTACATGTGGGGGCATCCCGGCAAGAAGCTTCTGTTCATGGGGCAGGAGATCGGCCAGCGCGAGGAGTGGAACCACGACGCCGGCATCCGCTGGGACCTGCTCGAGTTCGACCTTCACCGCAAGCTTCAGTCGCTGGCGCGCGAGCTGAACCGGCTCTATCGCGCCAGCCCGGCGCTTTACCAGGTGGACTTCCACTGGTCCGGCTTCGAGTGGATCGACTTTCACGACTGGGAAAGCTCGATCATCTCCTTTCTCCGCCGCGCCGAGGACCCCAAGGATTTCCTCATCTTCTGTTGCAACTTCACTCCCGTGCCGCGCTACGGTTACGAAATCGGCGTGCCGGAAGAGGGCTTCTACGAGGAGGTTCTGAACACCGATTCGGAGCTGTTCGGCGGATCGAACATAGGCAATGGCGGCTGCGTCTCGACGTCCCCCGTCCCCAAGCACAACCGCCAGTACAGCATGGCCGTGACGCTGCCCCCGCTGGCGGTGGTGGTGTTTAAGAAGAGGTGAGTAACGCGTGCCACTGCATCGTTCCCCCGCTTATCAGCCCAAGCTGAGCGCCCGGACTATCCGATTCACGGCGCGCTGGGGTGAGCATCGAAGTTCGTGCTCCCAGAACCGGAGAACTCGCCATCCAGTTCGCCGCAGCCGAGCCGATGTCGTCTTGTCCCTCTTCCTGTTTCGAGCGACTTTCTCCGTCCAGTAGCCGCCGTTCGACTTGATCTTATGGTGGCCGCATTTTGGGCAACCATGCCAGAAGCAGCCGTCTGCGAAGACCGCAACTCTCCGGTTGGGAAACACAAAATCCGGGCTGCCTGGAATGCCGATCGGTCTAACGGTCCAACCTTTGACACCTGCCCGCACGAGCGCCAAGCGGAGGCGCAACTCGGTCGTTCTGTTGCCGCGACCCTTGATGGCCCGCATGTTTCGTGCGCGTGCGAGAGGGACGCCGACGAACTTTCCTCCAGGTAGCCGCGCTCTCAGCTCCCTTTCCATCACTCGCATTATGTACCACGGTGAGCTACCATGGGGGCTCACCGAAAGAATTGAGAGACTCATACCCCAACACCCGTGCGCAGAAGCCTCCTGCCTTTTTGGTTCGACTCTACGCCACCACCGCGGGCGTGTTTGAATCCGCCGCCGGCAGGCTTGGCGCCGAGCAGGCGCTCGACGTAGATTCAGTCACAGTTGCGTTCCCGGACTTCGAGGTCCTCTTTAACGCCGACAACCGGGCACTGCACGAAGCTGTCGTAGCTTCGATTCGCGGCGTTGAGAGCCCCGATAGAGATCTGCTGGCAAGACAGCTAACCTCGGTCATTAAGCGGCTGCTTGTCTTCGAGGACTTGGGAGCGGTTTCCACGATCATCCGCCAGAAGCTGCGGGAGGTTGTGAAGGACTTTCCGAGCACGCTCTCGCAGCTCGAGGAGAGCGGAGGTGGGCGTGACGTGCTCGACCCGTTCATCGTGGCGCTGGCGCTTCGCCTGCTTTGCGCGGACTCGCTTGAGGACCTGTTGAGCCACCTCGTTGCGCACAAGTGCTTGATGAAGCTTGAGGACCTCATCGGCCACCTGCATGAAGAGGTTCTCGGCCGTGCTGCCGGGAAGCAGAGAGTGTCGGAGCCGGAAGGCGTGATTGGAGCGGATGGGAGGAGGAACAAGGAGGAGTGGCACCCTGAGTTGAACCCCTACCCCGGCGCGGACGCACGGCTTGGAACCGAAGAATTCTACCAGATCAAGAACAAGACCGGCTCTGCCAAGGGCAGTGACGGCGAGAAACTTGGGCGCCAGTTCAAGCTCCTGGCCGAGAAGTACCCAGGATCAAGGCGGTTCTACGTGAGCATGATCGGGAAGACGCTCGCGGGGCACCGCTCAATGGGTGCGTTCTTGCGCACCGACCCTGGCGCTGAGGTCCTGGTCGGGCTCGCGGCGTTCCAGCAACTCGGAGGACACCGCGACACCCCCGCGATAGTGCTGGATTTCATCTTGGAGGAGTTTGAGGCCGTCAAGACCGATCTTCATTACGACTTCGACGCCGTGATCCAGGGGATGCTCACGGAGTGGAGGGAAAAGCACGGCACCAACGACCCGGCCCATCGGCTGCTTCATGACATGATTACGCCCGCGAATCCGGACGAGCAGCAATCCGGGTCCTACGGCAGGCGGCGAGGCGTCGCGAGAAAGAGCACGAAGGACTCACGTCAGTAGAGCGTGAGTTGGGCGGGGGCCGCCTTCGCAATGCGATTTCGTGCTGAGTGGCGAAGTACCTTCTTGGCGTGTTCGAGCATGATTTCGCGGCGAATCTCCGGCCTCTCCACCCGAGTGCCCGCGCTTGCGCCGCCAGCATCCATGACTCCGTGGGCCTCTATGATCGCAGCTCCGATAGCGCGCCCCAGGGCAACCGGAACGGCGTTGCCCACCTGCATGTACTGAGCGTGCATACTCCCGGTGAATCTCCACGAGTCCGGGAACCCCTGAACACGTGCGCATTCCTTCACAGTGAGCGGCCTGATCTCGTCGGGGTGGCAGATCGCGCAGGACTTTCTGTTCGGCTTCGTCACGATCGTCGGAGCTGGCTCGTCCCAGGCGAGACGTCTGAAGAAACCAGTCTTGCCGCCTCCAGCGGCGTAGCCGTTTCCGAGTGCGGACCGCTGAAGCTCCGGCGAGAGGTTTCTCCAGTTGCCTCCAGGCGGGATGAGCTCGAAGAACCGCTGAAACCCCTCTGTGTAGTTGGAGTGCAGAGGCACCTCGTCCTTGAGGTCCGCCAGAGCCGTACGGAGAGTGTTCCACCGCGGCAGACCATCCTTCTCAATCTCTCGGTGTGTTGGCGACGGCAGGCAGGTCTGCGCGCGAGTGCGGCTCCCGAGGACGATGAAGCGGAGGCGCCGCTGCGGGGCTCCGAAATCGGCCGAGTTCAGAACTCCGTAAGTGAGATGATACCCGAGCTTCTCGAACTCCTGTATGATCGCCGCAATCGCCGAGCCTGACAGCTCGTCTGCTTCCAGCGCGGGCGCTTCGTCATCCGTTGTTCGGAACGCACCTGGGCGAGAATAGGCACTGAGATTCCAGTTCTTGCCCGGGCGCTCGGCAATCGGCCGGTGTCTAATGGCCGCGGTCACAATCTGCGCAACATTTTCGAAGATGAAGTACAGCGGCTTTGATTCGCGGATGACTCGGACGAACTCTAAGAACAAGCTGCCTCGCGGATCGAGAATAGAGGTCCGCTTGCCCCCGGAGCTGAACGACTGGCACGGGGGCCCGCCCGCGACGCAGAATGCGTGCCCTTCCCACAGGCCGGCCGCCTCAAGGATCTCCTGAGTGGTCACGGCTCGTATATCCCGTTGGATGACGGGCATCTCGGGACGATTGAGCCGAAGCGTGTTGCAGCAGTCCTCGTCGATCTCGACACAGCATCGCGGCGTGAGTCCTGCCTGTTCGAGGCCTAGATCCAAGCCATGAGCTCCAGAGAACAGCGAAATGAGAGTGTACTCGTTGTTCGCATGCACAACTTCATTATCGTCCGTTTTTCGCCTTTTCTTCACCATGGATTTCAATGGATCGGACTCGGGGGCGTCCGTCCGCTTTCCAGCCATTATATGCCTTTGCAGTCAATCGGTCCCAATAAGTGGACCGCCAGTCCCTCGTGGGACCCAGCCTTGGACCCAGCCCCGCGCGGGACGCTGGGAGCATCATGAACGAACGCGAATCGGCGACCGAGATCCGGTCCCGCCTCGTCGAGGTCGCCCCCCGCTGGCAGGAGCGCTTCGGCGTCGCGCTGGCTGTCACCAGTGCTCTGTCTGAGATCGACGCTCTGCTGGTCGGGATGACCGAAGACGAGTACTGCTCGGGCTGCTCCAGCCGAACCGCCGTCACGCGGGGCAGTGACTTCGACCACCGGGGATGCCGCTACCAGGTGAAGGGCAGCCGGCCGAGCGGTCGGCCGGAGTCGCTTGTCGCGTAGGGGTAGACCCCGTACTTCTTCGCAAGCTCGCTGCCCCGTCCCGCGATTTGGTCGATGAACCGGGCTTGTGCGAACGGCTTAACCGCGAGGAAATCGAGGTCCAGCGTCGTCCGGCTCAGACCATAGCCGATTTCAAGCGCGAAGCCGCCGATGCAGTGCAACTCGATCCTCCCGGCGGAGGCGCGATCGACCTCCTGCAGCAGGGACTTCCACGGCTCTGGCGGCTCCTCACTCCTCATATCTGAGCTGTCCGGGGGTGAGGCCGGTGAGCAGGTTCCAGTGGGCGGCTTCCGGCGGACGCGCCTGCCGCAGCCACTGGCGCTCAGGTTCGGTCATCGACTCGCGGCACAGGGTGTCCTCCCTTTGGAGGCGCGAAGGTTCGAGCGCAGCTTCGAGCCGGACCAGCGTGGCCGCCTTTGCCGCGTGCTCCGCGTGCGCCTCGGCGTACCGCCGCGCCAGACTCGCGACGTATCCCAGCCGGTTCTGAAGATCGTTGAGCTTAGCTTGCCTTACCATCCACTGCCAGTCAAGGCCAGGGTGTTTCAGCAGGAGCCAGGGGAGAGCTTCGGTCAACCGCGCGTCCAGGTCTTTCCGCGCGAGGGCAGCCAGCAGGACCTGCGCGGGATTCCGCGCCGGCCGCTTCTTCCCGCGGGCGAACCCGGCGAATCCGAGCGCGGCAAGTTCAGCAACCAGATCGACAGGTCCGGCTTTCGCGCGCAGTTCCGCCGGAAGCGGCAGGAGGGCTGGGGACAAGCGATAGACCCTGAACGCTTTACGGGCAAGCGCGACGGTAGCCTCCCGGTCTCCGGTTTCGAGCATCGACAGGTACGATTGCGAGACTCCCAGCGCCTTCGCGGCCTTCACCTGGGAATAACCGCGCGCGTTGCGTCCCCGCACGAGCGCTTGAGAGAACATGGCCGTCCTTTAATCCGATTTTATCACAAGATATGTGATATCGAGCGCTGGACCGGCGAGCGCCTCCGCCGGCCGCAGCGGCATTCGGGAAAGAGCAGGTGGGACGGGCGCTGTTGTCCGGCCGGCCGGTCGAAGCGCGCACCCGGCCGAAGGTTGCGGTTCCCCGGATATCCGGCGCGGAATGCCATCATCGCCGCGGCGGCGGGCCGTGGCATTCCGCCAGCCCGGTTGCGTCAACGGAACAGCAGCGGCGCGAAGTCGCGGAGGTTGCGGCGCCAGACGATGAACCAGTGGGCGCCGTCCGTCTCCGTGTATTTCAGGTTCACGCCTTTCGCCAAGAATGCGCTGGAGAGCGCCTTGTTGCCGGCGTAGACGAGCGGATCCTGCTTGCCGCAGTACATGGCGAACAGCTTGAGCTTCCTGTTGGCGCCCTGCACATCGGCCATCAGGGCGGGATACGCCGCAGTCGGGTCCGGCGGTGCGGCCGGCGCCGCGCCGGCGGCGGGAGGGGCGCCGCGTCCTCCACCCATCCCCACGGCGGAGCTGAGGCCGACCACGTAGTGGAACTTCTCCAGGTGCGCGAGGCCGGTGCGTAGCGATTGCCCGCCGCCCATCGACAGGCCGGCGATGGCCGTGTTGTCGGGCCCGGTCAGGACACGGTACCTCGTCTGGATCAGGGGCATGATGTCGCCCAGAAGTTCCTTGGTGAAGCCATCGTCCTGGCTGGCCGCGGGCGCCGCGCCTCGTCCGGCAGCGGCCGGCGCCGCGCCTCCGGGAGTTGCCGGAATTGCGCCGCGCCCGGCGGCGGGGGCCATGGCGCCGGTTCCGAGAGCCGCCTGCTGGAAGATGGAGGGCATCACCACAATCATCGGCTTAGCCTTCCCGTCCGCGATCAGGTTATCGAGGATGAAATTGGCGCGGCCAACATCGGTCCAGGCCACGTCCCAATCCCCGGCGCCGTGGAACAGGTACAACACAGGGTATTTCTTGTTGCCGGAATCGTAGTCGGGCGGGGTATAGACGCGCATGCGCCGGGTCATGCCGCCGAGAGTCTTGGCTTCGTATGTGACGATGCGGACGTCGCCGTGGGGCGCCGGGCGGGCGTCGTAGAATTGCGGGCCGTCGCCGGGTACCACGACTTGGCTGGTGTAGCTGGAGCTGGGCTTGACGTAGGAGGTGCGCTGGTCGTTTACGGTCATGCCATCGACGGTGAAGCCGTAGGAGTAGATCTCCGGCTCCAGTGGTCCAAGCGTGACGCTCCAGACGCCGTTGTCGTCCTTGGTCAAGGCGGCTGGCAGGTTCGTGCCCATGATCTCGCCGCTAACGGTCACAGCGGTAGCCTTGGGCGCGAGGATGCGAAGGGTAACGGTTCGGTCCGGGCGGACCTCGGGCGAAACAACCGCAGGGCCGCGGCCGCCGCCTCCACGTCCCGCAGCGGCGGGGGCTGCGGCGCCGCGGCCGGCCTCCTGCGCGAGAGCAGCCGCGCAGAGAAGCGCGGCGGAAAACGCGAGAACCATCGGCTTCTTCATCACGATAACTACCTCTCCCTTAATCTCAATATTAGTAATGGGGCGAATTCGTCCGAGATGACTCGGCCCACTTGCCCGCCGTACGGCGCCCACGGGTTGCGTGCCCGCCGCTTCCGGATACGCGCGGATCAAAGCCGCCGGCGACGCGGCCTCTCAGCATGGCCGCTAACGGTTCCGTTAAGCCCGCCCATTTCCCGCGGAGGACGAGGCGTGGAGACGCCCCGCCGCGGCCGGAAACGGTTTACTTAAACAGGATAGTAGCGTAGTCGCCGAGGAAATCGCGCCAGAGGAACCAATAGTGCGCGCCCGGGATTTCCTTATAGGACGTGTTGAAGCCGTGCTTCTTCACCGATTCGGAAAGAGCCACCGTGCCCGCGCGGGCCATATCGGTGGTTCCCGCGCCAAGCCAGTAAAACTTGACTCCGCCTTGCTTGACTGCCTCAAGCTGGTTCTCGAACGTCTCGTCTCCAGCCCGTCCGCCGCCGCTGAATACGCCGATGTAGTTGAAAACGCCCGGATTGTTGTTGGTTGCGGTAACGGTGTGGCCAGCGCCCATGGAAAGACCCGCAATGGCCCGGTTATCCTTGTTGGCGATGACGCGGTAGGTCTTTTCGACGAAGGGAATGACGTCCTTCACCAGGCTTTCCGGGTAGGAACCCGCATAGGCCTGCTGCATCATTCCGCCACGTCCGGCGGCGCCGCCCGGAGCGCCCGCCGCGGGCGCCTGCCCCCGGCCCGCACCCAGTCCACCCTGAGCAGCCTGAATCGGGGGGGGCGCGGGCGCCTGCACCTGCTGCCGAGCGGGCGTTGGGCCGAAGCCAAAGCCCTGAGAAACCGTCTGCGTGGCGTTGCCGTTAGGCATGACCACGATCATCGGCTTGGCTTTGCCTTGCGCGATGAGGTTGTCCATGATGATGGGGGCGCGGCCCATCACGGTCCATGCGTCTTCATCGCCGCCGCCGCCGTGCAACAGGTACAACACGGGATACTTGACCGTGCTGGTTTCGTAGTCGGGCGGGGTGTAGACATACATGCGGCGGCGAGCCTGTTTCAGCGTGGGCGAGGGGTACCACACTTGGTGCACGGTCCCATGAGGCACGTCCTTGAAATCCCACAGGTCGTCCGCCGGACCGGCGATCATCAGCAGGTTGTCATATCGGGCGCCGTCCCGCTGGGTTTCGCCGTTGCCTGGGTCGAGGGCCTTGACCCCGTCAACCACGAACCAGTAGCCCCACAGTTGGTCGCCGAGCGGTCCGACGGTCACCGACCAGACCCCCGCGTCGTCCTTGGTCATCTTGATATTGGTCGCGCCGTCCCAGCTTCCGTTCAACGTCACCTCTTGGGCTTTGGGAGCGGAAAGCCGGAACGTGACCGTCTTGTCCGGATGAATCTCCGGCGAAACCACGCGAGGGCCCTGCGCCCCACGGCCGGGAGCGGCCTGACCCTGTTGCGCCTGCACTGGCGGCGGCGCTGGTTGAGCGAATGTCGCGGATGCGGACAGGATCGCTACGGCGATCCCTCCGATCCAGTAAACTCTCTGCCTCTTCATAGTGATACATGCCTTTCTTGAGATTCCATGGGCAGCCCGCGCTTCGCCTCATCAGACCCCTGAAATTGGCGAGTGGTACGATTGTGCGCCCCACATGGACACCCTGCAAGGTTCGGCTCATTGTATGCTACGGTATGCTACGTAAACCAACTATTTAGAATCAGATAGATACGCGTTCCTGACAGGATCTGCCGTATGGGCGGGGTTCGGCGTTTCGCTTCGGCAATCCGGCCTCCCGGCGGAAAGCCGGTACGTATTGCGCGCTCTTGGGAGATGTTAAGATCCGCAATAGGAGTTCTGTATGGCGTCTACGGGCCGCGCGTCCGATTCGACAATTCCAGTTGCGCCCGGCTCAACCTGCGACCATGCGGCAGCCCGGGCCCAACTGGAGCGGATCATCGGGAGTGATGCATTCCGGAACAGCAAACGGTACCCCGCCTTGCTGCGGCATCTCGTGGAACGCAGCTTGGAGGGGCGCGGCGCGGAACTCAAGGAGCGTGTGCTCGGCCACGAAGTGTTCGGACGGCCCGCGGGCTATGATACCAATGCGGACCCCGTAGTCCGAACCTCCGCGGGTGAAATCCGCCGGCGAATCGCTCAGTACTACCACGAAGCGGGGCGCGAAGACGAGATCCGGATCGAGCTTCCCCTGGGGTCCTACGTACCGGAAATTCACTTTCCGGAGACCGCGGCGGTCGTGGACGCGCCGGCTGTGGCGGCCACCGGGGACTACCGCAAGCGGAGCCGTTTTTTCGGCGTTTTCGCGGTTGCCGCACTGCTCGCAATTCCCGCCATCTGGTGGCATCCGTGGGCTCAACCGGCGGCGCTCCAGCAATTCTGGCAACCCGTGCTCCGGACGGGATCGAGCGTGTCTCTCTGCGTGGCCCGGCCAATTATGACAAACATCGACGGTATCCAGGAGGATTCCGCGGGCAGTCGGCGTGCCCCGGTCATAGCCTGGGCGGATGTTACAGCCGCCGCAAGGCTCGCGGGATTGCTCGAAGCCAACGGGCAGCCCTATCAACTTCGGCGAGACGACCGCACCACGTTGGAGGATCTGCGGCGCGGACCGGCAATCATGGTTGGGGCATTCAACGATATCTGGACCCTGCGCTTGACCGACGGTTTGCAGTTCAGCTTCAGGCAAGATGGTCCATTACGCTGGATTCAGGACTCCAAGAACCCTTCGTCCAGGCTATGGAGCGTGGATTTCGGCAAGAAGGATAAGCTCGGACGCGTCCTGATCGGCCGCGACTACGCGGTGATTTCCCGCCTGCTGAACACGAGGACCGGGAAACCCGTGATTTCGGTCGCGGGAATCTATGGATTTGGGACTGAAATCGTCGGCGAGTATGTTACCAACCGCGCCTTTCTTGCCTCGCTCGCCAGCCAAGCTCCGGCAGGCTGGCAAAACAAGAGCGCGCAAGTTGTCCTCTCGGTCGAGGTGATTGACGACCATCCGGGACCACCCACCGTCTTGGCAACCCACTTCTGGTAGCCCGGAGATTGAACCGGTCCACGTCCCGGTTCCGTTCGATTATTGTGAGAGCCAGGCCGTGCGGCTCCCGAGCGAAGAGCTTCGAACCGTGTGGCGCCCCGTGGGCCACGGACGCGATACCATCCCCGATAGGAGACGATGCATCGATGAAGCCAATGCTGGCGGCCCTCGCGGCGTGCGTCGCGCTGGGCGCCTTGCGCGCCCAGTCTATCGAAGCCGTCCCCGATCGCATTCTGGCGGACGAGTCCGCCGCGATCCGCGCCAGCGGCTTGCAGCCGAACGAGCTGGTCACGCTCCGCGCCGAGATGTCCGATGGCGCCGGCGAGCATTGGACCTCATATGCGGAGTTCCTTGCGGACGCGCGGGGGGCGGTGGACGCGTCGAAGCAGGCCCCCGTCACTGGAACCTACAAGGGAGTCTCGGCCATGGGCTTGGTGTGGTCCATGGCGCCTCTCTCCAAGAACGTCGCAAGGTATCGGCGTCCCGCGGACCTGGGCGTCCAGGTCATCGACTTGAAACTCGTCCGCGGAGGAGCGCAGCTCGCGGCCATCCGGCTCGAACAGGTGAGCATTCGGGAAGATGTCCAACGTATCCCCGTCCGCGAGGGCAGCTTACGAGGAGAGATCTTCCTCCCCGGCGGCGGACGCCATCCGGGCGTGCTGGTCCTCGGCGGGTCGGAAGGCGGCGCGCCTATCCGGCAGGCGGCATGGCTGGCATCGCGGGGTTTCGCCGCGCTCGCGCTGGGTTACTTTCACTATCAGGATCTCCCCGACAAGCTTGAGGCGATTCCGCTCGAGTACTTCCAAAGCGCGCTCGCCTGGATGGCGAGCCGCCCGGAAATCCTGGGCGGCCGGCTGGCGGTCATGGGTGCGTCGCGCGGTGGCGAGCTCGCCCTGCAATTGGGGTCCATGTTCCCGCGCATCGGCGCGGTGGCGGCCTTCGTCCCGGCCAATGTGCGCTATCCCGCCTGCTGTGGCGATAACCGCGTTCCGTACGCGTGGACGTGGGAAGGAAGAGCGCTGCCGTATCTGGACCGGCGTTTCTCGCGCGCTCCGATGGCGGTCACGGACGCCGCCATCGCGGTCGAGAACACGCGCGGCCCGATCTTGCTGATTTCGGGTCAGGACGATGGCGTCTGGTTCTCCTCGATGATGGCGGACGCCTTGGTTGGCCGTCTCAAGCTGGCCCATTTCGCCTACCCCGTCGAGAGCCTGAAGTATAACAACGCCGGACACACCGCCGGCCGGCCGGAGATCGCCCCAACCTGGCTCGGACGAGTCGTTCATCCCATATCGGGCCGGGAGATGAACCCGGGAGGCACGCGCGCGGGCAATGCGGAGTCCTCGCTCGATGCCATCCCCAAGGTGCTGGAATTCCTGCGGCGGAGCCTGGAATCCGCCCTTACTTCTTCAGCGCAGCGGTGATGGTCCACAGATAATCGAAACGTTACGCTGAGCCTGCCGGATACCTCGGCGCCTGGGCTATCCACCGTCCGGGTCATGACGGCCTGCTGCGCGCCTGCCGGCTGCAACGGCGCCACAAAATCGCCTGGCGGGATGCGCTCGTCATCAACAGCGCCATCGAGATGGAATCCCGGATTCTCCAGAGCGAGGATCTCAACGACAACCGGCGATACGGCCCGGTGACTGTCCGCAATCCCTTCCGATAACCGCAAGCGGCGCGCCCGCGCGCGGGGGTGTCAAGCCCAAACAGCGTGTAAAATCCAAGGAAGAGGCTGTGCATGAAGAAACCCGACAAGACGCTGGACCGCTTTTGGGATATGCCCCTGCAAGGCCTGCTGGGCCTGCTCGAAGCAACCCCGGCGGGACTGACTTCCGCCGAGGCGAAGCGGCGCCTGCGTCTCCATGGCCCGAACAGCCTGGTAGGGGAGTCCCGCTTCGCCGGTCTGATCGGTTTTCTGCGCTTTTTCGCCAATCCCCTGGTGCTGATTCTCCTGGCTTCCAGCGTCATCTCTATCGTACTGGGCGATCAGGTCGGCGGCTCGATCATCATCGCCATCGTCCTGCTCAGCGTGATCGTGAACTTCTACACGGAGTTTCAGGCTCGGCATGCGGTGGAGAGTATTCGGAAGCAGGTTGCGACGACTGCCGCGGTTCTGCGCGATGGGCACGAAATGGAACTGCCGGTCGCGGAGTTGGTCCCCGGGGACGTCGTCCGGCTCAGCGCCGGGGACCTGGCGCCGGCCGATACCCGTCTGTTGGACGCCAAGGACCTGCATGTGCGCGAGTCCGCGCTCACGGGGGAGTCCTTGCCCGTCGACAAGGCGGCGGCCGATCTTCCCGAGGGGCAACACGGCATTGCGGACGCCAGCAACAGCGTTTTCCTGGGGACCGCCGTGCAGACGGGCATCGGCGCCGCGGTCGTCGTTCGCACGGGGAAAGACACCGCCTTTGGCGAAATTGCCCAACGGCTGGCGACGCGGCCGCCGGAAACCGAATTCGGCCGCGGCATCCGCCACTTCGGGTTGCTGCTCACGCGCGTGATCATGCTGCTGGTGCTCTTCGTCCTGCTGGTGAACCTCGTCTTACATCGTCCGCTGCTGGAGTCGTTCTTGTTCTCCGTCGCGCTTGCCGTCGGGATGACGCCGGAGATGATGCCGATGATCATCACGATCTCGCTGGCGCAGGGCGCGCGCCGGATGGCCAGGAAGAAAGTCCTGGTCAAACAACTTGCGGCGATCGAAGACTTCGGCAGCATAGAGATTCTCTGCAGCGATAAGACCGGGACCCTGACCGAAGGCGAGATCGTGCTTGACCGGCACGTGGATGTTCACGGGCAGGACAACGAAGATGTTCTCCGGCTCGTGTATCTGAATAGTCACTTCCAATCCGGCATCAAGAGTCCGCTGGACGACGCCATCCTGAAGCACGAGCACCCCGCCATTGCGGAATACGAGAAGGTGGACGAGATCCCTTTCGACTTCAACCGCAAGCGCCTTTCCGTCGTCGTGCGCCGCGGCGGCGAGCGCCTCCTCGTTACCAAGGGCGAGGCGGAAAGCGTCTTCGCCATCTGCGGGACCGTCATGGTCGACGGGGCTCCCCAGCCGTTCGACGAAGGCCGGCGAGCCGAAGCGGCGGAGACCTTCAAGAAGTTGAGCGCCGACGGGTACCGCACGCTTGGGGTCGCGTTCCGGAAGGTCGAGCCGCAGGATGCTTGCGCGGTGGTGGCCGAGCGGGACATGACGCTGGCCGGGTTTGCGGCATTCCTCGACCCGCCCAAGGAGGGGATTGTCGCGGTGCTCGACGCGCTGAAGAAGAACGGCGTTTCCGTGGTCATCATGACCGGCGACAATCAGTACGTGACGCAGAAGGTAGCCCACGACGTCGGGCTGCCAACCGACCGCATTGTCACCGGCAACCAGATGGACACGATGGACGATGCCGCCCTGGCTTATCAGGCGGAGCACGGCGCCATCTTCGCCCGCGTGTCTCCGGAACAAAAAAACCGGATAATCCTCGGTCTGAAGGCGCGCGGGCACGTCGTCGGGTACATCGGCGACGGCATCAACGACGCTCCGTCGCTGCACACCGCGGACGTCGGCATTTCCGTGATGAATGGCGTGGATGTGGCGAAAGACGCCGCGAAGATCATCCTGTTGGAGAAGGACCTGGAGGTGTTGAACGACGGGGTTGTCGAAGGGCGGCGGTGCTACGCCAACATCATGAAGTACATCATCATGAGCACCAGCTCCAACTTCGGCAACATGTTCAGCATGGCCGCGGCATCGCTTTTTCTGCCATTCCTGCCCATGTTGCCAACCCAAATCCTTCTGAACAACTTTCTGTATGACACTTCGCAGGTCGCCGTCCCCGGCGATAATGTCGATCCGGACCTGTTGCACAGGCCCAAGCGGTGGCAAATCGGGTTCATTCGCCAGTTCATGATGATCATAGGCCCCATCAGCTCCATCTACGATTTCCTCACCTTCGGGGTGCTCCTCTGGTTGTTCCATGCCGCCGCCAACCCGCCATTGTTCCGGACCGGATGGTTCGTGGAGTCCCTCGCCACCCAGACGCTGGTGGTGTTCGTGATCCGGACGGCGGGCAACCCTTTCAAGAGCCGCCCGAGCGGGCGGTTGCTGATAGCGGTTGTTGCCGTCTCCGTTGCCGGCGCCGTGCTGCCGTACACGCCCCTCGGCGCATTGCTTGGGTTCACCCCATTACCGATATCGTTGCTGGGCGCCATTTCGCTGCTTGCCGTGACATATCTGGTTTTGGTGCAGGCCGTTAAGACCTGGTTCTATCGCCGGCATGCGCTGCTTTGAAACGTTGAGCGGGGCTTTACGTCGCAAGACGGGGATACAATCGGACAGAGCCGAGCACCATCGGGTCACGCCCGGCGGCCGGCTCACGTATGCTGCCGACGCCGGAGAAATTCATGCGCAAACACACCCGTGTCAGCCACCCCATATACCATCTCCTACCAACGGAAATCGAGGGGTTCGACTCTTTGGCGGAACTCGCCTTGGATATGCACTGGTCGTGGAATCACGCCACCGACGAAGTGTGGCGGCAGCTTGATCCCGAACTGTGGGGGATCACGCATAACCCCTGGGTCGTCCTGCAGACGGTCTCCCGCGACCGGATCGAGCGCGTGTTGGCCGATCCCGTTTTCCGGAAAAGCGTAGATGGCTTGGTCGAAGCCGGCCGGCGGGCGGCGGAAGCGCCAGCATGGTTTCAGCGGAATCATTCGCAGGCTCCACTGACCTGCGCCGCGTATTTCAGCATGGAATTTATGCTGAGTGAGGCTCTGCCCATCTACTCGGGCGGGCTTGGCAATGTGGCCGGCGATCAACTCAAAGCCGCCAGCGATCTGGGCGTGCCGGTGGTCGGCGTTGGACTGCTCTACCAGCAGGGCTATTTTCGCCAAGTCATCGACATAAACGGAGAGCAAGAGGCCCTCTTTCCATATAATGACCCCGGACAGTTGCCGGTCACGCCGCTGCGCCAACCAAACGGGGAGTGGTTGCGGTTGGAGATCGCGTTGCCCGGATACTCGGTCTGGCTGCGCGCATGGCAGGCGAAGGTCGGCAGGGTGAAGCTTTACCTGCTGGACAGCAATGACGCGGCGAACTTCCCCGTTCATCGGGGGATTACCAGCGAGCTCTATGGCGGCGGGCCGGAGTTGCGCCTCAAGCAGGAACTGCTCCTCGGGATCGGCGGATGGCGGCTGCTCCGCGCGCTCGGGCTCCAACCCGAGGTCTGTCACCTGAATGAAGGGCACGCGGCGTTCGCCGTACTGGAACGTGCCCGCACCTTCATGGAAGAGACAGGGCAGCCCTTCGAAGTCGCGCTGGCGGTAACGCGAGCGGGCAATCTTTTCACCACCCACACGGCGGTAGCCGCCGGTTTCGACCGTTTTGCTCCCACCCTCATCGAGCAATACCTTGGGGGGTATGCCGAAAAGAAGCTCGGCATTGCGCTTCACGATTTGCTGGCCCTTGGCCGCCAAAATCCGGCCGATTCGTCGGAGCCTTTCAATATGGCATATCTGGCGATCCGTGGGAGCGGGGCGGCGAATGGGGTGAGCCGCTTGCACCGGGAGGTCAGCCGGCGCCTCTTTGCGCCTCTGTTTCCGCGCTGGCCGGAGGACGAAATCCCAATCGGACACGTAACCAACGGAGTCCACATGCCCACATGGGATTCGGCTCCTGCCGACGATCTTTGGACGGAAAGCTGTGGAAAGGACCGCTGGCTGGGGACGGCGGAATCCCTGGAACAGGACATTCGCCGGGTCTCCGACGCAAGACTGTGGCAATTTCGGACCGCCGCCAGCAAGTCTCTTGTAGAGTACGCTCGCGAACGATTGTCCTTGGACTGGGCAGCGGCAGGCGCGCCGCCCGAGGAGGTCGAAGCCGCGAAGCAGCTCTTTGATCCCCACGCCCTGACATTGGGCTTTGCACGCCGCTTTGCGACCTACAAGAGACCGAACTTGCTGCTGCATGACCCTCAGCGGCTGCTTCGTCTCTTGACCGATCCGCGGCGCCCGGTTCAACTCATCATCGCCGGCAAGGCCCATCCCGCGGACCAGGCTGGACAGGCGCTGATTCGGGAATGGACGCATTTCATCCGGCGGCCCGAGGCGCGTCCCCATGCGATCTTCCTCAGCGACTACGACATGCTCTTGACCGAGCACTTGGTGCAAGGCGTGGACGTCTGGATCAACACGCCACGGCGGCCTTGGGAAGCTAGCGGGACGAGCGGCATGAAGGAGCTGGTAAATGGAGGTATCAATCTGTCGGAGTTGGACGGCTGGTGGGCGGAGGCATACAGGCCTGAAGTCGGGTGGGCGTTGGGGGATGGCCAGGAGCACGGCGACGATCCGGCCTGGGACGCCGCCGAAGCCGAAGCGCTCTACGGCTTGCTCGAACGCGAAGTGGTTCCCGAGTTTTACGCCCGCGACGGGGAGGGCATCCCCACGGCTTGGGTGGCGCGGATGCGGAACAGCATGGCGAGTTTGACGCCGCGCTTTTCGGCGGACCGCGCCGTGCGTGAATACACGGAGCAACACTACCTCCGGGGCGCCGCGACCTACCGTGAGCGTGCCGCCGATAAGGGTGCGGTCGGCAGGCAAATGGTCGATTGGCGGCACGCCATGGAAACGGAGTGGTCCGCGCTGCGCTTCGGTGAAATGAAGGTCGAAACCGACGGGGCGCGGCACAAGTTTGAGGTTCAAGTCTATCTGAATGATATCGACCCGAACGCGGCGCGAGTAGAGCTTTATGCCGACGGGGTCGACGGCGGCGGTTCAGTGCGGCGGGAGATGGAGCGAGTGCGCCAATTGGCAGGCTCTTCCGGCGGCTACGTTTATCGCGCGCAGGCGCCCGCCACACGTCCGGCTACCGACTATACGGCGCGCGTGATGCCGGCCCATGCCGGCGTTTCCGTTCCCTTGGAAGCCGCTCGAATCCTATGGCAGCGCTGATGCGGCCGCTGCGCCGCGCCGCCCGCCTGCACAGGCTCGCCAGAGGAGACGAGAAACTGGACAGTCCCGGCAGCTTCGGAGCTAAGCTGGAGGGTCTCGAAGCGGGGGAGGCATGGCGGACTTCATTGGAGCGATCGATCAAGGCACTACCAGCACGCGGTTTCTGGTTTTCGACCGGGCCGGGCGAATCGTTGCCGGCGCGCAGAAGGAGCACCAGCAGATCTACCCGCGGCCCGGATGGGTGGAGCACGATGCCGGGGAGATCTGGCTCCGGACCCGGGAAGTGATCGCCGAGGCGATGGAGCGGCGCGGCCTGCGTCCCAGCGACCTTGCGGCGCTCGGCATCGCCAACCAGCGCGAAACCACGGTCCTGTGGAATCGCACCACCGGCCGGCCCTTGGCCAATGCGCTGGTCTGGCAGGATACGCGGGTGGCGGATTACATTCCCGAATTCTCGCGCGAGGGCGGCCCGGACCGGTTCCGCGCGAAGACCGGGTTGCCGCTGGCCACGTATTTCAGCGGGCTGAAGATTCGCTGGCTGCTGGACCATCTCCCCGGCGCGCGCCGGCAGGCCGAGGCGGGCGAGGTTCTGTTCGGCAACATCGATACCTTTCTGCTGTGGCGCCTGACGGGCCTGCACATCACCGACTGCACCAACGCCAGCCGCACGCAGTTGATGAATCTGAAGACTCTCGATTGGGACCCCGAGCTGCTGAGCGCGTTCGCGATACCGCCCCGGATTCTTCCGCGGATCCGCTCCAGCAGCGAAGTCTACGGCCTTGCGACCCTCGACGCGGTGCGCGGCGTTCCGGTGGCCGGTATCCTGGGGGACCAGCAGGCGGCCCTGGTGGGTCAGACCTGCTTCCAGGCGGGCGAGGCGAAGAACACGTACGGCACGGGTTGCTTCCTGCTGATGAACACGGGACGCGACATCGTGCAGTCCCGGCACGGGCTGCTCACCACCGTGGCATTCCAGCTCGAGGGACAGCCGGCCCACTACGCGCTGGAGGGCAGCGTGGCGATCACCGGCGCGCTGGTGCAGTGGATCCGGGACAATTTCGGGCTCATCGCCAAGAGCTCGGAGATTGAGGAACTCGCCCGGCAGGTCCCGGACAACGGCGGGGTTTATTTCGTTCCGGCCTTTTCGGGATTGTACGCGCCGCACTGGAAGCACAACGCCCGCGGCGTGATTGCCGGGCTGACCCGCTATTCCAACAAGAGTCACCTGGCGCGCGCGGCGCTGGAAGCTACGGCGTTTCAGACGCGCGAAGTGGTGGAGGCCATGGAGAGGGATTCGGGCGTTCCCGTGCGCGTGCTGCGGACCGATGGCGGCATGGTGGAAAACCAGATCCTGATGCAGTTCCAGGCGGATATTCTGAACCGCGCGGTGGTGCGTCCGGCGGTGAAGGAGACCACCGCTTTGGGGGCGGCGTACGCAGCCGGCCTGGCCACCGGCTTCTATTCGGGCGTGGACGACTTGCGCGCGCAGTGGTCGGTGGACCGCACGTGGGAACCGCAAATGGAAGCGGAGCGGCGGGAACGGATGTACGGTTTCTGGAAGAAGGCAGTCACGCGGTCATTCGACTGGCTGGAGGAGTAAATGCCACACGGAGTATTCGGCGAGTTCATGGGGACCATGGTGCTGATCCTCATGGGCAATGGCGTGGTTGCCAACGTCCTGCTCAAGAAATCCAAAGGCGAAGGCGCCGGGTGGATGGCCATTTCCACAGGGTGGGCGCTGGCGGTGATGGCCGGCGTGTTTACCGCGATCGCCTGCGGTAGCGAGGGCCATCTGAACCCTGCCGTGACCCTCGGGGCCGCGGTGGTCTCGGGGGATTTCAGCAGGTTAGCCTGGTACACGGCCGCGCAGATGGCGGGAGCGATTGCCGGGGCGTGCCTGGTGTGGCTGAACTACCTGCCCCACTGGCCGGCGACGCCCGACGCCGGCTTGAAGCGCGCCTGCTTCTGCACGGCTCCGGCGATCCGAAATCCGATGGCGAACCTGTTGAGCGAGATCATCGGCACGTTCGTTCTGGTGTTGGTGGCCGCCGCGATCTTCTCCAAAGCGGTGGCGGCGGCCGGACCGGTGGCGGGGCTGGGACCTTACCTGGTGGGGTGCGTGGTTTGGGGCATCGGCCTGAGTCTGGGCGGTACTACAGGGTACGCCATCAACCCGGCGCGCGACCTGGGGCCGCGAATCGCCCACGCGATTCTGCCGATTTCAAACAAAGGCTTCCTCAGCAGAATTTGTGGGGCGATTCTGGCTCTGGGAGTCGTCCCAAGTTGTGATACAGGGCAATTTCCATGGCGTCGAAGGTGCGAAAGCCGTAGGATCGTCTGGTAACCACTCGGATTTTGTTGTTGAGGCCCT
>CAIRXZ010000148.1 GCA_903882645.1 uncultured Acidobacteriia bacterium | reverse complement strand
GCCCGCCACCTGCTCGGCCTCCGCCCGAGTCCGGCGGTACCGCACTTCCACAACCTGCACCTGATCGTCCATCCCTCCACTGCATCACCAACGGCGGCGCTTGGACAGATGGGTTAGTCTAACGCTTACGGACGAGCCATGCCCCTCAAGTGCAGCCCGTTGGGTTCCTGTTGTGAAACGACTCGATTTTGAATTGGTCCGCAAGTGACGAGGACAATTCCGACCTGAGTCCGTCTGGGGTAAGAGCCCAGATCCGAGGTTCTGAACGCCGGTCCTGAGATTCCTTCCGTGGGACCACGCCCGCCGAGTCGGCTTGTGGCTGCATATTCTGTCTGGATCACGCGCCACTCGGAGACTGCTCGGATGCAAACGCGGCCCCCTTTGTGGGAAGGCCAACTGGATCGGCATTGCAAACGCCCCTGCGGTCGTTTTTCCGGCCTCCCGCCGGTCGCATTGTCGGCGGCCCCGACGAGCGCCGGGATCACGCTGCGCTGGGAAGGGTCCGGCGCAGGCGCAGGCTGACGCCCACCCGGCCTCGGCTTGCGCCGTGGGCTATTCTGTTCCGCTCTATGTCCCTCACCCCAATTCCGCCGGCGCCAGTTTCGGCGCCAGCAACTGCACCACGCCCAGCGCCGCCACGTAGGCCACGCCGGAGAAAAGGAATAGCGGCACGTAGCTGTGCGTGAGCTGCACGACGTAGCCGGTTACGATTTGCATCAGCACGCTGCCGACGGCGCCGAGCGTGCCCCCGATGCCGGTCACGCTGCCCACCGCCGAACGGGGGAACATGTCCGAGACGATCGTATAGAGATTGGCGGACCAGCCCTGGTGCGCGGCCATGCCGAGTCCAACCAGGGCCAGCATCACCCACAGGCTTTTGCAGAAAGGCGCGTACAGAACGGGCAGGACGCACAACGCGCAACCCAGCATTGCCGTCTTGCGCGCGGAGTTCACCGTCCAGCCTCGCTCGATCAGCCCCGAGGACAGCCATCCGCCTCCGACGCTGCCCACGGTGGACATGTTGTAAACCACGATCATGGGCAGAATGACCTGGGTCAGAGACAAGTGGAAAGTCTCCTGAAGGTACTTGGGCAGCCAGAAGAGATAGAACCACCAGACCGGGTCGGTCAGGAATTTGCCCAGCCCGTAGGCCCAGGTTCCACTCTTGGGAAAAAGCCTGCGCCACGGAACGGATTCCAGCGCGTCGGGCGGGTCGCTCTCGATGTAAGCCAGTTCCGCGGCGGACACTTTCTTGTGCCGCGCCGGTTTGCGGTATACGACAAGCCAGAACGCGATCCAGACGAAGCCCAGAGATCCCGAGGCGATGAAGGCCGATTGCCAACCGAATGAAACGGCCAGCCAGGGAACCACGAGCGGCGCGACAATGGCGCCGACGTTCGAGCCGGAATTGAACACGCCCGCCGCCAGCGCGCGTTCGCGCTTGGGAAACCACTCGGCCAGGGTCTTGATGCAGGCGGGAAAGTTGGCCGATTCGCCCAGACCTAACAGGACCCGGGCGGCGCCAAACGTAATGCAGACCAGCACGACGCGGGACGCCGCGATGTGCCCCGCGCCTCCGCCTCCGTGGAACAGGCCCCAAACAAAGCCGTAGGCCGCGTCGCACAGATGCACGGCAAAGGCGGCCGACCGCAGGGCCAACTTCGTGGCGGCGGCCGCATGCGCGGCGGCGGCCAGGCTCCATACCCCCATCGCCAGCGCGAACCCCCGGCGCGTGCCCAGCTTGTCCATCAGCCGCCCGGCGATCAGCAGCCCGATGGCGTAGGCCGCCGAGAATGCGGCCGTGATGTAGCCGTACTGAATGCTGTTCCAGCCGAGGCTCGTCTCGAGCGTCTTTGCAAGAAAGCTGAGGACCTGGCGGTCCAGGTAGCTAATAGTGGTGGCGAAGAACAGCAGCGCGCAGACGGTCCAGCGGACGCGCGACATGCGCGCCCCGGCCCCGGCCATGGAAGCTGTCATGGATATCCTCCGGGCGTTCTATTTCCGAAGCCCGGCGAAGAGTTCGAAATTCGTGCGGAACAGCCGGGCGATATCGCTCCGGATGTCCTCGCGCGTCGCGGGCCGGCCATCCTCGGACATAAGACGGTAGCAGTTAGCAAGAATCGGCGCCATGGTTCGCCGCGTATTCTTCCACTTATAGATCACCTGCTCCAGAATACGCGCGTCGGAATGCTGCGGAATGAAGGTGGTCCCGAGCATCTCCAGGCGCTCCCTGGTCATCTCCTCTACGACCGACGGGTTGTTGAGGAACCACCAGCACCCGAACGGCATGAGGTTTGCGAATTTGCGAGCGTAGACGCACAGCTCGTGCTGGTTCTCGCGGCTGAGCGCGCTTACCAGGAAGCGGTTGCCGGGATATTCGCGGCACAGGTACTCCACCGCGCGGAGGTCGGCCTTTCCCACCGCGTCGCCCGCCAGGCGCAAGGCCGGGTTCACCAGGCGCCGCACGCCGATCATCAGCGAAAGCGGGATGCCGAACTCGCGGCAGGCCGGCAGAACGGCCCCGGAGAGAAGACGCGCGCGCACCGAGTCCTCCGGGAACTGGAACGTGTCGGTCAGGGAAACCGCCATGTACACGGGGCGCATTCGCTCGACCCATTCCGCGAGGAATCGCCGCACCTCGTCCGCCGATCCGCCGCCGGCGTTGGCGTCCACGCGGTAACCCCGGCCTTCGAGCGCCTGCCAGTGCTCGGGCCATTTCTCCAGGATGCGGTCGAGCCGCAGGACCGGGTAAAACCGCGAGTCGGGGGCCGCTCCGCGCTCCCACAGGGGGGCCTCGTCCGGGTCGAGCGGGTCGTTGGTCATCACCGCCTCGCTAATGCCCGCCAACTGGAAGACGCGGCTGATGTGCGCGTCCAGCGTCCGGTGCTCGAAGAACTCGCGCGCCTCGGTCAGGTCGCGGCTCTCCGCGGAGAGTCCGAACGCATTCAACACCGCGACAACCCCCCGCGTGGCTTCCGACACCGGCGCATGCTCCACGAACAGCGCGCGCCAGATCGTGTCGGCCTTCTCGCGCTTGGAAAGCTGGAAGTACTCTCCCGGCGCGATGGGCGAAGAGCGGAAGAGTTCGGCTTCCAGGTAGTGATAGGTGATCAGGTTGTCGATGCCCCAAAGTCCGTTCTCACCCAGCGAGGGCATGAACAGGTGGGTATGAATGTCGATGAACGCCGCGGCCCAGAGTTCTTCCTCCACAACGGACTGCATCTCGCCGGGCGGCAACGGAACTGCGGAGCGGGTTTTGTCGCCCGCGATGACAGATGACATACCGGCACTGTAGTCCCCACCGGCGGGCCGTGTCAAACCAGAATCGCTCAAGGGACCGTTGAGCGGATGAGAACGATGCCGGCGTAGCGTCCAGGACACAGCCAGACAGTGGGGCAGGCCATCGTTTCTTGTGGCCTGCCGACGCAGACGACGAAAAACGATCGTCCGCGCCACCAGACCCGTGGGACGGTCCGGCGCCCGGCTTCAAATCGTCATGGCCAGGAATCCGCCGTCCACCCTTAGAATCGACCCGGTCACGAACGACGACGCCCGCGAAGACGCCAGGTACACCGCCGCTCCCACCAACTCTTCGCTTTCCCCGAACCGGTTCATGGGCGTGTGCGTCAGGATGCTGGCCACCCGTTCCTCGGTGAGCAGCTTGCGGTTTTGCTCGGCCGGAAAGAAGCCCGGTTGGATGGCGTTCACGCGAACGTTGTGCGGCGCCAGGTCCCTTGCCAGGAACTGCGTGATCTGGTTGATTCCCGCCTTCGCAATCCCGTAGGTGAAAACCTTGGATAACGGCGGGCCCGCCGAAGCCGAAGAGATGTTGATGATGGACCCGCCGCGGCCCGCGTCCACCATGGCCTTGCCGAACACTTGGCACGCCAGAAAGACGCTCTTCAGGTCGATATCCAAAATCCGCTGCCACTCCGCCTCGCCGATCTCGAAGAAGGGCGTGCCCGAGTTCACGCCCGCCGCGTTGATCAGGATGTCCACGCGCCCGAAGCGCGCCATCGCGGCCGCCAGCGCGTTCTCGAGATCCGCCTTGCTGGTGGCGTCGCAGCGAACGCCGATAGCCCGGCGTCCCAGCGCCGCGATGGATTGGGCGCGGGCCGCGGCGTTCTCCAGGTTCACATCCACGACGACGATATCGGCCCCGGCTCTCGCCAGGCCCGCCGCCATTGCGCCGGCCAGCACGCCGCCTCCTCCGATCACCACGGCCGTCCGGCCCGCCAGAGAGAAAAGTCCGTCGTCTTCCATGCCTAGATGGTAGCAGGCGCCCGCCGGGCGCCCGCGGCGGCCCCGGACGGAACGGGAGTGCGGCATGGCGTGCGAGCGCCGCTCTCTTGCGGTCACGGGTCTTTCCCGGGACGTTTCGGTCGCCAGGCGGGAGGCGGGCATGCCCGGCCGCCACGGCGGAGACATGCATGCCAGGGAACATTACCGGCCACCGGCGCGTATCCCTTGCGATAATCGAACCATGTCCTCCCGCTCGTTCTTCCGCCGCCCGGCAGTCCTGCTCATCCTGGCTTTGTGCGCCGTCGCCGCGGTGGTGAGCATTCTCAGCAGACTCGCGGGCGGCCCGGATTCGGCGAAGAAACCCGTCCCGCTGGCCGCTGCGCGCGGGGCGGAGGCGTACCCTTCGTTCTCGCCGGATGGCAAGCGCCTAGCCTACAGCGCCCGGCCCACCAGGAATGGAGGCTTCCATGTGTTCATCCGCGACCTCCCGTCCGGCGAGGAACGCCAGTTGACCGCTGGGAACGGCAGCGATATCGGCCCGGTCTGGTCGCCCGATGGCGCGAGCATCGCCTTCTTGCGCCTGGAGGAAGAAGGCGGCGCGTGCATGGTGGTCCCGGCGGCCAAGCGGGCGAACGCCTCGGCGGGCGCCGAGGAACGGAAAGTGGCGGATTGCGCCCCGGCCGCGGGTATGGATCAGCCGTTTCCGGCGGCCGCCTGGACCCCCGATGGCAAGTCTCTGGCGGTCGTGGTGGCGGCCGAAGACCAGTTGGCCGCCATCGCGCTGGTCCCGGCCGAAGGCGGCGCTCCAAAGCGTCTGACCAATCCGCCGCAAGGCTCGCAAGGCGATTCGACGCCGGCTGTCTCTCCCGACGGCAAGACCGTCGCCTTCGTGCGCAGCGCCATCATCGCGAACGACGCCGCCGACGCCGACATCTTCACTTGCGATCTCCAGGGCGGCAATCTCCAGCGGCTCACCTTCGACGGCCGGGGCATCCGCGGGATCGCCTGGACCCCGGACGGCAGCCACCTGGTTTACGCCGGTTATCGAATGGGATCATGGCGCTTGTGGCGGCTCCCGGCGGCCGGCGGCAGCCCACGCGACCTTGGCTTTGCGCGCGAGAATGCGCAGTATCCCGCGGCAGCCTCCGCGGGAGGCCGCCTGGCGTACACCAACAGCCCGTCGGTCTCGGCCGTCTGGCGGGCGGAACTGGGCGGCGATGCCTCAAAATGCCAGTCGCTGATCCGCTCCCCGGGCCGCGAGGCCGCGCCCGCTTATTCGCCCGACGGACGGAAGATCGCAGACATTTCGGACCAGACCGGCGCGGATGAAATCTGGGTGAGCGACGCCGATGGCGGCCATCGCGCGCAGTTGACCCGCTTCAAGGGCAGGGCGGCTCCAAACCGCCCACTCTGGTCGCCCGACGGACAGACGCTGCTCTTCACTCTGCGCGCCGCCGACGTGCCGGAAGTCGATACCGTGCCGGCCGCCGGCGGTGAACCGAAGCGCGTGCTGCTGAACGGCAGCGGCGCCTCGTGGTCCCACGACGGGAAGTCGATTTACTACCAGTCGCGGGGCGGGATTTGGAAGGCGCCGGCGGCGGGCGGCGGCGACGGGCAGGCGCTCACCGCCCAGGGCAACGCCTCGCTGCCTGACGAGTCGCCCGATGGGAAGTACGTGTACTACGCCAAGTGGGGCGCCATCTGGCGCGTTCCGGCCGGCGGCGGCGCGGAGGAAGAGGCCTTCCAATCCCAGCGCGGCACGATCCTGGGCGGCGCCCTGGTCACCGCCAAGGGGGCCTATTACGTCGAATTCGATGGCAGCCGGATGGGCATGCGCGGCGGCGGCGGCCGCAACGCCATTCGCGCCTTGATGTCCGCTTCGCCGTCGGTCTGTTTCTTCGATTTCACCTCCCGCAAGAGCACGCAGGTCTTCGAGTTGCAGGGACTGAATCTCTCCGGCATCTCCATCTCGCCGGACGCCAGGTACATCCTCTATCCGCGGGTGGACCAGAGCGAAACCAACCTGATGCTGGTGGAAGGGTTCCGCTGAGCGAAAAGAGAGCGGTCATGCAGGCCCGCGGGTGCGTCGGCCGCGGACCACGGGGGTCCGCCCCACCGGCGATGCGGATGTTCGTTCACGGGAAAAGTATGTGGCATCGCGCCACTGGCGTGGCGTCATTCCTGCTAACGTGAAATCCTGGCATGAACATTCTGTTTGTCGGGGATATTTTCGCCTCCTCCGGGCGGCGGATCGTGGCCGACCACCTGCGGGATATCGTGGAGACGAACCGCGTCGAGCTGGCCGTCGCGAACGCGGAGAACGCCGCGGGCGGTTTCGGCATCACGCCCCCGGTGGCCGAGGAGTTGTTCGGGCTCGGGCTGGACGTGCTCACGACTGGAAACCATATCTGGGACAAGCGCGAGATCTACGGCTACCTGGACCGCCAGCCCCGCCTGCTGCGGCCGGCCAACTACCCGGACGCGCCGGGCGGCGGAGTGGCGGTGGTGCGCGCGCACAACGGGGTCGAGTGCGCCGTGCTGAACCTCCAGGGCCGCACCTACATGCCCCATACGGATTGCCCGTTCCGCAAGGCCGACCAGATCCTGGCGGCGCTGGACCCGGCCGTCAAGGTGCGGTTCGTGGACTTTCATGCCGAAGTCACGAGCGAGAAGATCGCCATGGGATGGTACCTGGACGGCCGCGTTTCGGCGGTGGTCGGCACGCACACCCACGTTCCCACGGCGGACACGCGCATTCTTCCCGGCGGCACGGCGTACCAGACGGATTGCGGCATGACGGGGCCGTACCACTCCGTCATCGGCGTCGACCCGGGCATCGTCATCCGGCGGTTTCTCACCGCGCTGCCGGTGCGCATGGAGGCCTCCAAGCAGGGGTCCGAGCTGCACGCCGTGATCGTGGACGTGGATGAAACCAGCGGCAAGGCGCGCGCGGTGAGGCGCCACGCTATCGGCGGAGGCTAGCGGATGGGTCCGACCGGCGCGGTCTCCGACGGCTCCGCCTTTTTCACGCTGGCGTGCGGAACGCTGCTGGCCGGGACGCTGTTTCTACTGCTCTGGCGGCGCCGGACCCGCCGCATGCGCGGGCTTGAGGCCGAGTTGGAGCGCCTGCGCCACGAGGCCGCGCGGAACCTCAACCTGGACCGCCTCACGGGCTTGTCGAACCAGGCGGCGCTGGCGCGGCGCGTCGAAGAACCCGCGGCGTTCGAAGGCGTGGCGGCGGTCTGCGACATGGACAATTTCAAGGAAATCAACGACCGCCACGGGCACCTGACGGGAGACGAAATCCTGCGTAACGTCGGGCGCCTCCTGCACGCTTCCATCCGCGACGAAGACGAGGCCTTCCGCTGGGGCGGCGACGAATTCGTGATCCTGTTTCATAACCAGCGCCCGGAGGTGGCGAGCAAGCGCATGGCCGATATCGAAGCGCGTTTGCAGGATTTCCAGGCGCGCGGTTTGGGGGCGCTCCCGATTTCCTTCAGTTGGGGGACGGCCGAAGCGAACGGACGCCCGTTGCGCGACGCGCTGGAAGAAGCCGACCGCAACATGTATGTCCGGAAGCGTGAACGCGCGGCCGGCCCTTCCGGGCCGCGGCCGCACGCTTGAGCGTTACTGAATATAGATTGTCGTGTAGTACCCGCCCTGGTTATAGTCGTACGAATTCAGGCCGTTCACCATCACGGACAAGGGCACCTGACCGGCGGGGAAGTTTTGAAAAGAGACTCCGGCGAGCACGGGTATCTTCACGTTGATCTGCCAGACGCCCGCGAGTCCGGGCGCAAGCCCGGAATAGTAGATGTGATCGATGTTCGACCCATCCGCGTTGCAGCACTCCTTGAAGTAGGGATCGTCGACAGACACGCCGCTTATGTAGACGGTTGGCCGGAAGGACGTCGGGACCGGTCCCGTGGGCACGTCGCCGTCGGCGGGAGCGCCGGCAACGACGCCCTGACCCGTGCCGAAGAGCTCGACCCACGTCCCTCGTATAGCGGGGTGTCCCGGGCCGTTGATCGAGCTGTCGTTATAGTTGATCGCGGCCACGTGCCGGTAGGTTCCGGTTTGGGTGGACGGATTCACGAAGAGGCCCGGCGAGACGGGACCCATCATAACCAGACCGGCGCCGTACACCTGGCCGGTGACGGCATTCACCACCTGCAGATTCGAATAGCCGCTGGTGCGGGCGCCCATGGGAACGACAAAGTTGATCTGCGTGGGCGAGACCATGAACAGGGGCGTCGCGACGCCGTCCAGGAGAACCTGGATATTAGCTATAGTCACCGGCAGGGGAATCTGCCCGCCGCAATCGGCGGTGGTGGCGCCGAACGCGACGGCGGCGTTGGAAGGAAACGTCGAGGCGATGGCGCCCGGCGCCAACGCCCTGGCACTCAGGGCACTCAGGTTGTTGGCCGCGTTCTGGGCAGTCAGGCCGGGGTAAAAGAAAGCCACCCGGTTGGTCGCGTCGGCCGTCACGAGATTGCCCCACTGGTCTTGCGCCACCGCCAGGGTATAGCTGGGAGCCGCGATCTGGGCGGTTGTTGCCTGATTGGTCACCAGGGTGACATACGTGGGGAAACGCTTGTAATAACCGTTACTGGTGTCGGCAACCCATATTTCGCCTGTGGTTGGGTTTACGTAGACGCTCTCGGGCGTGCTAAAGCCGGTGAGCGAGAAGGTCGCCAAAGCGGCGGATGTCGGGAAATACAGATTGTTGTCGAGGACGTCGTAGACCAACACGCGGTTGTTGCCGGTATCCACCACGTACGGGCGTCCGCTGCTATCGACGGCGATGCCGTGCGGGGCGCTCAGAGAAGACAGGCTGGAGCCGGCGACGGTGGAGCGGAAATCGGTCTGTCCGAGAACCAGGCCCGCCGCCTGGCCGCTTGAGAAAACTCCGTTCACGGGCTGGAATACCAACACGCGGTTCTGGTTCTGGTCGGACACGAGCAGCAAGCCCTTCGGGGTCATGGCCACGCTATTGGGAGCGGAGAGGGTGTTCTGGGTGGCGTCGGAAACCTTGGGCCCGGTGAACGATTGCTGGCCCAAGACCAGATCGGCCTGCGGCTGGCCGGTTTGCGCGAACGGAGCGGGGAATCGCAATACGCGTCCGTTGCCCCGGTCGGCTACCCATAGGTTGCCGTTGGAATCGACCATCAGGCCCACCGGGCCGCAGAGGCTCGCGTTGGTCGGCTGGTTTGCGTCGCCGGTGGGGGAGTTACACACCCCGTATAGCCCGCTTGACTGGCCGATCACGATATCGGCGGAGGCGCCGGCGGAGAGGTTGCGCAGGTCCTTGAAGCCGAGCACACGGTTGTTGTACGTATCGGCGACGTAGAGATGCGGCGGCGAGCCTGTGCTATCGATCGCCAGCCCGCCGTCCACGTGGAGGTTCCCGGAGCTATCCGCCCAGTATAATTGGAGCTCCTTGCCTTCGATCAGGTTGACGGAATTCGTGTCGAACTGGTACTGGCCAAGCACGCCGGTCGCCGGGCCGAACGTCCCCGCTTGAAGCGGAAGCGCCAGGACGCGGTTGTTGCTGGCATCGGTCAAATACACCTGATTGTTGGCGAAGGCCGCGCCAACCGGTCTGTAGAAAACGCTTGCCGAAGGAGCGGGGACGAACGTGGCGTTCAAAGCCGCGTTGTTCGGGTAGAAGTTCGTGAAATCCCCGTTGTGGCCCACAACCCAAGTCGCCTGCGGCGAGACTTGCGACGACGCGGCCGGCCACTGCTCGAAGGCCGGAAAGAGCAGAACCCGGTGGTCCAGTGAATCCACCACGCCAACCTGGCCGCCGGCGAAAAAGACTGCTTCGGGATCGGCCAGAATCGTGGCGTCGATCGCCGTGACGGAGAGTCCGGACTGAGCCACGCCCATGATGCGCGCCGCCGACATGCCGCTGCTGAAGGGCGGCGCGAAAACCAGCACGCGGCTCAGGTTTCTGGGATAACTGGCATCCGCGTCGGCGACATAAAGGCGGCCTGCCGCATCGAAGGCCAGGGCCGAGGGCACGGCGAACTGGTTCGCCGTAAAGTTAACTCCGCCGGCGTTCGGGTTGAGGTTGGTACGCAGACTGAAGAAATCGTTTTGCCCGATCTCCAGGATGGCCGTCAGCCCGCCGGCGCCGCTCTTGGCCACGTCCGCCGCGGCGAACTCGAGCACGCGCCGGTTGCCTGGGTCCGTCATCCACAGGTTGCCGCTCGAATCGAAGGCGATATTGGGCCGGGTTCCGCTCAAAGAGAGTCCATAGGGGCTGACCGGGCCGGTGGTGGCGCTGGCGCCGAAGTTGGCCGCGGTCGTGCTCATGCCCGGCTGGCCGATTACCAGATTCGGTATTTCGTTCGTGTTGACGAAGGGTTGGGGATACCGCAGCACGCGGTTGTTCCCGGCGTCGGCCACGTAGAGGTCGCCGTTAAAGACCGCCAGGCCGACCGGGCCGTTCAGGCCGGACTGTAACGGGCTGCCTTGGCCTGGCGCATGGGCCGCACTGCTGGGGCCCTGCGCCCAGGTGGTAAAGAAATCGACCTGGCCGACAACGATATCGGCCATCTGGCCGTTAGTGAAACTGGCGGCGTTCTTCCAGCCGAGCACCCGATTGTTGCCCGTATCGGCGACGTATATGGCGGGCGGCGAAAGCGAGGTATCGACCGCGATGCCCTGGGGCGCGCTCAACTCACGCCCTTCCACCAGGTTAGGGCTCACCGAGTAGAGCGAGTTCTGCTCGAGCAGGGGCGTCTTGGGGTGTCCCACCGTGCGCGACGGGACCGGATTGAGAAGAAGCTGCGGCCAAGCCGCCGAGGCCCCGAAAAGGGCCAGAAGGAGAATCGGAAAATGACGGCGCATCATACGAGTTTGCAGCAAGAAACGCGGAAATACCGCTACTTCAGCATATTAGCAAAATCATCGCCCCGCGGGGGGATTTCGCCGTCACGTCAGTCCCATTACCGCACTAGTCCCGGCCGGACGGAAACTCGCGGCAACCGGCCGCGGTCCACCCCACGCCGGGGTGGGTTGGAGAGCGCGCGCCTGCTACACTGAGCCTTGAGCCACAGTGTACTCCCCCGGTTGCGCGTCTGCGCGGTCAGCTATCTGAACACCCTTCCGCTGGTTTGGGGCATGCTGCACGGGCGGCAGCGCGGTCTCTTCGACCTGGATTTCCAGATTCCCGCCGAGTGCGCGGACCGGCTGGCGTCGGGCCGCGCGGACTTGGGGCTGGCGCCGTCCTTCGAGCTGACCCGGCAGGAACTGGTGGTGGTTCCCGGAGCGGGCATCGCCTGCCATGGACCGGTGCGCAGCATTCTGCTGATCTCCTCGCGGCCCCCGGCTGAAATCCGCACCCTGGCGGCCGATTCGAGCTCGCGCACGTCGGTGCAACTGGCGAGGATCGTCCTGGAGCGGCGCTACGGGGCGACACCGGCGATTGCGCCGCACCCGCCCGCGCTGCGGCCGATGCTCGATGCCGCGGATGCCGCCCTGCTGATCGGCGACCCGGCGTTGCGCGTCGACGTCGAGCACGAGCCTTGCCGGGTCTACGATCTGGGCGCCGAGTGGGTGGAGATGACCGGCCTCCCGATGGTGTTCGCGGTATGGGCGGGGCGCAAAGAGGTAGTGACGCCGGAAGTGGAGGCGGCTTTTCGCGAGTCTTGCCGGTACGGCCGTCAGCGAATCGGCGAGATAGCCGAGCGCGAGGCTCCGCCGCGGCATTTACCGCCCGGCTTGGTTCGGGAGTACCTGACCCAGCGCATCGTGCACGAACTAGGACCGCGCGATTACGAAGGCATGAACCTGTTCTTGAGCTACGCGCGCGAAACCGCGCGCGGCGAGGAGCGGCGGGAAAACAGCGAAACGGCGGTTTGACGCGCGCCGGCCCGCTCCCCTATACTGGAGTTTCCCACTGGACATACTACGATGTTCTATATTGCGGTTCTGTTGGTTCACATACTGGTCTGCGTCTTCCTGATCATTGTGGTGTTGCTGCAAAGCGGGAAGGCGGCGGACCTGGCAGGCGCCTTCGGCGGCATGGGTTCGCAAACGGCTTTTGGCCCGCGCGGTTCGGCGACGCTGCTCTCGAAGGCGACCACGATTTCGGCGGTGGTCTTCATGATCACTTCGCTTTCGCTTTCCATCCTGGCTACCAAGAGGGCGGGATTGGGAACGACGGTGTTGGAAACGAAGCCCGTCAGCGCCCCAGTGAAGAGCGCGCCGGTTCCGGCGCCGGGTTCATCCGTACCGGCCGGAACCCCGATACCGTTGCCCGGTCCAACGCAGCCCAGCCCGGCTCCGGCGCAACCTCAGCCGGCGCCCCGGAAGTAAGTTCGCCGCGCGGAGGTGGCGGAATTGGCAGACGCACTAGCTTGAGGTGCTAGCGGGAGCAATCTCGTGGGGGTTCAAGTCCCCCTCTCCGCACCAATCATAATAAAACACTTAATGGCTCTGGAGCGATCCGGAGCCATCGGTGTTTTCGGAGACTGGAGTGGTTTTTGGAGTGGTTGAGACGGTCGCCGTAGAGGTCTTCGACAGACGAAAGGCCGCAAGACGCTCCGCCGCGTCGGCAAGATCCGCCTCGCTCGTAATGTTGTAGCGGTCGAACATTGCCCGGGTCTTGTGACCTGTGATTCTCATGATCACAGACTCCGGTACCCCAGCTCTCGACAGGTTACGAACTCCGGAGCGCCGCAGATCGTGGAACTCCAGATCCGGCAGCCCGGCCCGCTGGCAGGCCGAATACCAGGCGCCGCGGAAGTCCAGAATCGGCTGTCCTAAACGATGGAAGGCCCACGGGCAGTCCGGCCAGTGGGTGTCGCGGTCCTGTTTGGCTGTCAGGAGCACCTCTTCCATGTTCCCGAGAAATGGGCACGTCCGAGGCTTGCCGCCTTTCGTGCGGCCGGCCCTCAAGCGAATCACCCGCGCGTCGAAGTCAATCTGCGACCACTCAATCTGGGTCAGCTCGCCAAGGCGTATGCCAGTCTGGTAGCCGACGACGGCAAGAGGGATCAGATACGAGGGGACCTCGACCACCAGAGTATCGAACTCCGCGTCCGTGATGAAGCCCTGACGGGCGCACTCGTCTTCGTTGGTGATGGGGAACCGCGGAATGCAGGCAAGGGGGATCATGGGCGGGGTAGAGAACGCCGCGGTGCGCATCGCGTTCCTGAGAAGAGACAATTCCCTGTTGACGGTCGAGGCGGTCATGAGGGTGCCCTTCTTCGTCTTCTGTTTGGTACGGTGCGCCCGGTATGCCAGAAGATCGTTGGTGGTGATCCTCTCCGCACGCTTCTCTGCGAAGAACGGGCGCAGGTTCGCCTCAATCACCAGCGTCTGGATCTTGAGCGTCTCGGCGCCTACCCGCGTCGGAAGCACCTTCAGGAAGTTATCGAGGACGGCGCTGATCGTGAGCTTGGCATTCCTACCGCCGAGCTCGCCCCGCGCGCGCTGGCCCAGCAGTTTGTCGCGCAATTTGACCGCGACCTGGTAATCCGAGGAGCGCGAACTCCGCTTGATCTGTCGACCGTCCACGTAGATCTGCACGTGCCAAATCTTGCCGGTCTTGAAAATGCTGCCGCCACGCGCCATACGCCTCATCCTACACCTTGTTGTCGGCGATCATTTTGTCGAGGTCGCGCACGTCGATCCTCACGTTGCGCCCGAAGCGCACGATCGGGATCTGGCGCTTGTGGATCAACTGCCGGATCGCACCAGGGGTGCGGCCGATGTATGCGCCGGCCTGGGCCGCGGTTAGCAGGCGGGACGGCGGCGTCTTCGGGTTGCTCTTCGCATCGTCGGCCTGCATGTCTGCGATGACCTGCTGCCGGATGACGGCTACGACGCCGTCCAGTAAAGCCTGGGATGTACCAGGAGAGTTGGTTTGCATTTTATGTGTGCCGTGAGTTCCTATCGGCAACCCGCTACCGGGTTTCAGTGAAATCTTGTTCTGGATGGAGGCGACCCGGCCGCCTGTCGCGAGTTCCAGAGGCAGCACCCTTGCCCGGCGACCGGGAAGACGGTCGGTGCCTGCCACGGTCACATCGTGCCGTTGAAGCGCGGCGGTGCCGACAAGCCGGAGAATATGCAGTGGCAGACGGCGGCTGCGGCGAAAGCAAAGGACCGGATCGAATGACCGAATCGTCAGAATCGCCCCTTCTCCGCGCGCAAACATGAGGAAGAGCCGCTTTTGGTTCCCAGCATTGCTATTCTGGGCAGTCGCGGAAAATCACAAAACATTAGAAATTCAGGAGAACGCGATGCTGAAGGCCGATCTGATTGAAGAAGTCTCCCGCGTGGTGGAGATGAGCAGGAAAGACTCCGAGGTCATCGTGGATGCCATCTTCGACCGCATCGTCCGCTCCCTGCGCGCGGGCGACAAGATCGAGATCCGTGGGTTCGGAAGTTTCCGTACGCGCCAGCGGCAACCCCGGATCGGTCGCAACCCGAAGACCGGGGCGCGGGTGGACGTGCCCGCCAGGAAGATCCCCTACTTCAAGCCCAGCAAGGAACTGAAAGACGTGGTGAACGGCCCCTCCGCGAATGCGCCGCCCGAGCCGCCTTTCGTTTCCGAGTCGGTTCCGAACCCGCAACGCCGCGATCCAAGGGTAGAATAGACGCTCGTAATGACGTCGCACATCGCATCGGCGGTGCGGCCAACGTTGCGTTCCAGGCCGACGTTGTCGAGAAAGCCCGGCGGTCCCTTTCTATGGCTAGGGCGTTCTACGGCCAAGTGGCGCGTTCCTGGCGTGACGGGACTTCCCGGGATCTATCCAGAGAAATGGTACGTAAGGCTCAGCGAATCAGCAAGTTGACTGCGAGCGCCGGCCCATCACTGGTGGCATGGGGATTTCGCGATAGAGATGCGAGGGCTATGCCCAACATGGCCGCTTCCCGATGTCGAAGTCCAACGACAGCGCTTCAGCCGCGGGCGATTCAGCGCCCCGCTCCCGTCGGCTGCAACCGCCTGTTAGACTCCACTTGTTGCGCCGACCAGAGCCCAGTTCGTGGCGAGAAACCGCTGAATGCCCGTCCCGGGGCGGTATCCAGCGTACAGAGGTGCGAACGCCGCCTGAGCAGCCAAAAGCGAATCACTGGGAATCGCTCGGAGATGCTTCGCAAGGAACAGGAGCGCCAGCGTTGGCGCCCGGGACTCGCCCTGGTTGCAGTGAATCAGTAGCGAGCCGCCACGGTCGTGGTGTTCCCTTGCGAACAGCAGGAACTGTGCGAACGTCTCGATCTTGAAGAGGGGCACGGGTGGATCGATGATGTTCAGGTACAGGTCGTACGGGTGCCGGAGAACGAGATAGTAGGGATGCTGAGGCGAGAGGCTTCCTCTGTACCCAACGGCACGCTGATGGCAGGGGGACTTGCACGCGTGCACGACCGCCAGTTGAGCGGACCCGAATCGGCAGGTCGCTTCGTCGCCGACGTAAAGCCTGTCATGCACCTTGACCATATGTCTCCCCAGTGTTGAGTCTAACGACTCGAACTTTCAGGCGCAGCCCGGTTTTGGCCGTCGCCTGCAGCAGACTGGTTAGGCAGCGGCTCGATTCCGTTTCTCATGTTTGCTTATCGTGCTCTTTACGGTCCGCTTGTGGTTTGACGCCTTCCGACTGCTCACCGAAATGGATCTCAATGAAGCATAGTTGCTTGAAGGCTGTTGCCACAATGTCCGTAATCTGCCGAAGAGCCGGAAGGGTCATCGCCACAAAGTCTGTATGAAGCCCCCTCTTCTGCTTGGCAGTAGTTTTGCCTCGTCTGGAGAATCTGTGGGTGACGCCGGTCCTCGGGACGCATGCGAAATCGCATGGAAAATGTAGGTAAGCCACACTGGTTCAATGGATTACAGGATTCTCTTAACCGATCTTTCGCAGTTCGGGGGTCGGGGGCAGCTTAACTCCTTGTTTTTCAGCGGAGACATCGAAAAGGTCTGCCCTACAAACGGAGCCTTTGGGCAGGCTCGCTCTCGGCGCGGACCTTGATTTTGGGTGGCGGCTGGGAAGGCAGATTGAGCTTGAGCGTGTGGAACAGGACCTGCTGTTCCGGCGTGGGTTGCGTATAGCGCGGCATGATCAGCCACCGCCCGTCGGTGGTCGGGAAGCACACATCCAACATCTGGATCGCGGCCAGCTTTTCCAGCACCGCCTTCGGCGTCAAACCAGGCGCCAGCGCTTGCAGCCGCTGCCTCAGAGTCACCGTCAGACAGTACGCCAGAAACGCCACCAGGATGTGCGCCTCCACGCGCTGTGCGACCTGGTGATAGATTGGACGCAGGCCCAACTCGCTTTTCATAGTTTTGAACGCGGCCTCCACCTGCGTCAGCTGAACGTAACGATCCCACAGCACGGCCGGATCCTCGCCCGCCAGATTCGAACGCAGCAGGTAATGGCCGTCCCGCCGTTCTGCCTTCCCAAGTTTGTCCCGGTCCACGGCGAAAGTGAAACTGCGGCGGGTGACTTCCGCGCCGTCCTTGGGCAACGAAATCCGCACGAAGCCATACGCCCGGCCGGCCTCTTTCTTGGCCGCGCCGATGCGCAGCAGCAACTGGTCGCGCGCCGGACAACTTCTCCGCATCGCGCGCAGCTTCCACAACAGCCGCGCCAGCTTGCGCCTCCGGATCGCCCTCTCCTTGGCGCGCCGCCCCTCGCTCTTGGCCAGCACGTACAACTCGCCGTCTTCGGCGGACAACTTCACCTCCACCGAATCGCGCACCTTCTGCCAGGGCAAGGCCAGCCACTTCTTCTCGTACCGTTGAATCTTGCCCCGCGGCGTTCCCACCAGATAGAACACGTCGCCGGCGGCGCGCATCTCTCCCAGGACCTCCTCGGTCGGGATGCCGCGATCCATCAGCCACACGCGCCGCGCCTTGCCGTGGATCTTCTCGACCTGCTCCAGAAATCCGCGCAGCGTCGTGCGATCCGAGGTGTTGCCGTCCATTACCTCGTAGGCCAGGGGAAGCCCCTCCGGCGTGATCACCAGCGCCAGCACCACCTGCAGGCAATCCGGCCGGTGGTCCCGGCTATATCCCCGCTTCGCCTTGGGCGTCTCCTCCGCCTCGCCCTCAAAATAGGTGCTGGTCAGATCGTAGAGCAGAATGTCGAAGTGCGCGCCGAACAGGTCCTGCCAGCGCTGCCGCAGATACACGAACAACTCCTGTTTGCGATCGCCAATGCGGTCCAGGCAGCGGTACAGCCGGTCCTTTTCGGCAACCGCAAAATCCACCCCCAACAACTCCGCCATCGCGCTCTGGTCGAACCACTGCCGATGCAGCCGGAACTCGCTGCCAGGATCGATCAGCCGATTTACCACCAGCAACTGCAACACCCTCTCCCAAGGCACGGCCTCCCGCTGGGATGGCAACTGCGCACTCCAAAACTCGTCCAGCCGCAACTGGCGCCAGAGCTCGCAGCCCAGCCAACAGTTGCCCCAAGCCCGCGGACGATGCAGCTCCATCTGGTCGAGCTTGATCTGAATGCTGTTGACCGCGTCGCGCGGAAGGTCGCGGTCTTCCGGAAACAGGCTCAGCTCAGTGAACCGTTGCTCGCTCTCATCGAAGACTTCCAGCGTCTTGCGCCACGCGGCTTGCTGGCTGTCGTTGATCTCGCCCAGGTACAGCACGCGGCGCTGAGCCATCTTCCCGGTGCGCAGGCGCCGGTTCTCGACCACGCTGAAATAGCGATGCTCCTTGCCGTCTTTGTTCCGCCGGTGCGTTTTCAGATGCATCGCTATCGGCAGAATGCCAGAGTTTTCGCCCGTTGAAAAGAGGGTAGGTCTGCCCTACACGCGGTGGCGAGAGGCCGTCATTGACGCGCAAGGACTTGCGCGACGAAACCACCCCAAAATGGCGGAAAACTGTCGTCAACTGCGAAAGTCAGGCTAACGAGATTTCGAGAAAATGTTTCTTGGCTCCTCAGGTAGGACTCGAACCTACAACCCTTCGGTTAACAGCCGAATGCTCTACCATTGAGCTACTGAGGAGCAACGCCGCTTTTAATTCTGTCAGACGGCCATGCCGGGTGTCAAATCGCGCCATTCAATCGACCCGGTTCAGCCGCGCTCGAAACGCATGCAGGCGCGGCCCAGGTAGATCTCGTCGTCCGGACGAAGTTTCTCTCCGCGGCGGTTCCCGGCGGGGACCTCGATCGAACGGCCGGCGCGGAAAACCCGCGTTCCGTATTCGCTGCCGTCGTCGCGGATGCGGTATTCGCCGGCCTCCAGGCGGATGTGCGCGTGGCCGCGGGAGACGGTGGCGTTGGCTTCGTCGGCGCCCTCCTCGAATACGATGTCGTTGCGCCGCGCCACGCGCTGTCCGGCGTCGGTCAGCTCGGCCGTGCGGCCGATGTTCGTGCGCGGCTTCTCCAGCGCGTACTCGGCGCGCTCCGCCTTGCCGCGAACGATAACCACGCGGGCCGGCGCGGCCGGCTCGCTCGCGCGCAGCTCCGCGCCGTACTCGATCTCGAACGCCCGCGGCCCGCTCTCCGCCGTGCGCACCTCCACGGAAAAGCCGCGCGGGACCTCGCAGCGCGAGCCTTCCAGAACCTCTCGAACGTCGCTCTCCAGCCGCCCGCCTTCGCCGAACGCCGTCCGGTAGAGCGCGCGGCGGTCCGCGTCCGCCGAGACCAGCGTCACCGCGATCCGCGGATACGGGAACACGCGCCGGCCGCGCGCCGCGGTTTGGATCCTGGTTTCGATCTCCGCCAGAATCGCGCGGTGCGTCAGCGTCAACTGGTCCGCATCGGCCGGTCCGAAGACGCGCTCGGTCCAGTGGCGGAAGCCGCGCTCGATGGTTTTCTCGATCTCCGAAAAAATGCTCATGGCTGGATCAGCCCCAACTTCGCCGCGGCGTCGGCGATCGCGGCCCCGGCCGGCGCGGCGGCGGCGCCGCCGTATACTCCATTCTCCACCAGCACGGAGAAGGCGATCTTGCGCGCGCCCGCTCCATACGGAGCGTAACCGATGAACCAGGCGTGCGACGGCGCATCGGCAAGCTCGGCCGTGCCGGTCTTGCCGGCTATCGCCACGCTCGCGCCGGCCGCGCGGCGTCCCGTCCCGGAGGTCACCACTTCGCGCATGAAGCGCGCCAGGGTTCCCGCGGCTTCGGGCGGCAGCACGGCGCGCGGCTCGGCGGTCCGCGAATTGGTTTCATCGGTGATCCAGCGGCCCCCCGGCATGGCCCCGCCGTTGGCCACGGTGGCCGCCACCCGCGCCATTTGGAACGGCGTCGCCACCACCTGCCCCTGACCGTAGGAAGACTGCGGCAGCGACTTGCGCAATTGCTCGGCGGTCGCCGGCGAGGCGGCCGCGATGCCCAACAGGTTGGCCGCGTCGAGCAGCGCTTCCGCGCCCACGTCGTAGGTTCCCAGTTGGGCGAAGTACGCGTTGCACGAGACCACGATGCCCCGCTCCATGTCGACCGTTCCGTGAGGGTTCTTGTCCTCCACGTCGTCGCGGATCGGCCGCCTCGATCCCTTGATCGTGTTGCCCACGCGCCCGCCGGGCAGCCGGATGCACTCGTAGGTCTTGCGCGTCAACCCCGGATCTTTGCGCAGCGCGGCCATGGCGGTCACTACTTTGAACGTGGAACCGGGCGGGTACAGGCCGTAGCGCGCGCGGTCGAGATAAGGATTGGCGGCGTCGCCGGCGGCGTCCGCCCGCTGGCCGGCGCCCTGCGCGGCGGCTTCGTCCGGCTGCGGAATGCTCACCGCGGCGAGCAGGTCGCCCGTGGCCGGGTCCAGCACGACTGCCGCGCCCTTGTCCACCTTGGCCTGCTGCAACTGCCGGCGCAGGATCTCGCCAACGCGCACTTGAAGCCGCGCGTCCACCGACATGTGGATGTCGCGCGGACGTTCGAGCACGCGGCGCACCTCGGGGCTGCCGGGCTCGTGGCGATGGCGCAGCAGCGGCACGAGCTCGCGGTAATCGTAGCGGAGGACGCGCTCCATCGCCTTGGTCTTGGGATTCCTCACTTCCACCAGCGTGGGCCGGTCGTCGTAGCCGCGCAGCCTGCGCGCCGAATCGCGCTCCACGAACGACGTATTGCCCGCGCCCCATCGCTCGCGCGTGCGCAGGTCTCCGAGCAGGTCGAACATCAGCCCGCCGAACGGGTAGTGGCGGCTCTCCGCGCGCGCGCAGGCCAAGTCGATATCGATGCCGAGCTGACGGTACTCGGCGCGGTGCTTCTCGAGTTCGCTCCAATCGCTGCTGGCGAGTGGCAAGCCGTTGCGGTCGTAAATGGAGCCTTTGGGAATCTCGTTCATGACCTCTTGAAATCGCGGGTTGTACTGATAGCGCCTCGCGCCGTCGGCCTGCACCACCAGCGTGCCCTGCGCCATCACCGCCTCGTCGCGCGCCACTTGCACGTAGCCGGCCTTGGCCAGCGCGGCGGCGCCCACGGCGGCGAAGACGGCGCCGGCTACCATCGCCGCCGGCCGGAAAGGAATGGTTCGGTCCGTTTCCCCGCCCCGGTCCGAAATCGAAAGCAGAATTCCAATCACCAGGAAATTGGCCAGCATGGCCGAGCGCCCGTAGCTCAGGAACGGCGTCACCACGCCGGTGAGCGGCATGACGCCCAGCGCGCCGCAGGCGATGACGAGCAACTGCAACGCCGTGGCCGCCGCCAGTCCGGCCGCCAGGAAGAACTCGTAGTCTGTGCGCGCGCGCAGGGCGATGCGAAACGCGCGCCAGACGATCATGGCGTAGAGCGCGAACGCCGCCGCCACGCCCCAAAAACCGAGTTCCTCGCCCAACGCGGAGAGGATCAGATCGGTGTGCGCCGCGGGTACGAGCTGCGGGCTGCCCAGCCCGATTCCGGCGCCCCACAAGCCGCCGGTGGAGAACGCCCACAGCGAGTGCGCCAACTGGTCGCCCCCGTGTACCAGGTTGTCCCATGGAGAAAGCCACATGGCGACGCGCTGGCTCACCGTGTGCGGAACGCCGATCGCATACCCGGCAACAAAACCCGCGGCCAGCAGCGCGAGGCCGGCCGCGGGCACGAACGCGCTCCCGCGCGCCATGCCGTAGAGCGTGAGAAACAGGCAGCCGAACACCAGCGCCGGCCCCATATCCTTTTGCAGGAAGAAGAAGACCAGCGACAGCGCGACCGAGGCCAGCACCGGAATGGTGTACTCGAGCGGCGGGATATCGAGATGCCTGGTCAGCGCGGAGACGGATGCGCGCGTCTCGCGCGCGTGCCGCAGCACGTCCCAGCGGTTCGCGAAATACCCGGCCAGGAACAGGACCAGCAGGATGCGAATCAACTCCACCGGCTGAAAGCCCAGGAGGTTGACCTTGGCGTCGCTCGATCCCGGGCCATTGCCAAACAGGATCAGCAGCACGGAAAGCGCCAGGCTGCCGAGCAGCGGGACGAAGCTCAATTTCCCGAGCAGGCGTTCGAAATCGAGCGCGCTGGCGGCCACCAACAACGCCGCGCCGCCCGCCACGCCTTGGGCGAAATCCACGAACAGGAGGTTATCGCGAAGCGGGTCGCGCATCCCGGTCATGAGAGTCAGCCCGGCGCCGGTGAGCAGCAGGAGCGCGGGCAGCATCCACTGGTCGCCGCGAAACCCGCGGATGCTCCACCACGCGTGCGCCAGCAGGAACGCCGCGAAGAAGATGCCGGTCCACAGCAGGAACGCGCGCCGGAACCGTTCCGGCCGGCGCACCACGAACATCGGCTTCAGATCGCGAAGCTGCTCGGGGCTGAGCAGGGGCATCGAATCGCGTCCGCCAAGCCGGGCGCGAAGGCCCTGCAACGCGCGGCCGCGGCCGATTTCATCGGCGGTCGCGCGGATGCGCGCGATGGCGCCCACGTTCGCAAGCCCGCCGGAGAGGTAGTAGATCTTGCGCGCCACGAATTCGCGCTCCGAAGGGTCGGGGAACATGGCGAGCGCGGGCAGCAAGTCCTCGCGCGCGGAAAGACCGTTCAGATCGATCGCGCGCTTCGCCGCCAGAGCCTTCGAGATCTCCTCGAACGGCTGGGACTTGGCCCTGTAAACCTGGAACAGGCCGATTCCCGCCAGGATGCCGGCCGCCAGCATCCACACAAACTCGGTGCGCCGCCAGGCCGCGCGGCCTCCCCGCGGACGCCGGATTTCCGCGCGGTCCGTGATTCGGCTGCGAGTTATAGCCATGGGCGGTACCTGGGTGGGGCGGGCAATCTTGCCCGCAAGCCGGCCTTCCGGCCGGCTGGACCCGCTGGAAAGCGGGTCCGCAGGCTGAAAAGCCTGCCCCACGGGCGTGCGCCACAACGGCTTTTCACTGCTGCACCGGCCCTCCCGCTTTGCTCGGCGCGATCTGCTGCAACAAGCGGCGGACGGCGTTGATGGCGGATCCCACCGCCGGCCCTCCGGCCTCGCTCAGCTCGATCTGCTGCAACCGCGTGTTCACGCTCTCGAGGTCGTTCTGGATGCGCACGATCCGGGCGTTCGCGTTTCCATAGGGCGCGACGCTCTGGTACAGTCCGAGGGCGGTTCGATAATCCGCGGCCGCGCGCCCGATCCGGTCCTTCTCCTGAGGCAAACCGCGCACGTTGCGGGAGTCCCACCAAAGCCGGTCGGCCCGGTCGCAATATCCGTCCGCAAGCTGCGCCTTGTCGCGGTTGCCGGGCGTGTATCCGCGCTTGGCGGCTTGCTGAAGCGCCTCGTTGGCTTTGTCGATGTCCTTGAGGCCGTAGACGTAGACGCGCGCCAAGCCCAGCTCCGGGTCGGGCGAGTTCGGCATCAGGCTTTGGGCTTCGTTGAAGTCCTGAACCGCCTCGTTCAACGCCGCGGGGCTGCGATGGGCCGTGCCATTGATGCGCGCGAGGTGCCCGTCGCACAGGCGCAGATCTCCGAGGACGGTTCCATCGGGTCCGGCCGCCAAGGCGCGGGTCAGGTACGTGCGGGCGCGGCGCCAATCGGCCTCGTACAACTGCTGCGCGTCGTTGCGGTAGGAGTCAATCACGCGTCCGGCCGCCTCGGCGAATTTCCGCTTCATCGCGTCTCCCGGTCCCCGTAACAGCCAAGACGAGGAATGCCCCTTGGAAAGTTCCGTCCACCTGCCCCAGATCTGGTCCAGGTCGGTGAGCTGTTCGGTCTCCACCTGGCGCTCGAAATCCTGGCCGCGCCCGTACAGCCGATAGGCGGAAACCGCCGACCACGCAAGGAAGATCGCCGCGGCCACTGCCAACGCCGCGACCCCGCGCATGGTCATGACGGTCAAAGCGCCGGGCGGCTCGCGGCCGCTGGCGTACGGCCATTCGGCGCGGGCCACGGGCGGCGGCGGACCACGAGAAACGATGCTCTGCCCCGCCGGCGCGGTTTGGCGCGTCTCTTCCCCCGGCGCGCCTGGGCGTGGCGCGGTGCGGCGGGTGGCATCGTCCCCTATCGCCGGGGTGCGGCCGGTGGCCTCGAGATCCTCGGTCATGGCCCGCACCGGCTCGCCGCGGCGGAAGGCGCCGAGGTCGGCGGCAAGGTCGCCCGCGGTGGCATAGCGCAGGGCGGGATCCGGCGCCATGGCCTTCGCCAGGATGCGGCGCAGCGGCTCCGGGCAAGGGTCGGGGGCGGGAGGCGGCGGAATCCGCGAACGGATCATGCGCTCCAGGTGTTCGGTGTTCGCGGCCTGGTAGGGCTGCAGGCCCGTGACCATCTCGTAGAACATCACGGCCAGCGACCAAAGATCGCACTGGGCGTCCACCTGGCCCGAATCCAGGCGCTCCGGCGAAGCGTACGGGACGCTGCCGAATTCGTTGCGCGTGAGCCGGCGCGACAGTGAGAGCGCCTTGGCGATACCGAAATCGAGCACGCGCACTTCGCCGTGGGAATCGATGCGGATGTTCTTCGGCTTGATATCGCCGTGCACGATGCCCTGAAAGTCCTTGCCCTCGATGGCCACGTGCAAACCGTGTGCGCTCTCCAGCGCTCCGGCCACCGCGATGGCCACATCCGCGGCGAACTCCACCGCCAGCGGGCCGCGCCGCATCAGGTCCGCGAGATCCTGGCCATCGATGTATTCCATGGCGACGAAGAAGAAGCCGTCGATGTCGCCCACGTCGTAGACGCGGGTCACGCGCGAATCGACCGCCGCCAGGCGCGCCTGCAATCCCGCGCCGCGGCGCTCGGCGTCGATGAAATCGCGCGTATCGGCGTCCTCGCTGTGTTCGATGAGCTTCAGCGCGACCAGGCCTCTGCTTTCCGCGTCCTCCGCCAGGTAGACATCGGCCATTCCGCCGCGGCCGAGCTTGCGGCGGATCTCGTACTTGCCGAGTCTGCGGCCGGCCGGGGCGATCATGGCTTCTTGCGGCCTCGGGAGCGGGCGGGTTTGATGTTCACGAACAAATTGCGCGCGCGCACATCGGCCATGGAAATCTCCGGCGGCAGGGTCGCGCCGTTCCCGTCGAAAACGTTCCCGGACAAGGCGGGCCGCGCGCCGTCGCGGGCGGCCAGCCCGATGGTGTTGCCGCGCAGCGTATTGTGCGAGATCCAGGGCTCCGACGGGCCGGAAATCAGGATGCCAACGTCCGTGCAATCGTGGATCGAGTTGGCGCGCAGCACGGGTTTGGCGGCGCCGCGGATCTCGATTCCGACACCCGCGCCGGACACCTCGATGTCCTCCAACTCCACGTCCGAATCGGTCAGGAGGATTCCCACCGGTAGCGGCGCGTCGTCGCCGGCTTCAATACGGAAGCCCGTGACGCGGGCGTTCGCAACCCGCTCCGCGATGACGGCGGGGCCGTTGCCCATCGGCGCGGCGCGGAGAATGGCGTCGCGGGCGCGCAAGGTCACGCCGCTCTTGAGCCGCACCTGTTCGGCGTACTCCCCGGCCAATACCTCGACCGCATCGCCTGGGCGGGCCTGCGCCAGGGCCTCGGAAATGCTCCCGAACGCCGCGCCGGGGCCGGCCGTCAGGACGCGCGCGGGCGGCGCCGGCTTGGGCGGCTTGGGCGCCGACATCCGGCCCGCCAGAAATCCCAGACCCAGCGAGAGGACGCATCCGGCCGCCAGTTGCGCCCAGCGGGGAAAGGCCCCGCGGCCGCCCATCTCGGGACGCGCCGCATCCGCGAACTCCTCGCCTTCCACCACCACGACGGTGACATTATCCTTGCCGCCGGCGCGGTTCGCCAGTCCGATCAACTGGCGCGCCGCCGAATCGGGAGATCCGGCGTTGCGAATTACCTCGTCGCAAATCCGCTGCGAAGCCACCTGGTCGCTCAGTCCGTCGCTGCACAGTACCAGTGCGCTGTCCGGCTCGAAGGGAAAGCGCTGGATCTCGATGAAGTCGGGGTCGTCGGGGGCGTGCTCTTCCGAGCCTACGTCGCGGAACACCTCGTTGCGGCGGGGGTGGCGCATGGCCTCGGTTTCGGTCAGCTCGCCGCTGTCTTCGCGCTCGCCCACCGGCGAATGGTCGTGCGTGATCTTGCGGATCTGGCCGCCGCGAACGTGGTACAGGCGCGAATCGCCCACGTGCCCCGCCACGGCCGAGCCATTTTCCAGCACCGCCAGCGTGAGCACGCAGGCCATGCCTTCCCACTCCTTGTTGGAGCGCGCCACGCGCAGGATTTCGTTGTTCGCCACGGCGATGGCTTCGCGAACGCGCTGCTCCGCCGCGCCGGTTCGCCGCTCCAGGCGCGCGCGCACGCGCTCGATCGCGATCTCCGCGGCCTTTTCGCCGGCCGCCTGCCCTCCGATGCCGTCCACCACCAGGAAAATGCCGCGGTCGGCGTCGATGTAAAACGCGTCTTCGTTGTTCCGGCGCATCAGGCCCAGATCGCTCGCCCCCGCGCACTTTACCTTTGTCTTAGCCATTCGATGCGCTTCGGAAATCGAGAAAGAGCACATCCGCCAAGCCGATGCGCGCCCGGTCCGGGACCGGCGCTTCGAGGTTGCGGTCGCGCTTCTCGCCCTCGACGAACTCGACGCTCGAGGGGGCCTTCTCGCCATTGACGGTAGTGCCGAGACGGCTCAGGTCCTTGAGGAAAAACCTGCCGCTCGCGGGATCGCGCCGCAGCCGGAAATGCTCGCGCGAAACGTCGGGCAGCGTGTCGAACTTGAGGTCGGTCCAATAGTCGCGCCCGCCGCGCCCGGCCACGATTTCGTCCTTGGTCATGCGGTAGGTCTTCTTGCCGCCGTTGTCTTCGTACTCGATCACGGCGCAGGCGCCTTGCGGCGCGGCCTCGGGGCTGGGGGCCTGTTCATAGACCGGCTGCGCGGCGGTTTGCGCGCCGCCCAAACGGCGCGTGGCGATGCGCTTGGTCATCGCTCCGCCACCGAACTCGGGTTTGGCGGGCATGGCCAGCTCCGAATAGATCACGATGTCGCCGGGCTCGGCGTCGTCGTCGGTGTTTTCCAGAATTTGGACCTGCCAGCCGCCCTCCGGCGGCGCGATACGAGGCTCGGAGCGGCGGGCGAGCTTCAAGCGCTCCGCGAACGAGGCGCGGTTGAGCGAGTCCAGCTCCGCGTCGAGGGCCCGGCGCGCCTCATCGGCGATGCGGGGAAAGATGCCGCGAAGACGCTCCATGTCTCCGGGATGCAGGTACACATGGTAGATGGCCGGCGCGAGGGTCGAGTAATGCAGCGGCTCCAGACCCTCACGCATATTCCGCACGATTTCGAGGATGATCTCCCGGGCTGTGGCGGGATTGGCGGTGGCCGGACGGTCCATAGGGAACCTCATTCAATCTTAGCAACCTGTGGGGCGGACCTCCCGGTCTGCCTTCTTGGGTCCGCTCCCGGTAGGGGACCGCCGCCCTTTCGCTAAGTCTACAAACCCGCGCCGGGCTTCTTGCCGGCCGCGGAGGGCTTCTTGGGCTGAGGGCGCGGCGGCGTCAGCTCGTCCATTTTTTGCAGGATGAGCGCGGTATCGGCGCGCAGTTTTTCGTACATGGGATCGGGCGGGTCGAGGACCTTGATGACGCGCTGGTAGAGGGCCTTGGCGGCGCCGGTGTTTTCCTCCGCCACCTGCTCGGAAGCCTCCGCGGCCAGCCCGTTGGCCAGGAAGCTGGCGCGAACCACGTTGGCCCGATCGGCGGACTCCTTGGCCCGGCCGAATTTCCTCCACGCTACGTAGAATGCGGAGATCTTGTCCAGCGTGATGGCGATCATGGGGTGGCCGTTGCCGGCCGACTGGATCCACAGCGCGAGCAGCCTCTTGTAGATCGGCTCTGCAAGGTCGAACTTGTTCTCGCTGAAGCAGGAGAAGGCGAGACCATCGAGCGTGGCGATGAGATCGGCATCGTCCTTTCCATACAGCGTCTCCCGAATGGCCAGCGCATGCCGGTAGGTCGCCTCGGCTTTCTCATAATCTCGCAGCGCGATCTGAATCTCGCCCTGCCGGTCGAGAATCGGAATCAAAGAAACGTCAAGCGGGCCGGCCAGCCGGGTGCGGACTCCGAGGGCCACATCGAGTGCGGCGGCGGCGTCGCCGGGCTGCTTCTGGTCTATGAGAATCTGCGCCATGCGGGAGTAGTCGTCGGCCACCGGCGGGCTGTCGAACCCGTAGGCGCGGGCGTGGGTGGCGATGATGTTCGGGAAGAGCGCAAACGCCCGGTCGAACTGCTTTGCGCCCCGGAGGAGCGCCACGGAAACGAGCAGATCGTCGGCGATCTTAGGATCGTCCGGACCGAGCGCGCTCTTGCGCCAGTCGATGGCCAGTTGGAGATACTTGCCGGCGTCGGTGAGGTCTCCGGCCGCGGCGCGCACCGACGCGAGGCGCTTCAGGACGTCGTAGCGCGCGGGGTTTTCGGGCGGCGTCTGTTGCAGAAGATCCCAGGCCGCCGCAAGCGACTGCCGGGCCGCTTCGTAATCGCCACGCAAATAGCTGGCATCGGCCGTGCGGACCAGCGCCGTTGGGTCTGGCGCGGCCGGTTCCTGGGCGGGCAGAGGCCCAAGGCAGGCACACACGATCAGGGTGGCGGCGGAGGCTCGGGCAAGAGCTTGCATACCCGACTTATAGTGCTGATTCTTTAGCATGTCAAGAGGCGAAGGATGGAGACGCTACGGGCTTGAGGGTATGGTCGAGTTGAGGTTGGCGCCCAGGGTCGGGCAGGCCCGACCCCTACGGGGATGGGCGAGCTGAGAACTTCGTTGCGGCGGTCGGGGCTCTCGGACTTTTCGCCGTGCGTCACCGGCCGCCAATGGTTTGGACCGCATCTACGTCGATATTGGGCCGCTGGCTGGCAGTCTTACCGGGTCGTTTCGATGCTCGATCCTCTGATATCCGCGTCTGAGCGAGCAGTGGGGCAGACGATCGTTTTTTGTCGTCTGCCGGCTGTTGTGACGCGCCGGCGGCAGACCATCCAGAACGATGGTCTGCCCCCACAACGACCTCGCGGTTATAATCGACGGTGATGCTCTCCCCGAAGCGCGTCGCCGTTCTGAGCGCGGGTTTGCTGGCTCTCAACGTCTGGATCGCGTGGCGCCTGTTCAACTCCCAATACCTGGACGAGATGAGCTCGATAGCGGGCATCTACATCGCCATGGGCCGTTATGCCGCCGCGCACTGGCCGCATATCGCGTGGTGGCCGCTGTGGTTCGGCGGAATGCCCATCGGCAATGTGTACGAGCCTGCGCTGCATCTCGTCACGGCGGCGCTCACCGGATTGGGCGGAATGAATGCGGCGCGGGCCTACCACATGGCAACCGGCTGCGCCTATTGCCTTGGACCGGTTACGCTCTTCTGGCTGGCCCTGCGTTTGAGCCGGAACCTATGGGCGAGTCTTGCCACGGGGCTGCTGTACTCGCTGGCATCGCCCTCCGCCTGGCTTGCTGGCGCGATCCGAGCCGACATAGGCGGGCCGTTTCACGCCAGCCGTCTGCACGCTGCTGTGCATTACGCCGATTCGCCTCACATGGCCGGATTGACGCTTGTGCCGCTGGCGATTCTGGCTCTCGATTTCGCGCTCGAACGGCGCACTCTGCCGGCCTACGCTTTGGCTGCCTGCGCGATGGCCGCCGTGCCGCTGACCAACATTCCCGCCGCCATCGTCCTCGCTTTCGCCGTGGTCGCTTATGTGGTGGCATGCGGGGCCGTGGACGCGCGCCGGCGCTGCATCGCGGCGGCGGCGCTGGCGGTTGGCGGGTACCTTCTCATCGGCCCGGCGATGCCGCCATCCACCGTGTTCACGCTGCTTGACAACACTCAGCGGATGCAGCCGCAGAACGCGTTCGGTCTGCGCCACCTGGTCGCTCTCGCGATCGTCGCCGGGCTGACCGTGGCGTTGTCCCGGATGTGCGAACGATTCGCGATTCCCCGCGCTGTCCGGTTCTTTCTCCTGCTGTTCTTCTTCACGGGCTGCATCGCGCTCGGCAGTTTCTGGTTCGGTCTTACCCTGCTCGCGCAGCCAACCCGCTTTCAGGTCGCCATGGAGATGGGGATGGCCGGAACGCTTGTCCTCGGCGCCGAGTGGCTTATCGGGGGACGGACGTACGCGCGGAACGCGGCCTTCGGGGTTTTCGTAGCGTTCTGCGCATTTCAGGTCCCCGCCTATCGCGCCTACGCGCACGACCTGATCCAGCGCATCGACGTCGCCAAGACGAGCCAGTACAAGATCGCCCGCTGGATCGACGCCCACAGCCCCGGCGGACGGACGTTTCTCCTGGGATCCACCGCCTGGTGGCTCAACGCCTTCACCGATACGCCCCAAGTGGCCGGCTGCTGCTTGCAGGGGATTCTCAAGAACGGAGGCGTGCTCGCACACTACCAGGTGGGCAGCGACGATAACGCCGCCGGCCGCGAGTTCGAGATCTCGCTGGCGTGGATGCAGGCCCTGGGCGCCACCACCGTCGCCGTCAACGGCCCGCGCAGCACCGACGAATACCACGACTATCATCACCCCGCAAAATTCGAGGGGCGCCTGCGCGAGCTGTGGCGCGATGGCGACGATGTGATCTACGAGGTTCCGCAGCGCTCTCCCGCGCTCGCGCACGCGGTGGAAGTCAAGGACCTGATCACCCGGTTTCCGGAGAACGGCCTGGATATCGCCGCGCTGGCGCCGTACGTCGCCGCGATTGAAGACCCCGCCAAACCGAAGCTCGAGGAGCGTTGGACGAACCCGTCGGAAGCGGTCATCACCGGCCCGCTTGGCCCGAAGGATCTGATCAGCGTGCAGGTATCCTATCATCCCGGGTGGCGCGCCTCGGTCGGCGGCTCCAGCCGGGCCGTGGAATCCGACGGCCTGGGGTTCCTCACGATCTCGCCACATTGCTCCGGAACCTGCGAGGTGCGTCTCTCCTACGACGGCGGCGCGGAGATGAAAATCATGTGGGGAATGTCGTTCCTGACGGTGGTCTTGGCGGCGTGCTGGCGATTCATTGGGCCGATCGCGCGGCGCGTCCGGAGCCGTGGGGCCGGGCCTTTTGGCCCGCGATGACGCCTTCTGGCGTCATCAGCCGGGCGTCAGCCCGGTTCAAAGCGCTGGGGAATGCGCCCACATCCCGCGCGTTGTGCGAGAATGTAACAGTCTGGGACCGAGCCGAGGCAGGCTGGCCGGAAAGGCGCGTCCTGTGGGTTACACGCCCGAAACGCCGTTTGACAGCATCGAAGGATCCCACGAGTACGTCGCGCTCCTGGCCGATGCGGTGGCCGAGGCCCGCCGCGAAGTAGAAGAGGAGATTGCCGCCGCCGACCGCGACCACGCGGACCGGCGCAAAGAGGCGCTCCTGCTGGTTTCCTACAATCTCGCGAAATTGCACGTCCACATCACTTCCGGCCGCCGTATTCTAAACGATCTCAGAACCCTCCGCCGCCTGCTGCTCGCCGAACGCGGGGCCCCGGCCCAACCCGGAGACCACGTCGGCGCCGGCGAGGACGTTTAGACGGAACAGGGACATGAGCAAATGGAAATAGTCGTAATTCTGCTGTGGCTTCTTTGCGGCTTCGGCGCGATGGCCGTCGCCCAACAGCGCGGCGGAAGCGGGTGCGCGGGCCTTGCTTTGGGATTCTCTCTCGGCCCAATTGGACTGGCCCTTGCCTTTGCGGTATTCGAGGGTCGCCAGTGCCCGCACTGCAAGCAAACGATCCCCGCGAAGGCGGAGCGCTGCCCGAAATGCCAGGCCGATCTTGGCCCCGAGGCAGAGTCCACTCGGCAGCCGATCTCCGCCCGGGCGTCGATTGACGTGCGCCGATGCCTCCAGTGCCACACGATCATTCCCCCTGGCGTCACATCCTGCCCGACCTGCGCAGCCATGCTCTGCCCGTCCTGCCACGCAAACGTGAAACCCGGCGCCGTCCGATGCCCCGCCTGCGGGTATGGCGTCCGCGCGGCGCTGGATAGCGGCGTCCATTGCCCAAAGTGCAAGACCCCAGTGGAAAAGGATGCCAAGGAATGCCCCGGTTGTGGCGGCCTATTCAAAGCCGCCCTAAAGAAATGCCCCGATTGCGCGGAAGAGATCCGAGCCGAAGCCCGCAAATGCCGCTTCTGCGGGTACATTTTCATCGCCGCGGTCGATCAGCGATTCTGCAACCACTGTGGCCGGGTCGTGATGGCCGATGCGAACTATTGCAATGGCTGTGGCGGAGAAATCATCCGCGCGGTCAAGCCAGAAACTGCATCCTGAGGGCAATTAAAGAAGATCAGCAGGTCCGCGCCTGCCAGGCTCTCGGGCTGTACCGGCCGCAGTGATCCAGCGCGCCGAGTCCACCGAGGAATACGGCTTCATAAAGGTCCGTGCCGGCCGTTCCCGTGGGCATATAATTGTGGCCAGAGGCTGCGTCATGATCTACGCCCGCTTGTTCGCGTGTCTGCCGCTCTCCGCGCTGCTGGTCTCCGCGGCCCCGAGGACGGTAGCTACGGCGAAGGGCGAGAACCTGGATGTGGCGCTCACGGTAACGCTTTACATCGATCCCGCGGGCGTCAAGGGGATGGTCGGCGACGACCTGGGCGGGCACTATATCGTGGCCGATGTGAAGATCGAGCCGAAGTACGGCAAAGAGGTCGTTATCGATCGCGACGATTTTCAGATCCGCACCGACGTGGATGGCGAGAAGGCCACGCCGTACGCGCCCAGCCAGATCGCCGGGCGCGACGCGCTGATCATTCACCAGCAGGCGGACCGGACCGGCGCATCGGCTGGCCCAGGCCCGCCCGGATCCTACCCCGGCAGATATCCTCCGGGAAGCGGGCCGGGCGCCGGCTATCCGCCGGGGGGTTACCCGCCTAATTCCGGCGGCGGCGTCCAGAGCGGCACGTGGAACGAGGGCAATGCAGGCGGGACCGCCGCGACCGCGGAGACGGGGGCCGGTGACAAGGACAACCCGCTCTTGCGCACGCTGACCGACAAGCAGCTCCCCGCGAAGAAAACCGATCAGCCGCTCGCCGGCCTGCTCTACTTCGTCATGGAGAAGCAGAAGATGAAGGATCTGGAACTGACCTATGGCGGCAGGGAGAACAGGATCACGCTGAGATTCAAGTAACCCGCGGGTCCGGCCCTGGGGCGGCGTTGCGGTAAGCTGAAAGCAAATGAGAATCCTGGTGGTCGAGGACGAGAAGCGAATCGCGGACTTTCTGTGCCGCGGCCTGCAAGGAGCGGGGTACGCCGTGGATGCGGCGCTCGACGGCATCTCGGCGCTGGATCACATCCACTCCGCCGATTACGACCTGGTGGTTCTGGACCTCATGCTGCCGGACATGGACGGCATGAAGGTGCTCGAGAGAATCCGCAACCGCAAGGCCGGTCCACCGGTGCTGATCCTGAGCGCCCGGGGCGGGCTGGAAGACCGCGTCAAGGGTCTCGAGCAGGGGGCCGACGATTACCTCGTCAAGCCCTTCGCTTTCGTCGAGCTGCTGGCGCGCGTCCGCGCGCTTCTCCGGCGCGGCCAGCCGGCCCCCGAGAAACTCCAGGTGGCCGATCTCACCGTCGATTGCACGCGCCGCAGGGTGACGCGCGCGGGCGACAGCATCGACCTGGCGCCCAAGGAATTCGGCATCCTCGAATACATGATGCGGAACAAGGGCCGCCCGCTCAGCCGCACCATGATCGTGGAGCACGTCTGGGACATGGATTACGACGGCCTCACCAACATTGTGGACGTCTACATCCGGCATCTCCGCAGCAAGATCGACGACCGCTTTCCGCAGAAGCTCATCCAAACCGTGCGCGGCATCGGGTACATGATCGAGGCGCCCGAAAAGCCCGCCGAAACGGCCGCCGAGCGGCAGGTTTCCAGTGATCCGCGCGCGTGACATCCGGCGTCTCAGCCGCGGGCTGCGCTTCCGGCTCACGGCGACCTACGCGCTGTTCTTCGCCTTGCTGCTCATCGGCGTGACCGGCGTGTTTCATGAACGCCTGGCGAGTTCGCTCGACAACCAGGTTCACTCGGTCCTCGATCAGCGGTGGGCCGCCATGAAGGGGTACCTGCGGATCGAACGCGACTCCGAAACCGACCCGATGAAGGCCATCTGGTACTACGACAAAGAGGATCCGGACGAGAGCCGCATCGTACTCGGGATCAGGTCGGTCTACCTCATCACGGACTCCAACGGAAACACCGTCCCGGACCTCGACGGCCAGCCCGCCGTGTCCCAGACGTACTTGGACATCGGCGTCGATTCCCCGGCGGACATCAAGAAATTGGTGCGAGGCGCGCTCGCGAATTCACGTCCGTTCTGGACCGTCAAGCGCAGCCGGCAGGGAGTGGACTACCTCATCCGCTCCGGCATCGTCTACGATGAAGGCCATTTCACCGGCGGCCGCCGGTCCCCGTACTATGTCGCGCTGGGGTCTTCGCTGGCGGCCAGCAGCAACACCCTGCGGGAGTTCTCCCTGCTCTACATCGCCGTCATTCCGGGGTCTCTGATTCTGGGGTCGCTGCTCGGTTGGATCATGGCGGGACGCGCTCTCGCGCCGGTGCGCGCCGCGGCCCAGGCGGCGGCGCGCATTTCCAGCTCGAACCTGAGCCTCCGCATCCCCGCGCGCAACGCCGGCGATGAACTGGACTACCTGATCCGCACCTTCAACCGCATGATCGACCGCCTGGAAGCGTCGTTCCAGCAGATGAAGCAGTTTTCCGCCGACGTTTCGCACGAACTGCGCACGCCCATCACCGCCATCCGCGGGCAACTGGAGGTCGCCTTGTTCACGGCCCAGACCACCGAGCAATACCGCGAAGCCATGTTTAACGCGCTTCAGGATATCGACCGTCTGTCGCAGATCGTGCGCGCCATGCTTCTCCTTTCGCAAGCCGAATCCGGGCAACTGGTCTTGCAGAAGTCGCACGTGGATTTGTCCGCGATGGCGCGGGACTTGGTGGAACAGTTTCAGATTCCCGCCGAAGCGGCGGGCGTGCGGCTCACGTCGGACTTGCCCGCGGAATGTCCCGTCGAGTTGGACCGCGTCCAGATCGAGCGCCTGATCTCCAACCTGCTCTCAAATGCCATTAAGTTCACCGGGGAGGGCGGCCGGGTGAACGTGGCGCTGCGCCGCCAGACCGCGGAACAGGGACCGGAGCGTATCGAGATCGTGGTCGAGGACACCGGCCGCGGCATCGCCACCGAGCACCTGCCGCACATCTTCGACCGCTTCTATCGCGTCCCAGGCCCGGGCGCGGCGCCCGCGCCGGAGCAGGGACTAGGCCTGGGGTTGAGTTTCGTCGCCTGGATCGTCAAGGCCCACCGGGGCAAGATCGATGTGGAAAGTGCCCCGGGAAAGGGCACCCGCTTTACCGTCAAGCTGCCCGCCCCAGGGCTTGGATCGGGCGCTGTGGAGACTGCCGGCCAGGCGGTAAGCCAATCATGAACGAACTTTAATCGCGCCTTTACCTACGCTTCATGGCTCTCCAATACACTGATATGGTGCGGCTTATCCGGTCCGGAATGCTGATTGCGGCGCTCGCCTTTGGTTCGGTCCTGCCTTGCGCGGCGCAGGAGAAGGGATCCCAGAGCGCGCCCAAGGACCAGATGTTCTCTGGGATCGTCACGGCGATTAGCGAGTCCAGCCTGACTGCGAGCCGCACCGGCCCGAAGGACTCCAAGACCTTCGCCATCACGTCCGCAACGCGATTCGAGGAGGGTAAGAAGCCCAAGGTGAACTCGCGCGTGACCGTCCGCTACGTCGCCACCGAGGATGGCGACCGGGCAATCTACGTGATCGTCCGTCCGCCCGCCAAGAAGTAGCTGTCAGCTATCAGCTTTCAGCGCTCAGCTTGCTCTTAATGCTGCCTGCAAGGTCTCGTTCGTCCGGCCGAGCGCATTTCTCCGCTCCCTCCGCGCCCGAACGACGGGGGAAGCACACGTCCGATCAGTCAATCCGGACCCCATTACGGTTTCCTCAGCGGCTCGGCGTCTCGGCGGTGATTCCTTGTTTTACTCCGTGCCTCCGCGTCAAAGGAGGTTCCTTGGCTGCGTGCGGCTGTTCGGCTTACCGTCTCGGTCCCAGATAGTATCCGGGCCGCGTCACGATCTTGCCTACCTCGGGGTGGCCCTCGATCTCGACTCGGATCTGGTGGAAGCCGGCTTCGTCCGGATTGCTGGGGCTGTATGAGAGCGTATACTCGCTGTGCAACTGTTCCCCGAGCGCGGACAGCGCATTCTCCAGCGTCCGCTGGCTGTGAAAGCCGAATTCCGTGCCGCCGGTACCCTTCGTGAAAGCCTCCACCGGGTTGTCTATGAAAATCGCCTTCACGTCGCGGAAGATCTCGAGCATCAGGGGGATGATCTCGGCTCGCGAATTGGTCCCATACATCTGCTCCACGTTGTTGGGGGTTGCCACCACGTTCGGCGGCAGGGGATGCATGGCCGGCGGCAGGGGATCGGGACGCGCCAACTTGGGAGGCGCCGTCAAGGTGGTGATAAAGCGGGACATGTCCACCGAGTAGAACGCTATGCTGTTCGCCATCAGGTTGGCCAGGGCTTCCTTCTTGCTGGTCTGGCTGCCCAGATCGCGCGTTTCGCCGATCAGAAGCATGATGCGCCGGCGGTCGCTGGGACGCGAGCGCAGCAGCCGGGCGCCATCCACGACGGCATCCACCATGCGGTTGCTTTCGCTGCCCGGCTGAATCTTCTTGACGGCCGCGGAAACCTTGCTCGAGTCGGTTGTAAACTCCTGCAGGACGCGGATGCGCGAGTCGAAGGCGATCACGGCCGTTTCGCCGGCTTCTCCGATCACCTGCGGTCCGATCAGGTTGCCGATCTTGTTCACCTGCGGCAACAATCCTTCCACGTGCGCGCTCGACTGGATCAGCAGCACCAGCGAAATGGGCGTGTAGGTGACGTCCATTTTGAAGTTCTGCTCCTTGTCGCTGTCATACAGGTGGAACTGCTCGGGCCGGACGTTGTTGACGTACCCGCCGTCTCGGTCGAACACCGTCACCGGCACCTGCACATGCTGCACCGTGGCCGTAAACTTCGGCAGCTCTTCGGCGGGCTGGCTGGCCGCGGGATCCTGCGATTGCGGCGGCCGGGCGGTCTGCTGCCCGGCCAACAATCCGCATAGGAGCGTGAATGAGAGAATTCGCATGCTACTCCTGCCGGTCCGCAGCGTGTTCCGTTTGCCCCCGGAGCAATTCTAGCACGTGCGGCGCCAATTCCACGATGGCGTCCAGCGATTCCACCGCGCCCTTGGGCGATCCCGGCAGATTGACGATCAGCACCAGCCCGCGCGTGCCGGCCACGGACCGCGAAAGCGCCGCCAGGGGCGTGGCTTCCCTGCCGCGCAGGCGCATCAGCTCCGCCATGCCGGGAATTTCGCGATCGAGCACGGCCCGAGTGGCTTCCGGCGTTACGTCCCGCTGCGCGACGCCCGTGCCGCCCGTGGTGAAAATCGCCGAGATCTGTCCGCCGTCGGCGAGGGTGGCGAGACGATTTGTAATCTCGGCCGGCTCGTCCGGGATGACCTCTACCACCGAGACTCTCCAGCCCAGTTGTTCCAGCCGTTCACGCACCGCCGGACCCGAGCGATCCGGACGCGCTCCGGCGCTAACGGAATCGCTGATGGTTACCACCGCGGCGTTAATCATGCCTCCCCCTCCGCATGGCGCCCGCGCCGCCGGTTCCCGCGCGGCGAAAATCGCCGCTCTTCCCCCCGGTTTTCTCCAGCAGGTAAACGTCTTGGATCTCGATCGACTTGTCGATCCCTTTGATCATATCGTAAACGGTGAGCGCGGCCACGGCGGCTGCCGTCAGCGCCTCCATCTCGACGCCGGTCTGAGCGGTCGTGGCGGCGCTGGCCACGATGCGCACGCCACGTTTCTCCACCGCAATCTCCACGTCGGCGTGCGAAAGCGCCAGCGGGTGGCACAACGGGATCAGCTCCGAGGCGCGCTTGGCGGCGGCGATCCCCGCGATGCGCGCGATTTCGAGCGGGTTCCCCTTGGGATTCCCGGGCAGCTTCTTCAGGGCCGCCGGCGCGATGCGCACAAAAGCGTGGGCCCGCGCCATGCGCCGCGTGGCCGGTTTCGCGGACACGTCCACCATGCGCGGGCTGCCCGCGGAATCGTAGTGCGGCAACTTCTTCATTTCAGCAGCACCCGGATGAGGTCGCCGCCCGCGTATTCGGCGCGGCCGGCCTCGGCGGCCAGGTAGGCGTTGGCGCGCGTCAGCGCGGGGATGTCCCCCGAGCCGCTCCACGTCAATGGCGTCACCTCGGCCCCGCCGGCCCCCAGGCGCGCGGGCAGGAATCGCGCGATCCCCGCGCGGTGGCGAAACGCGCCCGTGAGACGGGCATAAGGCATGTGCAGTACGGTCTCCTCCTGCCCGCCCAGCAGCTCGAGCGCCGCGCGCGCGAATAGTTCGAAGGTGACCATGGTGGACGCCGGGTTGCCCGGCAGCCCGAAGAAGAACTTCCCGCGCGCCCGCCCGAAAACCAGCGGCTGCCCGGGTTGAATCAGAACGCGGTCGAAATAGAATTCGGCGCCGAGGCCGGCCAGCGTTCTCTCCACGATGTCGTACTTGCCCGCCGACACGCCGCCCGAAAGCAGCAGCAGATCCGCGCTCAGGCCGCGTTCGACGATCCGCCGCGCGTCTTCCCCGTTATCGCGCGCGACCGGCAGCACAAGCGGCGCGCCGCCCGCCCGCGCCGCCTGCGCCGCCAGCGAGTACGAGTTCGAGTTGCGAATCTGGAATTCCTCCGGCGTCCGGCCCGCCTCCACGATTTCGTCGCCCGTCGCGACGATCGCCGCCACGGGCTTGCGGAACACGCGGACGCTCTCCCGGCCGAATGCCGCCAGCGCGGCCACGCCGCTATAGTCCAGCCTGGCGCCGGCCCGCAGCACCACCTCGCCCGCGGCCGCCTCGCAGCCGCGCCGGTTGATGAACTGCCCGGGTTCGGCGGTCCGGCCGATGCGCACGCGGCCTCCCGCGCGCAGCGTGTGCTCCACCATCACCACCGCGTCGGCCCCGGCCGGCATGGGGGCCCCGGTCATGATCTCGACCGCCTCGCCTGGTCCCACCTCGCCGGCGAAGCGCTCCCCGGCGCGCACTTCGCCGGTCACGCGCAGTTCGCCCGGCAGTTCGGCCGCCCGCACGGCGTACCCATCGCGCACCGAACGCGGCAGCGCCGGAACGTCGCGGTCCGCCGCCACATTCTCAGCCAGCACGCGCCCCGCGGCGCTCTCCAGAGGAACTTCTTCGACCGCGCAGGCGGCGCGCGAGGCGCGCACCGTGGAAACGACGCGCTCCCGCGCTTCCTCGAATGTCAGCGGAGCCACAGTCCCTATTGTACGGCCCAGGCCCGAAGCGCGCCGGGCGGCGCGCGGTCTGAAAAGGCCCTAAGGGGCCAGTAACACTTCGTCCCGCGTTCGCATCGGATCAGCCAGGAGGATATTCAAAATGTCCCGAGTCGTTTGGGGAAGCGCCGCCGGCATGCTGCTTGCCATCGCGGTTGCCGCCGGTCAGGAGACCGTCGCGCGGCCGGGCGCGGTCAACTTCATCGAAGGCCAAGTGGCCCTGGAAGGCCAGCCGCTGGCGGCAGGCTCGCTCGAAGGAACCGAAGTGGGCGCCGGGCAGACGCTCTCCACCGGGCAAGGCAACGCCGAAGTGCTGCTCACGCCGGGCGCTTTCCTGCGTCTGGGAGACCATAGCGCGATCAAGATGTTGTCGCAATCCGCGGCGGATCCCCGCGTCGAGCTGGTGCGCGGGGAAGCGTCTCTCGAGGTTGTGCAGCTCGGCGCCGGCCGCTTGGAGGTGCTCGACGGCCAGGAACACGCCCGCATCGAGCGCGCCGGAATCTATGAGTTCCACGCCGGCCAGCCTTCCGTGGCCGTCATCGCTGGCAAGGCTCGCATCGAAGAGAACGACCGTTCCGTCGAGCTGGGCAAGGGCAGGGAGCTGACCTGGAACGGGGATGCCGCCGGCGACGCGGCGAAGTCCGCCGCCCACGAACGCACCGGCGACGGCAGCCTGTACGCCTGGAGCCAAGAGCGCTCGCAGGCCGCCGCCGATGCCAGCGTGAATACCGCGCAAGTCCTGGTGGCGTGCAACCCCGATAACTGGCATGGGCCCGACTGGTATTGGAACCCGTTTCTCGGCGCCTGGGCGTTTCTCCCGGAGAATTACTCGCTCTCGGGCCCGTACGGCGACATGTTCTTCTCGGCGCGCTTCTACCACGAGTACGCCGCCGCCGACAACCACTCTCAGGGGTATTGGACCGCGGCGGAATAAGCCCGCTACGCCCGGGACCGGGGGAGCGGGTGCGTGAGCGGCCGCATTCTCTCTCCCGTGCGACGGTAGATCGTTTGCTTCGTGCTCCTATTCGCGGATACCGTGACGTATCCTTACCACCGGACCAGCGGGCGGGGTATGCCTCGCCCCTACGGGGGTTTGTAGGGGCCGGGCATGCCCGGCCCGCCTCCTGAGCCGCTACCAGCTCCTGCCTTCCGGCTTCTCAACATCGACAAGCTCTTGTCGATGTTGGCGCTGCAAGCGCCTATTTCGTCAGGCCCAGGATCTTCTCCCTGATTCCGGCGGCGTCGAAGCCCGCGTCGCGATAGATCTCCGGCGGTCTCCCGGACCGCGAGAACCGGTCCATGCCGAAAACCCGCGCGGGATAGTCTCCCGGCAGAGCCAACGGGTACAGGAACCCCGGCCACCCGTTGTGCAGCGTAATCACGGATTGCCGCTCCTGGTCCGAGAGTACGCGGCTCGCCCTCAACGGGTCGCGCCTCCGCAGGTCCTCGTAGAGTTGGGGCGATGTCACGGCGACGATCTTGAGGTCGGCCGTCTCCTCGATCTCGGGGACGATCTCCAGCAAATTGGCCATCACCTGCCCGCCGCTCACCGCCACCGCCAGTTTGCGCCTGCCGTTTTCCCGGTATGGCTTGAACACGTACGCGCCGTGGATGGCTTCGATGGCCGGCGGGACGCTATCGCCGCGCCGGAGCACGGGCGTCGGCGGCCGGGCCACCGAGAAAGCCACCGGATCGCCCAGGCGGGCCGCTTGGAACAGCATCTCGACGGCCTCGTTCGCGTCCAGCGGCTTGTACACCTTGATTCCGGGATACGCGGTGAACAGCGACATCCAGAATAAGCCGTGATGCGTCGGCCCATCCTCTCCCGTTTCCGGCCCATCGTGCGCCGCCAGCACGATAAAAAAGGCCTTGGCCGCGGGATTCACATCGTTGTTGATCAGAGTCATGCGGACGGAGTTCGCCATCATGGGAGCGAACACTCCGTAGGAGGCGAAGGCGCTCATGGGGCGGAAGCCCCCGGGAAGCGTGTCCTGCGCCATGGCGGCCGACATCATGGCCATGTTCTGTTCCGCGATGCCGAAACGCAGCCCGCGCCCAAGCGCATTATCCTTGCCGATGACCCCGTAGACGTTCTCGGCCTTTCCCGTGAGGATGGACTTCATCAGATCGCCGCAGCCCACGTAGAAGAACGCCGAGTTCCGCATCGCCCAATGGAACCACGCTTCCGTGGCCTTCCTGGTTGGGACGGCGCCGCCTTCCGGAAATACCAGCTCCGGCGGCAGCGCGGCGGGCCGTTCGAAGCTGCGGTAATCGGCCATGGGCCGGCCCCGCAGGGCGGCTGCCATACGCGCCCGCAACTCCGCCTCCGGCTTGAGCCGGGCGGCTGCGGCGCGCAGCCGCTCTTCGAGGTAGCCGGCCTCCTCGTCGTGCAGGGCCGACGCCACCAGCGCGATGTCCGCCGCCACGTTCCCCTCCTCGCCGGGAATGTCGAACCCCAGCTTGCGCATCGCTTCGACGTACTCCGGGTGCGGAAGAGGCGTGCCGTGAGAGTCCGCGGCGCCTTCGAGCTTGCCGTAGTGCTTTCCCTTGGTTGTGTGGCAGACGATGACGGTGGGTTTTTCCGCGCCGAAGCCCTCATCGGCCAGCCGAAGCGCGTACGCCAACTCCCGGACGTTGTGGCCGCCCGCCTCAATCGCGTTCCACCCCAGCGATGACCAGTGGTTGAGGTACGGATAGGGCATGGCGTCCGTGATCGGTCCGTCGATGCCGAAGCCGTTGTAGTCGAGCATCACGATGAGATTGCGGACTCCCAGAGCCGAAGCGACGTTGCGCGCTTCATACGTCATGCCCTCTTCGGTTTCCGCGTCGCCGGCGATGACGAAAGCCCGCGCCGGGAGACCGCACGAGCGGTGCAGAACGGCGAATCCGAGGCCCGCCGAGATGCCATGCCCGGAAGATCCCGTGGAAGTATCGGCCAGCGCGGCGTAAGACTCCACGTGCCCGCTGGGCCCGCCGAACCTGCGGAAGCGGGCCAGATCTTCCGGGAAAACCGCCGCTCCACGCGCCTCCGGCGCCAGGCCCAGCCCTTTTCTTCGCAGGGTTTCGTAGACCAGCGCCACCAGCGCGTGAAACAGCGGCGAGCAATGGCCGGCGGACCAGACCACGCGGTCGCGGCCGGGATGCTTGGGATTCAGCGGGTCGAAGCCCAGAACGCCGCTCGCGAGCAGCGTCACAACCATCTCCGCCTTCGACGAAGAGCCGCCCGGGTGCCCCGACCTGGCGCCGTCCACCGCGGCGAAAACCAGGCCGCGAACAATGCGGCAGAGTGAGGCGATCTTCTCCTCGCCGACGTCCGGCAGGGCCGGAAGCGGCGCTCCCCTGAGGTCGAGGTACGCGCCTCCCTCGCCGTGGTAGTGGAATCGCTCGGGCGCGCCGGAGCGCAGCGCCTCAAGCGCCTCCTTCGCCGAAATGATGCGCTTCTCCGAAACCACGGGTTCGCTTGAGGGCATAAACCTGTCCTTTGCCGTTCGATTCCATTCTATCCGCGATACGGCCCTTTTTCGCGAAACCTGCGCGTCGGCAAAAAAGCGGCGGCCATGGCGCTTGCCATGGCCGCCGCGAGGAGGTTCGGGAAATTCCAGCGTTTATACCTTGACGCAGGCCCGCAGCGCCGCGTCCCACGGAGCGCGGTAGGCGCGGCTGGTCCCGCTGCGAGTCAAACCGGCCGCCATGTTGGCGGCTTCCTTATCCCCGACCACTTCTTCCTTCTCTGGGTCCCACTTGATGGAGCGCTTCAAGAGCAAGGACATGTTGGCCAGGTTGCAGGTAGTGGCAACGTGGTGGCCGTCTTCCACTTCGCAGAACGGACGGTTTCGGCTCTTGATGCAATCCAGCCAATCGCGCTCGTTCAGCACCATGGTGGGATCGGCGCCCGAGGCAGTGAGACCGTAACGGGAATCCGTCGCTGCGCCGGCCGCCACTCCTCTGCCCTGCGCCGGTGCGCCCGGCGCGCCGGCTTCCCCGAGTACAACCATATTCCCGCGGGCGGCCTGCGCCGGAGCGCCGCCCGGCGCGAGCGCCACGGCGCCGCGTCCTGCCCCGCCGGCTCCCCGGCCCGCCGGCGCGGCCGTGAGGACGGAGTCCGGCAGCCAATTCGTCGCCGGGACATTCGTATATACTGGACCGCCAATGGGATGACCCTGAAAACGCGGAATGTCGTTCACCGGGTCGATCTTCCTCTCCGAGGTGATTTGATAGTTCCCGGACACGCTCATGGACCCCTTGGTGCCCACGTAAAGCTGGCCCGGGTTCTGAGCCATCTGGCCGGCGTTCGCCTCCCGGATATTGCAGGTCATGGTGAATCCCGGCTCGCCGTTTTTCCCGGCGAATTCCCAAATTGCATCCTGCAGGTCGGGCGTCTCGCCATCGTCTTCCAGCGCGTACCGGCCGCCCAGCGACATCACCCTGGTCGGGCCTTTGGCGTCCATGAGCCACAGAATCTGGTCGATGATGTGCGCTCCCAGGTTGGTCATCTGGCCGCCGGAGTAGTCCCAGAACCACCGGAAATGGTACAGGCCGCGGTGCGCCTGGTAGGGCTTCTTCGGAGCCGGCCCCAGCCACATGTCATAGTCGAACTCCTTGGGCGGATCGGTAACCGGCGTCTTGCCAAAACCGGGGTAGATGTTGCGGCACGAGGCGAACTTGACGGTGTGGATCTTGCCGAGCGTGCCGGCCTTGATTACTTCCTTCGCCGCCTTGACGCCCGCGCCCTGGCGCCGCTGCGTACCCACGGTCACGATGCGTTTGTACTGGCGGGCCGCCTGCACCATCCACTTGCCTTCGTCGATAAACACCGTCATCGGCTTTTCGACGTAAACATCCTTGCCCGCGTGGCAGGCCATGATGGTGAGCAGCGCGTGCCAGTGGTCCGGCGTCGCCACCACCACTCCCTGAATGTCCTTGTTTTCGTACATCTTCCGGAAGTCGCCGTAGCCTTTGGTGGTCCCGTTCCCGATGTACTTCAGACCTTCTTCCACGCGTGGCGCGTAGGTATCGCAGAGGCCCACGATATCGACGTCCTTCTGCGTCTTGAGATCGGCGATGTGCTGTTTCCCGATCAATCCGAACCCGATGACCCCGACGCCGATGCGGTCATTGGCGCCAAGCACCCGGTTGTAAGAGGCTGCCGTCAGCGCGGCCGCGCCCAAAAACGCTCGCCGCGTTGTGCGGGCCTTGTCCACTTCTTTCTCCATCTGTTCTCCTTCCAGCCACGATAGTGGCTCGCCGGAATCTCGGGTCCGGCGCCTGACCCACTGTTCCAGGAGTATAAGAGATCCCGCTCCCAATATCAACCCAGGCCGGTCCAGCGCCCGAACGCGCTTGGGCGCGGCGGCCGGCCCCTGCATGCCGCTCACTGCGTCCGCGTGCCGGGTGGGGTCCGGACTCCCTTGCCCCGTTCGAGGAGCGGGCATTCTGCCGGCCATTGAGAGGATGCCGCCGGGAATGGCGGCATGGCAAGCTGGAGGCTCGCTCCACAAACGCACCACCCGCGCCTCAGGCAGCTTTCAGCTCGGCCCGAATCCACCGGCCTTGAGGCGATGGCCTTCAATCCATCTGAAGATAGGACCGTTCTTTTCAATCCGCATTTATCGGCGTTCATCGGCGGCCAGTCGTGTTTTGGCCTTGTCGGCAGTCTCTGAAGGCCTGACCCCCGTACGATTTCTCTTTCCAGCCCAAAACATTTGCTGTACATTATGTTTATGCAGAGCAGCCGCGATTCTTCTGTTTGGAAGAGCCTGGCCGTCGCCTTTGGGGACGGGCTGGCTTTTGGCGTGGGCATGAAACTAACGCAGAGCGCCGCGCGGCATCCGGAAACGGAACCGCTGCCCGAACCGGCGCCCGTGGCCGGCCGCCTCGGCCAGATCGAACAGCGAATCTCGCGCATCGAACAGGCGCCCCCGGCGGCGCCCTTCGACCGCAAGGTTCTCGAAGCCGTGGTCGGCGCCGTCGACGCCCGCCTCAAGGAACACGCCGGGCAGGTGGAACGCCGCCTCGCCGAGATGGAGGCCAAGGTCGCGCTGGAGCTGAAGTCCCTGCGCCAGCAGGACCAGGCGGTGATCTCGGCGGCGCAGTCCCGCGTGGATGAGGTCCAAGCTTGGTGCCGGGAGCGGATCGACGCCGTGCGCGGCGATCTCGCCGAGGAAATCGGCGCGGTCCGGGAGCAACGGCCGGCCGGCCCCGCGGCCGGCATCGAGGAACAATTCGAGGTCTTGCGCGCGCAACTCGCGGCCGCCAACGGCGAAATCGCCGAACTGAGACGGCGCGTCGCCGGGAGCGACTCCGCGTCCCACGCCCTGCTGCTGGCGATCGGCGAGGCCTGCCGCGAGTCCGCCGGGCGGATCCCGCAGCCGGCTGTGGCAACGCCGCCGCCGGCGCCGGCCAGACCCGCCCTCCAGCCGGAATTGGCGGCCGGCGCGGAAGCTCCGCCGCCGGCCGCGGAGCCGAATGAGGCGGCGCCGGTCGGGCTATGGGCCGGGACAAGCCACGAGCCGGCCACGGACCCGCCTGTCGAATTCCCGCCGCCGGCCTTCACGGAGCTGAGAAAGCCGGGCCGTCCCTGGCGCGTCCCGCTGGTTTCTTCGTTCCTGCTGACCATTTTCGGGTTGGTTGCGTTCCGGTTCTTCTAACATCAGCCCGGCCCCGATGGCCCGGGCGCCCTCGAGCCCTCGCCGGATCCCCCTGGTCCGGCTCTCCGTGTTAGCCTGTCTGGAACGGATCGAACAACATGATTCGCGTCGAAGGACTCACAAAGGTCTTCCAGGATAAGAAGCGCGGCGCCGTTCGCGCGCTGGACCAGGTCTCGTTCGAGGTGAAGCCCGGCGAGATTGTGGGCATTCTCGGGCCGAACGGCGCCGGGAAAACTACCGCTCTGCGGCTGCTCGCCACGGTGCTCAAGCCAACCCAGGGGACGGCCGTGGTGGCGGGCTACGATATCGTCCGGGAGCCGGAAATGGTGCGGTCCAGGATCGGATTCCTGTCCGGCGACATGGGGCTGTACGGGCGCCTGACGCCGCGGGAGATCCTCGCCTTCTTCGGCCGGCTCAGCGGCATGGAGCCCGCCGCCCTGAAACGCCGGTCGGATGAAGTCGTCTCCATGCTCGGCATGGCCGCCTACGCCGATACGCGCACCGACAAGCTCTCCACGGGCATGCGCCAGCGCGCGGCCATAGGACGCACCATCGTCCACGATCCGCCGGTCCTCATTCTCGACGAGCCCAGCTACGGCCTCGACGTTCCCACCGCGCGGCTCATCGAGAACTTCATCCTGGAGGCGCGCCGCGGCGGCAAGTGCATCCTGTTTTCGACGCACGTCATGGAGGAGGCCGAGTACCTTTGCGACCGCATCGTGGTGATTCATGAAGGAAAGGTGCGAATCACCGGCACGATGGAGGACCTGCGCGCCGCCACCGGCAAAACGCGGCTTCGCGAAATCTTCCTCGACCTGCTGAATATCCGTGAGGAACCCATGGAGGCGAAGGCATGAAACCGGCGGTGGTCTTTACCGTTTACCGCAAGGAACTTCTCGAGATGACGCGCGACCGCCGTACCTTGATCAGCATGGTGCTGGTGCCGATCATTGCGATTCCCGCTCTGCTGGGCGTGGCGACCTTCTTTGTTTCCTCCAGCCAGAAGCAGGCGGAGCAAGAGGCGCTCCACATCGCCGTGGCCCGGCAATCCGCCATGCCCGGCCTGGAACGGGCCTTGAGCGCCGCCGGGTTCAAGCTGACGCCCTCGGCCGACCCGCGCGGCGCCGTCGAGCGCAAGCAAGTCGCGGCCGCCGCCGTGGAAGGGCAGTCCGACAAGGGTGAGCCGGTCGTCCGGCTGTACGTGGACGCTTCGCGCCCCGGCTCGCTGGTGGCGGCCAACAAGATCCGGGCGGCCCTGGACGGGTTGAAGGCGGCGGCGATCCGCGAAGCGCTGGCCGGCTCGGGCGTCCCCGAGAAAGTCCTTACGCCCTTCGGCGTCGAACAGGTGGACGTTGCCCCCAAAGGCAAGATGGCCAAATCGCTGATAGGCGGGATGATCGGCTACATGGTCATCCTGCTGATGTTCTCGGGCTGCATGTATCCGGCCATCGACATGACCGCGGGGGAAAAAGAGCGGCGCACGCTCGAGATCCTGCTGTGCTCTCCGGCGGGCCGCAACGAAATCGTGCTCGGCAAGATCCTCGCCGCCACCACCGCCGCGTTTCTCACCGCGCTGCTCAACGTCCTGAGCCTTACCTGGGCCTTCCAATCCGGGATGATGGGACCGGAGATGCACAAGCTGTTGGAAGGCGTCCACATAAACGCCAGCGCCGTCCTGCTGGTGCTGGTGGCCGTGTTTCCCACGGCCGTCACCGCCGCCGCCGTCATGATTACGATCTCTCTCTTCGCCAAGAGCTTCAAGGAAGGCCAGAGCTATCTGACCCCGCTGATCCTGCTGGTGGTCTTCCCGGCCATGATCGGGATGATGCCGGGCGTGGAGGCTGGTCCGAAGCTGGCGCTGCTGCCCGTCTTCAACGTGACGCAGCTCATCAAGTCGATCTTCACTGGCGATTACACCCTGTCTTCGTTCCTGCTGCCCTTCGCATCCAACCTCGCCTACGCCGCCGTGGCGTTCGTCGTGGCCGTGCGCATCTTCAAGCGCGAAGACGTCCTCTTCCGCTCGTAGGCCAGTGGGGCGGACCTCCCGGTCTGCCTTCTTGAGTTGCGCGGCCGCGAAGCCGCGAGCCGCCAAGCTGAAAGCTGATTGCTGAAAGCTGACAGCTTTTTCTCAGTGTCTGCCGAATCTCCGCCCCGCGCCGCTGGGCATGTGGAACGACCTCGGCGCGGGGGCCGGGTGAAAACTGCGCGCCGGCGGCGGCGCCGGCGAACTGTTGCGGCCGAAGGTCTTCGGCGCGCTGCCCCCGGGTTCGCGCGGCGAGGGCGTCGCATACTGCGAGCCGCCGTAGGAACCGCTCTTGCTCGCGAATCTCGAATCGCGGAAGCCTCCGCTTTGGGCGTAGGAACTGCCGGAGTAGCGTTGCTGCGTAGCCGCGCTCCCGGTGCCGTATTTTTGTCCGCCTGAATCGTTGCCGTAATAGGTCTGGCCGCGGCTTCGGGAGTTGCGGTATCCATCCCACTCGCCGCGGTCGAGCGGCCGGTAATCGTGGTTGAAGAGCAGGTCCCGCATCAGCGCGTATTGGCCGTAGAAAACCCAGAAATCGCGGCCGTCGCGATGCTCCCAGTAGCCGTACTGATTCGATCCTTGGCCCGGCGGCGCCATGTAGGCGAACCCCGCCGGTTGCGCCATACGCTCGGACTCGGAATCGTATTTCCCGGCCGGCTTGTGCTCGATGGCCATGCCGAGGTCCTTCTCCATGGCCTCGTATGTCGGGCGTGGCACTGGCCCCCAGCGGTCTTCCGATGAGGTCTCCCCGCCCTTGGCCGCGGCGTCCGCGACGCGCGTCTTCACGGTGCGGATCTTCTGGTCGTATTCCTTTGAGGTCCCGATCCCGCGGGTTTCCATATCGACCAGCAGCTTGTCCCACGACGTGTACAATTGGCCGCTCAGCGATTGCAGTTCGCCGGCTTTGGCGGGCAATTCGGCGGCGGACGATTTCAACCGGTCAGCCGCGCCGAGCAAAGTCCCATAATCCAGGTTGGCCGGATTGCCGGACGCGGCCTGGCGGCGCGCGCCGGCGGTGGATTCCCAAAGGCGGTCGCTCTCGGAGACCAGATCGCGGTCCGCCGCCAGACGCGCGTCGAGATCGGCCTTCTTTTCGGGCCAATCGGTTTCGGCTTTCTGTACCGCCGCGCTAACGGAGGCGAAATCGTAATCGTGGATGACGCCGTGGTCGCGTTCCATCTCCTGAAGCGTTTCGGGCAGATGTTGCTTGAGGTCGATCCAGTGCGCAGCCTCTGTATGGACGCCGGAGGCTTCCGCCACCGCGTTGGCGCGCGCGCCGCGCTCCTCGGAGAGCAGAGATTCGACGCGCTGCCGGTCCTTCCGGCGGTCCTGCTTCTCGAGGCGCACGAGCTCGTCCATGTCGCGCGCCGCGGATTGCAGCAGGCCGTCCGACTTGGTGAAGCGGTCCGGCCACTGCCGCGTCGAGGGAATGCTGTGGAACAAGACGGCTTCCGACTGGAGATCTCGGTTGACCTCGTCCCGCGCGGACTGGACCTGGCTGCGCGCTCCAACCAGCGCGGCGCGCTCGCCATCGACCTGCTTGCGCAGGCTGCGCGGCAGATTGTCGAGCCGGGCAAACAGCACCGCCACAATCGAGAGAGAAAGAACGACTGCGAGAAACTTCAAACCGGATCTGCTCATAAAAACCGACTCCTATGGGGACCCCGTAGGGGTCGGGCATGCCCGACCCCTGCCCATTAGCACACCGGGCCTTCAGCCAACCCCAGCGGCATGCCGCGAAGCGGCGCCGCCAAAGCTGATGGCTGAAGGCTTTCTTCCTACCTCCCGCCCCGGTAAACCGTCACGTCGCCCGCCGGAATCCCGGCGTAGAGGGTGACCGTGAAAGGCTCGCCTTCGGCCTTGCGAACGGCGATCAGTCGGCTGCCGCCTTCCTCCTGGAATTCCCAGTAGTAGAAACCCGCGGGCCGCTGGCCGTCGTCGCGCCAGGAACGCGCTTCGCGGCTGAGGCGGTAGAGCCAGACCTTGCCGTCGAATTCGAACGAATCGGCGGTGTTCTGCCGCTCGTCCATCTGCGCCAAATCGTCTTCGGACAGCCCCAGGTCCTCGAGCGTGATCTTGCGCGCGTCGGAGTGGAGCGCCACCTCGATTTCCTCGTCGCCGGCCACCCGCAACGCCACGCGGCGTTCCCGGTAGGGACCGGCCAGCTCGAACCAGCGGCGCGCGCCGGCTTCGACGTGGGTCAGGCGGTCGGCCGTGAAATCCAGGTCGCTCATGTTGTCGCCCGCCCCGGAGATCGAGAGCACGTCTCCGGGGAGGGCGTCCGAGACCTTCAGGTTCGCTAGGTCCTGCTGCGGCTGCGGCTTCGCCGCGTACCGGCGCGGCGCCGGAACGTCCGGCTGCTTGAAAAGTTGCATCAGCACAATCACCAGCAATACGCCAAGAATGACCACCAACGTGAGCGTAATCATGCGGCGTTACGCCTTCGCCTTCTCGGCTTCCCGCGCCGCCGGAACGGGCGCGCCCGGCGCAAGCTCCTTGGGCAGGTACGGCGGAGGCGGCTGCGGCGTCTTTTCGAGCGCGCCGCCCTTGCGCTCCAGCTTGAGCGCTTCGAGATCCGCGTCCACGCTGTGAGCGCCGATCTGGGCGAACTGCGCCTCGAGGTCGTCGTCCTTCCCGGCGTTGGCGAGTTGGTCGAAGGCCTTGGCCGTGGCCTCTTCCTTGGAGACCGTGTCCTCGAATCGGTTGAGCGCGGCGAACGCGTTATCGGCGCTGCCCACTCCCGCCATGGCCTCGGAGACTTTCCGCTGCGCCACGGCCGCGTTCTTCCGCGCCACCAGAGTGGTGGCGGTGCGCTCGCCTTCCTCGATCTTGCGCTTGAGATCGGCCACCTGCTGCTTGAGCTTTTCGCTGGTCTGCTGGGCCGCCTCGACCGCTTGCTGCATGGAAGCCACCTGGCGGTCGCACTCGGACTTCTTCGCCAGCGCCTTGCGCGCCAGGTCCTCGTTGCCCGCGTCGAGCGCCATTCCGGCGCGGTCCTTCCACTCCTGCGACTGGCGGACGTACTTCTGGTATTCGGCGTCCAGTTGGTTGTAGTTGCTCATGGCCACGGCCGAAGCCCGGACCACGTTGTTCAACTCGGTCTTCATGTCGGCCACGGTCTGCTTTACCGTGGCTTCGAAGGTGGCGTCCTCGAGGGCGTCCACGCCCTGATTGGCCTGTCCGCGGACCACGCGGCCGGTGCGGCTGAAAATATCGGATAGAAATCCCATGTTCGTTGTCCTCCGTTACTGTTCGAGGCCGCCCACAAGGCGCCGCGCGCTCATCACGTCCACCATCAGAAAATGGACGCACGAAAGGATATCGTCCTCATCGTCCGGGCCCATCTCCTGAAGCTTGCAGAAATTGTTCAACGTCACGGCCACGTTGCCGCCGCCGGCGTCGTAGATTTGGAAGTGCGAAGTCGAGATGCCGTTGTCGGCCGCCAGCATCGCCTCCATGATCGCGGGAGTGATGGCGGCGCGCGGCACGACCGTGCACGTGAGCGAGAAGAACATGATCTCGCCCTGCAGCACCGCCTGGATGGCGACCCCGCTTTGCACCTCCCGGATTCTCAGTGTATCTTGCCCCGATTCGGAGACCTCGTAGCCGGCCTCCGCCAAGAGGGCGTGAATTTGCCCCAGTTGCGGGCTGGTTGTGTCTGTCATAGGTTTGGAGTGTACTCCTTTTGGGTACGCGTTCCGCCGGCTGGAAGTTCCCCCGTCCGGCCGCCACGGCGGCGCGTCGCTCGCCTCGATTACGATACCATGCGGTCCGTGAAACGTCGTTGACTGGGCGTCATTCAGCATATCGCAATCTGTGATTATAATATTGCAATTTGCAATTATTTGTCAAGGGCTAAATTTGGTTTGCTTTCAGGGGTCTCCCACATGGGGCTGGGCCTTCCGGCCCGCGGTGACGCCTTCTGGCGTCATCAGCCGGGCGGCAGCCCGGCTACGTGGTTGAATGTTGTCGCCCTCTGGAAATACCCAATTCATCGGCGCTGCCCGACGGATCGAACCGGAGCCCCGGCGGGTGCCGCGGACTGTACAAATACTCGGCCTTCGGGACCAGCGGAACGTAGCCTTCGGCTGCGATCTTGGCGGGCGGTTCTTCCGCGTCGCCTCCGGGAAACGGTAGTCGCTGACGTTCTTCAGTGCGTCGTCCGCGGGCGCGCTCGCCGGCTTCTGCTTCTTGGCCATAATCGCGATGAATCTCTACGATTGTATGCCGTTGCTCCCCCGTTGTCCGCTGAAATGTGGCACCCCGAAAAACCCGTTCACAACCAATTTCACTCTCAAAACAAAGCACTTGACTATATCCCCCGCACACCCCGGTTCTATCCTGGAGTAGGGAGCCATGTCCTCAAAGCCGCAATCTCGAATCCGCGCACGCGCCCCCGGGCGCTCTCAGCCTGAAGGCTCAAGCCTGATGGCTGACAGCTTTTTACCGAACGAACCCACTTTCGTACCTAACCTCAAGAAAGCGAAGCCCTTCACCTCTGCGAAAATGGGTCCGATCCACCGCGTGATCGCTCCGCGAGCGGCCCTGAGGAGCCGTCTTCCCCAAGCTCCCAGCCCTCGGAATCGCCGAAACTGCGGAACGAACCCAATCCCGTTTCCGCACACTTCCAAGCTGAAGGCTGATGGCTTGACGCTGATGGCTCTCTTCCTTGTGGTATGGTATGGATGGATGGAGTTCACCCCCAGCCTCGACCAGAGTTCCGAAGCGCCACTATACCGGCAAGTCTATGAGCAATTTGCCTCAAGGATTCGTTCCGGCGAGCTGGGGCGAGGAGAACGCATGCCAGCCACTCGGGAATTGGCTGGCCTGCTTGGACTGAACCGGACCACCATCGCAGCCGCCTACGAAATCCTGGAATCCGAGGGCTTGATCGCCGGTCACGTCGGGCGCGGTAGCTTCGTGACGGGCAACGGCTCCACAACCGGCGCCGGAACCGACTGGACCGCCCTGCTCGGGCACGCCGGCCAAGAGGCTTCCGGGCCTGCCGGCGGTGCCCCCTTTGGGCCCGCCGGGGAGCTTATTAGCTTCGTGATGTCGCGCCCTTCGCGCGAGCTGTTTCCGCTCGACGACTTTCGCGCGAGCTGCGCCGCGGTTCTGGCCCGCTCCGACCTCGCCGATATCCTCCAGCTCGGATCGCCCAGCGGCTATGAGCCGTTGCGCCGCCGGCTTCTCGACGAGGCCCGCCGCCAGCGCCTCGCCGGCCCCGGCGACGACCTCATCGTTACCAACGGCTGCCAGCAGGCGCTCGACCTCGTCGGCCGCGTGCTGCTCCGGCCGGGAGACCGGGTGGTGGTCGAGGACCCCGTGTACACCGGCCTGAAGAACCTGCTCGCCGGCATGGGCGCTCAGCTCGTGGGAATTCCCGTCGGTCCCGACGGGCTAGATACGGATCGGCTGGAGCGCGCGCTCAGCCGCGAAAAGCCGCGCTTCATCGTGGTGACTTCGAACTTTCAGAACCCCACCGGCGCCACTCTGCCCCTGGCCGCGCGCCGCGCGCTTCTCGACATGGCGCGCTCGGCCGGCGTTCCCGTGGTGGAGAACGATTCCTATGGCGAGCTTCGGTACCACGGCGAGCCGCTGCCCGCCATCAAGGAATTGGACGACAGCGGGAGCACGGTCCTGGTGCGCAGTTTCTCCAAGGTGAGTTTCCCCGGCCTCCGGGTGGGCTGGGCGGTCGGGCCGAAGCCGCTAATCGATCGCCTCCGCCACGCCAAGGAGGCGTCGGACCTGCACACCGACCAGCTTTCCCAGGCCGTCCTCCTGGAATTCTCGATCTCGGGCCGCCTGGAAGCTCACCGCCAGCGCGTGCTGCGCGCCGGCGCCGAGCGCCTCGCCGCCACGCTCGACGCGTGCCGCCGGTATCTGCCCGCGGCCGCGCGCTGGACGCAGCCGGAAGGGGGGATGAACGTTTGGGTTCGTCTGCCGGAGCCGCTCGACGCGGGCGAGCTCCTGCCCCGCGCCCGCAAGGAAGGCGTCGCGTACGTGCCGGGCCGCTACTTCGCGGTGTCGCGCCCCGAGCCGGGCGCCTTGCGGTTGAGTTTTGCGGGCCTGGCGCCCGACGAGATCCGCACGGGTCTTCGGGCGCTGGGCCGGATCGTCGAAGCAGGGCTGGAGGACTCCCGGCGCAGTTTCGATCCCGCGCCCGCATTAGTGTAATGCGTGGGGCGGCGCGACGCCTCGCCCGTAGGGGCCGGGCATGCCCGGCCCGAGAAGTTGAAGGTTATTTGAGAAGCGCAGTGTTTCAGTGGTGGGGCAGGCCTCCCGGCCTGCCCGATGCGATTTTGAGGAGAACGCAATGTTTCAGTTTTCAGACGAGCAGTTCCGGTTGAAAGTCGGTCTCGCGGAGATGCTGAAGGGCGGCGTCATCATGGACGTCACCAACGCCGAACAGGCTAAGATCGCCGAAGATGCCGGCGCTTCGGCCGTCATGGCGCTCGAGCGCGTGCCGGCCGATATCCGCAAGGAAGGCGGCGTCGCCCGCATGGCCAGCATCGCCAGGATCGAAGAGATCATGAAGACGGTCCACATCCCGGTCATGGCCAAAGCGCGCATCGGCCATTTCATGGAGGCGCGCATCCTGGAAATCCTCAAGGTGGACTTCATCGACGAAAGCGAAGTCCTGACGCCCGCCGACGAAGAGCACCACATCGATAAGACCGGCTTCACGGTTCCGTTCGTCTGCGGCGCGCGCAACCTGGGCGAAGCGCTCCGCCGCATCGCCGAAGGCGCCGCCATGATCCGCACCAAGGGCGAGGCCGGGTCCGGGAACATCGTCGAGGCCGTGCGCCACATCCGTACCATAGTTAAGGAGATGAAGCAGCTCACCGTGCTCGGAAAGGAAGAGCTGGTGCATCAGGCCAAGAACCTCGGGGCTCCCCTCGACCTGGTCGAGTGGGTCGCCCAAAACGGCAAGCTGCCGGTCCCGAACTTCTCCGCCGGCGGCATCGCCACCCCGGCCGACGCGGCGCTGGTCATGCAACTCGGCGCCGAGGCGGTGTTCGTCGGTTCCGGAATCTTCAAATCCTCCGACCCGGTCGCGCGCGCCAACGCCATCGTACTGGCGGCCAAGAATTTCGACAACCCTCAGAAATTGCTCGACGCCAGCCGCGCGCTGGGCGACGCCATGCCGGGGTTGGACATCGCCAAGCTGCCCGAATCGGAGTTGCTGCAAACCCGGGGCTGGTGATGAAGCGGGTCGGAATCCTCGCCTTGCAGGGAGATTTCGCGGCGCACGGCGCGGCTCTGGAACGCGCCGGCGCCGCGGCGGTCTTCGTGCGCGAGCGCGAGCAGTTCGCCGCCATCGACGGCCTGGTCATCCCCGGCGGCGAAAGCACCACCATGCTCAAGCTCCTCCGCGAAGACGGCCTTCTGGATGCGCTCGTCGAGTTCGGCCGCGCCAGGCCCATTTTCGGGACCTGCGCCGGCGCCATCCTGCTCGCCACTCGCGTTCTGAGCCCGGAGCAGGAGAGCCTCTCGCTGATGGATATCGAAGTCGAGCGGAACGCCTACGGCCGGCAGGTGGATAGCCGCATCGCCCCGCTCGACCCGGCCCCCGAGTTCGAGCGGCGCACCGCGCCCGGCAGGCTCGAAGCCGTGTTCATCCGCGCGCCCGTGATCCGGAGCGTGGGCCGCGGCGCGACGGTCCTGGCGTGGTACGCGGGCGACCCCGTGCTGGTCGAGCAGGGCGCGCATCTTGCGGCCACCTTCCACCCGGAACTGACCGCCGATTCGCGCGTGCACGCGCTGTTTCTGGAGAAGCTGTGAACGACGATTTGAAACGAGTCCTGTTCGTGTGCGTCGGCAACGCCTGCCGCAGCCAGATGGCGGAAGCCTTCGCGCACGCCTATGGCCGCGACGTCCTGGTGGCCGCCAGCGCGGGCCTCAGCCCCGCCGCCCGCGTGGCGCCGCAGACGATCCTCGCCATGGCCGAGAAGAACCTCGATCTGCGCGATCATTTCCCCAAGACCATCCGCCATCTGGCGCGCGCCCGGTTCGATCTCGTCGTCAACATGAGCGGCGTCCCCATCGCGGACCGGGTAGATGCCCCTGTGCGCGACTGGGACGTGGACGACCCCGTCTCGATGGCCTACGACGATCACTGCGCGGTTCGCGACCGGATTGAGAGCCTGGTGGTCCAACTCGTGCTCGAGCTTCGGCGGGATCCGACGCCGCCTCAGCGCGGCCGGGGGTCGGGCCGCCTCGAACCCTGAGCGCATCGTTCCGCGGCAAGGTGAGAACGGCCCTTTCGCCTGCCCAAGCCTTTCGCGAAAGCACCTCCCAGACGGTTATGCGCACCGGCGCCGCGACAGCACCGGCGCCGCGTCCCTTCGGCGGCGGCCGCGCTGCTATGATATCGGTAGCTTAGCTTATGACGACGGCTGCGGAAACGCCCCCAAAATCCCATTTCCCATGGAGTCAGGTCGCTTGGTTCGGCGCGCTGGCGGTCGCCTGCTACGCCCCCGTCCTGGCCGCGCTGGGACGCCAGTGGAACGCCGACCCGGACATGAGCCACGGTTTTTTCGTGCCGCTCGTGGCCGGATTCATCGTTTGGCAGCGGCGGAAGGAGTTGCTGGCCATCGAGGTCCGGCCGAACTGGTGGGGCTTGGCGGTGGCCGGCTACGGCGCCTTCCAGCTTTGGATCGGGACTCTCGCCGTCGAGTTATTTCTGACCCGCACGGCTTTTGTGATTACCCTCATCGGCGCCGTGTGGCTGCTTGGTGGAACAGCCATTCTGCGCAAGCTCGCCTTCCCGCTGTTCCTGCTCTTTTTCATGGTTCCGATTCCGGCTGTGATTTACAACAGCATCACGTTTCCCCTCCAGCTTCTCGCCAGCCGGCTGGCGGAGAACGCGCTGACGCTCCTGTCGGTGCCGGTTTTGCGCGAGGGGAACGTCCTCGTGCTGCCCAATCAGGAACTCTCCGTGGTGGAGGCTTGCAGCGGCATTCGTTCGCTGCTCTCCCTCACCTTCCTGTCTCTCGTCTACGGGTACTTCTTTGAGAACCGGATTTGGCTGCGGGTGGTGTTGTTCCTGGCCACCGTTCCCATCGCGATCGTGGCTAACGGCAGCCGCGTCACCTTCGCGGGAATCATGACTGAAATCAAGCCGGAATATGCCGAAGGCGCCTTCCACACGGCTTCCGGCTGGGTGATTTTCATGGTAGCCCTGATCATTCTGATGGTTTTCCACCAAGCCGTGGTCCGGACTTGCCGCTACGCCGAAAAAAGGAGAAACCGTGCGCTTTCTCAATAGCCGGTACGCCCTGTGGCTGAGCGCCCTGCTGGCGCTTCAAGGCGCGGTTTATTACGCCACTGCTTCACGTCCGGAACTTACGCCGCCCGTCGGCCCCCTGGTTTCGTTTCCGGCCGCGCTTCCGGGCTGGCTTATGGTCCAGGACTTTCCAGTCGATCCGGAGATACAGGCCGTCTTGAAAGCCGACGATACCCTGAACAGGTTGTATGCCACCCCCTCGCGGAACGCGCTGGCGTACTTCTTCATCGCTTATTTCAAGACCCAGCGCACCGGCGCCACGCCCCACTCCCCGAAGAACTGCCTGCCCGGCTCGGGTTGGGAGCCGGTGGAGAGTCCGCAAACCATCTCCGTCAAAATCGCTGGACGCGAGACCCCGCTGGTGGCGAATCGGTACGTCGTGGGCCGGGGCGACCAGAAGCTCGCGGTGCTCTACTGGTACCAGGGCCATGGACGCACCATCGCCAACGAGTTCTCGGCCAAGTTCTGGCTGATCGCCGATTCGATTCGCTATCGGCGTAGCGACACGGCGCTGATTAAGGTCCAGATTCCGGTTGGCGAAGGCGATTCGGCCGCCGCCGTCCGGACCGCTGTCGCGTTCCTGCAGGCCGCGTACCCCGCTCTTTCAAATCAACTGCCACTCTAACCGGGCGCGGAAATTCATGTCTCAACCCCTGCGGATCCTGTTTATCGGGGAGTGCGGCGTGGATTCCGTGGCCGCCGAACTGCGGCGGGGTGGTTACGATCCGGCTTTTGAGCGCGCCGCCTCGCGGGAAGAGCTGATTGCGGCGCTCGGAACCGGCTGCGACATCGCCATCGGCGACTTCGCCGCGGGCGATCTCGGCGCGCTCGAGGCCCTCAAGATCGTTCGCGAGAAGGGCATCGACCTGCCCCTCATCGTGGTGTCCGGAGAAATCGCGGAGGTGGATATCCTGGCCGCGCTCAAGGCCGGAGCGGCCGACCATCTGGGGCGCGGCAACCTCATGCGGCTCAACGCCGCGGTCGAGCGCGAAATCGGCGCCGCCAGCATGCGCCGCGACCGCGCGCGCCTCGAGGAGCAGTTCCAGCAAGCCCAAAAGATGGAGGCGGTGGGCCGTCTGGCGGGCGGGGTGGCCCACGATTTCAATAACCTGCTGACCGTCATCACCGGGTACAGCGACCTCCTCCTGGCCAGCCCCGATTTGAAGGATTCGCAACGCGCCGCGCTCGAGGAGATCCGGCGGTCGGCCGAGCGCGGCGGTCAACTGACCCAGCAATTGCTCGCCTTCAGCCGCCGCCAGCCGCTCGAACCCCGCGTCGTGCGCGTCAACGAACTCATCATTCGGATGGAACAAATGCTTCGCCGGCTGATCGGCGAGGATATCGAACTGGTTGCCATCCCGGCGGCTTCCCAGGATGCCGTCGAGGTGGACGCCGGCCGCCTCGAGCAGGTCATCATGAACCTGGTGGTGAACGCCCGTGACGCCATGCCCGGCGGCGGCAAGCTCACCATCGAAACCGCGACGTTCCATCTCGGCGAGAGCTTCTCCGCCCGGCAACTGGGCGTACAGCCGGGGGTGCATGTGGCCGTTTCCATCACGGACACCGGCGCCGGCATGGACGACGAGACGTTGAGCCACGCTTTCGAGCCTTTTTTCACCACCAAAGCCCCGGGCCGCGGTACCGGGCTGGGCTTGGCCACAGCCTACGGCATTGTCCGCCAGAGCGGCGGCGCGATCGCCATCATCAGCGAGCCAGGCAAGGGAACCACCGCGCGGATCTACCTTCCGGTGAAGGAAGCTTCGCCCGGGACCGGCGCGGAGCGGACCGCGGAGTCGGCGTCCCCAACCGGCGACGAGACAATCCTGCTGGTGGAAGACGATGCTCGCGTGCGCACGCTCATCGCCGATCTGCTGAGGACGCGCGGCTATCATGTGATCGAGGCCACGCGCGGCGAAGAGGCTCTGCGCCTTGCCAGTGATCACTCGGCGCCGCTCCACCTGGCGTTGGTGGATGTGGTGATGCCGGAAATGAGCGGACCGGACCTGATCCGGCGGATCGCGCCGCTCCGTCCGGGGATGCGCGTGCTTTACATCTCCGGGTACACCGAGGAAGCCGTCCTGCAACATGGAATCCCGGAGTCGAGCGCCTCGTTCCTCAGGAAGCCGTTCCTCCCCGACGCCCTCGCCCGCAAGGTGCGCGAGGTGCTGGATGCGCCGGGCGAACCCCCGACCGGGTGAGGGGACCCACCCCCCCCCAAGCGCAACGGACCGATTCCGTGGCAGAATGGATGTTCTGGACTCGTAACGGGGGGCAGCGGTCTTCGTGTGCGCCGCCGCGGTTGTTGCGAAACGCTCGCGTAAGTCGCTAAAATCAACCCGTTCGCACAATATCCCAGGAGGAATCATGGCAGCGGTAGAGCAAAAGGTGAAGCAGATCATTGTGGAGCAACTGGGCGTCGATGAGAGCCAAGTGGACGCCAACGCGTCGTTCGTTGACGACCTGGGCGCCGACTCTTTGGACATCGTCGAGTTGGTCATGGCGTTCGAGGAAGCTTTCGAGCTGGAAATCCCCGACGAGGACGCCGAAAAGATCACGACCGTCAAGGACGCCGTCGAGTACATCGAGAACAAAACCTCCAAGAAGTAGCCGCGTTTTTCACCAGGGAGACTCGTTTTGTCGCGAAGAGTGATGGTGACCGGCGTCGGGCTGCTAACGCCGGTCGGGATAGGCTCGGAGACGTCCTGGGAGGCGATCCGCGCCGGCAAGTCCGGCATCGGTCCGATCACCCAGTTCGACGCCGCCGCCTTCTCCTGCCGGATCGCCGGAGAGGTCAAGGGATTCGACCCGGCCGACTACATCGAGAAGAAAGAAATCAAGAAGATGGGGCGCTTCATTCAGTTCGCCATCGCGGCGGCGGACTTCGCCCTGGCGGACTCCGGCCTGAAGATCGTCGAAGAAAATGAAGAACGCGTAGGCGTGTATATCGGCAGCGGCATCGGCGGGTTCGAGGTGATCGAGCGGGAGCACCGGAATCTGCTCAAGCACGGCCCCCGGCGCATCTCCCCGTTTTTTATTACCGCGACCATCATCAACCTGGCTTCCGGTCAGGTCTCCATCCGCAGCGGCGCCAAGGGGCCGAACTCGGCCACCGCCACCGCATGCACCACCAGCGCGCACTCCATCGGCGATTCCTACCGCATGATCGAGCGCGGCGACGCGGACGCCATGATTTGCGGCGGGGCGGAAGCGGCCGTCACGCCCATGGGGATCGGCGGATTCGCGGCCATGCGCGCCCTTTCCACGCGCAACGACGAGCCGGAGCGCGCTTCGCGCCCCTGGGACAAGGACCGCGATGGGTTCGTGGTGGGGGAAGGCGCCGGCATCCTGGTTCTCGAGGAGTTGGAGTTCGCCCGGAAGCGCGGCGCGCGCGTGCTGGCCGAGGTTGCCGGGTACGGCATGAGCGCGGATGCGTTCCACGTGACCGCGCCGCCGGACAACGGCGATGGAGCGTACCGCGTGGTGCGCAACGCTCTGCGCGATGCCCGCATCGAGCCTGAACAGGTGGACTACATCAACGCCCACGGCACCTCCACCGACGTGGGGGATCGCGCCGAAACCGCCGCCATCAAGCGCGCCTTCGGCCCCCACGCCTATAAGCTGGCGGTGAGTTCCACCAAGTCCATGACCGGCCACTTGCTCGGCGGCGCCGGGGGGATCGAGGCGGGCATTACCGTGCTGGCCATTCGCGATCAGATCGCGCCCCCCACCATCAACTACGAGACTCCCGATCCGGAATGCGACCTCGACTATGTGCCGAACCAGGCGCGGCCCATGACGATCGAGTACGCGCTGTCGAACAGTTTCGGCTTCGGCGGCACCAATGGCTGTCTGATTTTCAAACGCTACCGCGAATAGAAGCCGCCGCTCGGCGCCGGCGGTTGCGGCTCAGTCCAGGCGGCAGACCCTCAATCGCGCATTCTCATACGGGCAGACCAAACTCTCGGATGCCGGCGGAACGCTGCGCTCGAGCAATACCCAATCCACGCCGAAGCGGCGCTTGAGATCGCGGAGGGCGGCGAAGTCCATGGCGCGCCAGTTGCGCAGGGCCTCGGACTGGCGCCGCCACTCGCCGGCCACTTCGGGACGGACGGACGCCACGGAGCGGTCCTCGATCAGGTCGGCCAGCATGCTCCTCTCGGCCAGGCCCCGGAAGCCGTGGAAGTCTTCGCCGGGACGGTCCATGTAGCGGGGGTCCATGACGAAATACGCCCGGACGGGCGTGTTGAGGCGGATCCAGTCGAAGGCGCGGAGCCAGTCGTTGGCGGGCGTGCGCCCCGGCCACTCGATGTGCGGGCTGGCTGGAAACTCCCGCCTTTGCGCGTAGCACATCCCGCCGCAGAGCGCGAGGTACAGGACGCCGGCGGGCTTCCACCAGCGCGGAAACGCGTCTGCCGCCAGCCCGGCCGCAGCCACGAACAAAAACAGGTAGACCAGTTGCAGGCAGCGCATCGGCTGCAACGGGGCAAGCTGGGCGAAACGGGGCGCGAAGGTCACCGCCACCGCCGCCGCGAAGTAGAACCAGCCAAACACCGAGATTCTTCGCGCGGCGCGGGCCAGCAGCGACAGGTTCCGCGAGGACGCCCAAGCCGCGCATCCCGCCAGCCCCGCCAGCGGGGCGAAGATCCCGACCCATTCATACCACGCCCACTTCGGAAGGAAGTAGTAATCTTGCGCCGCGGACTGCCAGGCTGGCGAGGGAGGCGGCAGCAGGTACCACGCCGCCGCCAGAAAGACGCCCAGCGCCACGAAGTGGAGGCGCACGGTTCGCCACAGGACCATGCTCAGCAACGAAGCGCCGTAAAGCGCCATCAACGGATGGAATGCGGCTGCCACCGCCGTAAGCGCCGCGGCGGACACGACGCGCCGGTCGAGCGCCGCCGCAAACGCGAAGAGCAGGCAAATGGTCGCCAGGTTCCGCGGGTGCAGGTGCTGATCCACGAGGAACAGGGCGGTCCCGGCGACCGGGATGGTCAACAGCGCGGCGGGCAGCAGGACCGCTGCCCAGCGCGACCGCTCGCCGGGGAAGAAGCGTTCCGCAATCCGCCGCAAAGCCAGCACCAGCGCGACAATCGAAACGCAGTAAGCCGCAAAAAAGGTCCACGGGACCGGCAGACGCGTCACTGCGGCGAGCCGGGCCATGAGCCAGGGGAACGCCGTGAGCCCGCTTTGGGGCTGAAAGAAAGCGGAATCGAAGGGATAAAGCGCGCCGTTCAGATGCAGCTTCACGGCGGGGAGGTAAATCGATTCGTCTTCGATGCCGTAGTGGTACCCGTGTACCGCCAGGATCAGCAGGGAGATGCCCAGAATGCCGCGGAGACGGTACAATCGGGTCTGGGACAGCACAGGCAATATTGTAACCAACCGCACATTAGCTGGACTATTTCAACTTCAACGCCGTCATGAACATAGGCGAGGCCTTCCAGTTCAGCATCCGCGCCCTTAGCGCCAACAAACTGCGCTCGGTTCTGACCGCCCTGGGCATGGTGATCGGTAACGCGTCCGTAATCCTGGTGGTCACCATAGCCCTCACCAGCCGCGACTACGTCCTGCAACAAGTGCGCGGCATCGGCTCCAACATCGTCTACGCATACTGCGAAAACGCCGGACCACAGGGCGCCGAAATCGAGGCGGACTTCGTGAAGCTGGCCGATATCGACGCGGTCCGCGAACAACTGGGGCCGCGAATCGTGGCCGCAACCGGGGTGATGACCCAGTTCGACCTCATGCGCATCGGCGGCAGGGAAGAGAACATTCAGGTAATCGGCTCCGATGAGCAATACGCTCCCGTGCGGAACCTGGCGGTGGTAGCGGGCCGCTTCCTGGTTCCGGGCGACATCCTGCTCCGCGGCAAAGTGGCGCTGCTGACCGAAAAACTGGCGCTGCGTCTTTACGGTGGTCCCCACGCCGCCATCGGGCAGGTCCTGAAGGTGCATGGCCTCCAATTCACCGTGGTTGGGGTGTTCAAGGAGAGGGTCGCCAGCTTCGGGCTGTCGGAACTCTCCGGAGAGACGGTGCTGATTCCGGTGACCGTGATCCGTTACTTCACCCCGGTGGAGCGGATCGACCCCATGTACGTGCAGGCGCGGAGCGCGGACGACGTGGAGGCGGTTACCGCGGCCGTGCGCCGGATTCTGCGGAGCCGTCACAACCCGAGAGCCCGTTACCTGGTGGAGAACCTGACGGCCATTCTCGAAACGGCGAAGCAGGTGTCGCTCATCCTCACCGTCGTCCTGATTCTGATTTCGGCCATCGCGCTGATCATATCCGGCATCGGGATCATGAATATCATGCTGGTGACCGTGACCGAGCGGACGCGGGAGATCGGCCTGCGCATGGCGATCGGGGCCGCGCGGCGCGAGGTGTTGCGGCAATTCGTCCTGGAAGCCATGACGCTCAGCCTGTCCGGCGGGCTGATTGGCATTCTCGTGGGGATTTCGATACCGCTGAGCGCGCGGTACTTCCTGGAGGGAGTGGACATTCCCATCTCGCCGGTTTCGATCGTGGTGGCGCTGGGCGTCTCCTGCCTGGTCGGCCTGGTGTTCGGGCTGTTGCCCGCCAACCGCGCGGCCCGGTTGAACCCGAGCGAGGCGCTACGCTACGAATGAGCCGCGAGGGGCCGCCGCCAGGAAGGATTTCAGCGCGCCCATCTTCGACGCGGCCGATTGCGGCCTCGCCGGGGGCCTGTTCCAGGTCTTGCCGGAGCTTATCGAGGCGGTCCGCAAGTCCAAATAACAGTTTGCATTAGCAGCTTTCCTCAAGAAAAGACACTCTAGCCGGGTGCTTGTCCGGCGGGTACCGGGCCGGACTCTTGAATTGCGAGAATGTTTGACTTCCCGCTCCGCGATTGGCTATACTTCCAAAATCTCTCGCGCAGCGCCCCTCGAAAGTGGTGCAACCTTTGGTGCGGGAATTGCGTCATTAAGGTCTGGCCGAAGTTGGCCCGCACTCTTAGAGAGAAACGAAACGAAGATGAAAATCGGACCCAGGCCGAAGTTCGCCGCCTACCGCAAGATACTCGAGAAGAAGGCGGAGGAAGTCCGTCGCAGCATGTCCGCCCAAAAGGCGGCCCAGGTGGTGGCCCGTTTAGACGTCCCCTCCGACGAGGGCGACCTCAGCCAGCAGCATCACGAAGAATGGATCTTCCTCAACCGGAATACCATCGACATGAAGTTGCTGCGAGAAATCGCGGACGCGCTGCACCGCATCGACGCCGGAGGCTACGGCACGTGCATGGAGTGCGAGGAACCGATTTCGCCCAAGCGCCTGGATGCGGTGCCCTGGGCCCGCCACTGCGTAGCCTGCCAGGAAGCCATCGCCAACCGCGTTGCGCTCGGCGAATACGCCGGCGAGTTCCAGGAAACCCGATAGGGCCGGCCGACCTCCGCCAGCTTGCCACCCGCCGTCAATCCGGAATTCGGCTCTCGCCGGGCAACGGAATGGAATGCGCCGCCGGCCAGCAAAGCGTCGCGCGTGTTCCCGCGCCGAACTCCGTTCCAGGTTTCGATTTGGAGCGCGAGCCGGTCTCCGCGCGCAAGCCAGACGTGGCAAACTGGGAACGGCTCAGACAATGAGAGATCTCGAATAGCCGGGTGAGTGGGGACCTTCACTGGGGGATCCCTCGCTTGCGGAGGCGGTGCGGCGGTTGGCCCTCCTCTACCCACCACTCGGCGACAAGGGACCGAATCGCGTGGCCGCAGTGCTATCCACGCAGACCCTTGCTCAACAAGCTCTTGCCGAATCGCCTGGACTGGAGCAGCTCTGTAGCACCCAACGTGGGTAATACGCCCCGATCCCTCCAAGCCTCACGAAACACAACTACTTGCCCGTTTCTTTACCTGCTTTCGAGTAAAGTCCGGCTAGCCCCAAGTCAGTCCAACCTCAACGCGCTTTCCGCACTCACTTCGCCGGCGACCGCGTCCGCCAGACCGTCCGGAAGCTCTTCGGAAGGCTGAAATCGGCGCCGCGAACGAAGAACGATCCGACGCCCGGCAAATCCGGAACGGACACGCGATCCATAGTGACAATGGTCGTCGTCTGGTTTGCGGTCTCGATCCGCTTCACGGATGGAGCACCCGTCATTGTCCACTCGAACCCTGGCAGGGGATCCGCTTTGATCAGGTCCGCATAAAAGAGCCACGAAGCGCCGCCCGATTCGATTTCCGTGAACTCGAGCCCCACCGCGAAGTACCCGCCGGAATCCGCGTGGCGCTCCAGCCGCCGGATGCGTCCCCGGACCGCCGCGCCGGCGGGAATGAGCGTCGCGCGGTTGTATGTCACGCCGCCGATCACCCAGCCCTCGATCAGACCGCCGACGGCCGCCTTGTCGTCGATCGGCTCCGTCAGGGCCACGGTGATCTCCAGTCCGGCCGGTAAGGCCACGGGGGCGCGGGCGGTTTTCCGCGGCGCCGCCGCAGGTTCCGAGGCGGGCAACTCGAAACTGACTGAACTTTCCGCCTGGAACTGACGGCAATGCGTGAACTCGAACAGGTTGCGGTTCTCTTCGCCGGACGCGGCCACCATGTGCAACTCGCCGTTCTGTGGGAGCATCTCCTCTTCGTCGCCGACCCGCGTGCGCGCGTAATTCACGATGGTAGTCAGCTCCTTGACCGGCAAGGCGGGCGGGATCTCATCGGCGCGGGTTTCCAGACGAAGAACATCCAGCGATTCCGGATCGACCCATGCCGATCCCTTCAGACCGGCGACGCCGCTTCCACCAACCACGTCGATGTGATATCCGCTCAGCCATTGCGAAAGGCGGAAATCGTACCTGGCGGTCCGGCGCCCTCCCAGTTGTTCCTCTCCCCGATAGCTGAGGACGGCGTGGCCATCGAGGAACGTGCTCTTCAGCAGCAGCGCGAAGGCGCCGTTTCCGATCAATCCGCTGGCGACGAATGTCGAAGGGTTCAGTTCCCCGAAGTTGGCGTCTCCGGGGGATGCGTAGAGTTCCTAACCGCCGCTGTAGAGGACTTCGAGTCTCACCGTATCGAGCGGGCGCATCGTCTGGCTCTTCCCCGCCGGTGTGTAGAATCTTTGGAGGGTTTCGAGACAGGTGCAGTCGGGCAATCGGGCCAGGTTCTGGCGCAGGAGCGCCTTGGCGCGCGCCAGAAGCAACACCTCGGGAGCCAGTTCCTGCCCCGGCGCGATCATCGCCGCCAGCGCCGCAAAGACCAGCACGGCCATCGGGCAGCGATGCCGCCTTTTCATCCGCAACAGGACCCCCGAGTCCATTATGCGCCTGGAGCGGCGGGCCGCAATGCGCGCTGCTGTCGAGGGGCGCCACACAAGAGTGAACGCCGGCGCGATTCATCGGCACAGCGGCCTGAATCCGCGCGCCCCACGTGGGGCCGGGCCTTCTGGCCCGCGATGACGCCTTCCGGCGTCATCAGCCGGGCTGCGGCCCGGCCACCGCCGGCGTCCACCGTTGCGAAACGCCGGTCACAAGCCCGGCGGAAGCGTGATCGAAAGGGTCCTGGAAGTCCTCATGGTCTCAGTCATGCGCAGTATCAAGCATGACTACGCGCGACTGAGCGCCCCTCCTCCCCCGCCACCCGGAACCCATAGTCCGCATACCGGAACTCCGGAGGGATGCTGCTGCGGGCGGCGCAACGGGCGATCTTGATGTGATGCCGCCACGCTCCGCCCCGCGATGCGCGGCGCTTGCCGTTGGGCGGCCCGGCTGGATTCACGGCCGGGGAGACCGCGTAGTACGCCGGGTCATACCAATCCGAGCACCACTCGTGCACGTTTTCGCAGACATCGTAAAGGCCGTAGCCATTCGGGTCGAGCGCCCCCACCGGCTCGGGGCCGTGGCGCCAGCGCTGGGCGTAGCCGGGGCGCGAGAGCGGCTCCGCGTCGCCCCATGGGTATCGCTTTTGTTCCAACCCGCCGCGCGCGGCGAACTCCCATTCGGCCTCGGCGGGCAGGCGGAAATGCCGGTCCCACTCGGCCGAAAGCCAGTGACAATAGGCCACGGCGTCAAACCAGTTCACCGACGTGACCGGCTGCGCGGGGTCGGTGAACTCGGGCTTTTGCCGCATGGTTGCGCGACGGAAGGCTTCGTAGTGCGCGTTGGTGGTCTGGAAGCGGCAGAGCAGAAACGGCGCGACGGTCACCCGGTGGACGGGGCGCTCCTCATCGCGGCCGTCTTCCTGGCCCATGAGAAACTCGCCGCCCGGAATGCGAACCAGGTCTTCGGGCTCGAGGCGAATCGCGCTCATCTTCCAAGATCGCAAACTGCAGCTTGCGGTCATTCGCGTCCACGCGGTCCAGGATCACGCGCACGCCGTCGCCGATGGAGAACTCGCGCCGCGTGCGCCGGCCCACGATCTTGCGGACGTTCTCCTGATAAGTGTACTCGTCGCCGGGCAGCGTGTCGATGGGAACCAACCCCTCGATAAACAAGTCCGCCAGCTCCACGAACAGCCCGTACTTGGCCGTGCTAATGACCAGCGCGTCGAAGTCCTGCCCTACGCGGTCCGCCATGAACCGCACTTTCTTCCACTCGACTAACTCGCGCTCGGCGTCAGCCGCGCGCCGCTCCGATTGCGAGCATTCGTCGGCGATCGCGGATAGCGCGGATTCGTCCATGGCGGGGCGGACCTCCCGGTCTGCCTTCTTCGGCGATCCGCCTGGGCAGGCCAGGAGGCCTGCCCCGCCCGGAAGGCAGACCGGGAGGTCCGCCCCACTGAGCAGTCGGTGCACGATCAAGTCCGGGTACCGCCGGATGGGCGAGGTGAAGTGCGTGTACGTTTCCGCCGCCAGCGCGAAGTGGCCGGCGTTCTCCGTGCTGTAGCGCGCCTGTTTCAAGGAGCGCAGCATCAGGTAACTCAGAATCCGTTCCTCCGGCTTGCCTTCGATCTTGGCCGTCAGCCGCTGGTAATGGCGGGAAGTAATGCCGACGCTCCCCTCCGCCAGCTCGATCTCGCGCCGCCGCTTCGTGCCGTCGCGATGCCGGTCCGTCATCGCGAATCTCTTCACCGGGATCGCGCCCACGCCCAGCGAATGGCCGAAATGCGCGGCCACTTCTTCAAACTCCATCACCCGCTTGGGGTCGGGCTTCTCGTGGATGCGATAGATCGAGGGCGCCCCGGAGTTCTCCAAGTGCGCCGCCACCGCCTCGTTGGCCGAGAGCATGAATTCCTCGATGATGCGGTGCGCGATGTTCCGCGGCGCGCGCTTCACCCCCGTCATCTCGCCGAATTGATCGAACTCGATGAGCGGCTCGGGCAGGTCGAAATCGATCGAGCCGCGCCGCGCGCGCTTGCGGTTCAACGCCAGCGCCAATTCCCGCATCAGCTCGAAGCGCGCCACCAGCGGCCTGTAACGCTCGCAAACGCCGGCGTCGCCCTCCAGCGCCAGGTGAACGTCGGTGTACGTCATGCGCTCCACGCTGCGGATCACTCCAGGCGTGAACTCCTGCGCCACGATTTCGCCCTGATGATCGATCTCCAGCAGCGCCGAGAGCGTCAGCCGGTCCACGTGCGGTTTCAGCGAACAGATATCGGTCGACAGCTCGTACGGCAGCATGGGCACGGCGCGGTCCGGAAAGTATACGCTGGTTCCCCGCAGGCGCGCCTCGGCGTCGATAGGCGTGCCCGGCCGCACGTAGTGGCTCACGTCGGCGATGTGTACGTGCAGCGCGTAATTCCCGTTCGGCAAACGGTCCACCCACACCGCATCGTCGAAATCGCGCGCCGTTTCGCCGTCGATCGTGACGACCTCCATGCCCCGGAAATCGCGCCGCCCTTCCAGTTCCTCCGCCGCGATTTCATGGGTAACGGCTTCCGCCTGCTCCACCGCCTCGGGTGGAAAGCGGTGTGGCAGGTGGTGCTTGCGGATCACGATTTCGACGTCCACTCCGAAATCGTCCGGATGCCCCAGGATCTCGATTACCCGGCCCACGGGGTTCGACCCCTTCTCCGCGTATTCGAGCACCTCCACATCCACCACCATGCCGTCCAGTTCCGCGGCGGAAAGCGCCGCCGGCGCCGCCACGCCGATGCGGTCGATGGCCGGCCCCGCCAGAGGCGTTTCCAGGCCCTCGGGAATCTCGATCCACTGCTGGATGCGGTCGTCTTGCGGGACCACGTACTGCCCGCGCCGGCCAATCCGGAACTCTCCCACCACCGTGGGATGCGCGCGCTTCAGGACTTTGACGATCTCGCCGTCCGCCCGCCCATCCGCTTCGATTCGGGCGATTCGCACCACCACGCGGTCTCCGTGCATGGCCTTCGCGGCGGATTCCGGAGGGATAAAAACGTCGCCCGCGGCGCCCTTCACGGGCTGGTCCGGGATCAGGAAGCCGTAGCCATCGCGGTGCATGTTCAGCCGCCCGGCGGCGAATTCCCGGCTGCGCGCCGTAACGGCGTAATGCCCGGAGCGCAGTTCGACCAGATCGCCGCGCGCCGCCAGGCGCGCCAGGGCGGTTTCCAACTCCGCCCGTTTCAGGTCCTTTACTCCCAACTCCCGGATGAGTTGTTTGAAATTGGCGCGCGCGTGCGGCAGCTTGCCGATATGTTCTAGCAGCGCCGCGTCGGTCATCCTCCAATTTTAACTGCAACGCCGCGGATTCCAACCCCGTCCATCTCGTCGTAAGCGCCCGCGGCCGGTTCGCTCAACGGTCGCGCCGAGGGAGGTTTCATGCGGCCTCTTACGCTGTTGCTGGTTCCCGCCGTCTTGTTCGCCGGCCCAGTCCGCTTCGCCCGGCTTGGCGATTTCGAAGGAAAAGTCGAGGTTCAACTGCAAGCCGCCGATCCCTGGATGCCCGCCGAGCGCAACTTGCCGCTCGCGGAAGCGGCGTGGCTGCGCACCGGCCCGGCGTCCCGCCTCGAAGTCGAATTGGACGAAGGCAGCGCCTGGCGTCTCGGTCCGGACTCTCAGGCCGGAATCTCCGACTACTCGCGGCTATCCACCGGCCAACTCGTGACGCTCCTTTCGCTCGACCACGGCGCGGCCTATTTCACCGGAGAGCCGCTGGGCAAAGGTTCTCTCTCGCTGGCTATGCCCGGCGCGCAATTGCTTCTCTCCCGAGGCGCGCGAGTCCGCCTGCAAGCTCGGGACGATTGGAGCGAAGTAGCCGTTATCGAAGGTTCCGTAACACTCTCTTCTCCAGGAGTGGAGGTTGAGGTGGTGGAAGGGCGGACTGTGCGCTTGGACCCAGCCGATCCTTCGCGCCTGTCCTTCAATCGTCAGGTCGAGGGCATGGAACTGGACGCATGGAGCGAAGAGCGCGATAAGGCGCTCTACATGCCGGCGGCCGCCGGCCACGTTCCGCAGCGCCATGGCTTGGCCGACCTCGATCGCGCCGGGGAATGGGTGCAAACCGCGGACCTGGGCGAGGTCTGGAAGCCCAAAGCGCCCAACGGCTGGACCCCCTTCCGCAACGGCCGCTGGCGCTGGTACGACTCCATTGGCTACACCTGGATCAGCGACGACCCCTGGGGCTGGCTGCCGTATCACTACGGCCGCTGGACGCGCGTCTCCGACCTCGGGTGGGTCTGGGCGCCCGCCAGGAACGGGGTGTTCAAGCCCGGCGAGGTCTACTGGCTGCGCGGCCCCAGATTGGCCGGCTGGGGGCCGCTGGCGCCCGGCGAGGAATGGGCCCCCTCATCCGCTCCGCGGCAGTTTCTGGACGTTAACACCACCTACGCTTCGTGGGTCCAGGACGCCAGGCTGATGGACCCCGCGGGTTTCACGGGCCGGCCCAAGGAACCCTTGGCCGTGGCCGCGTTCGCATTGGCGCTTCCTTCGCCCGCCTTCGTAGCCTCCCGGTTGGACGCCATCCGTCCCGTCCTGCGCGCGGGCGGCGCGCCGGTGACCCCGGCGCTGGCCGGCGTGACCTACGACCCGTCCGCGCAGCCAACGGATGCCGCGGCCGCGTCAGCCGACCCTGATCCCGCCGAACCGCCCAATGCCTCCGCTGATCCGCCATCGGCCGTTCCTCCCCCGGCGCCCGTGGATATCGGGTATCCCGCGCCCGTCTATACCGGCATCATCGTCATCAATCCGCCCGAGAACCCGGATTACGTGCGCCGCCGGGCTCCGCAGGCGCCCGCCGCGACGCCGCCGCAAACCGCCGCCACGCCGCCATCCTCCTCGCCTGTCGTCCCGCGAGGCGTCACGGCCGGCGCCGATCATCGTCCCCCGTCTTCCGCTCCCGCGCCCGTTCCCTCGCCCGCTCCGGCGCCCGCTTCGCCGCCATCGCCGCCCGCGGTCCCACGCACCCAACCCGGTCCCCCGGAGCAGTCCCGGCCGGCGCCTTCCCCCCAGGCGGTTCCGGTTCTCGTTTCGCCCCCGCCCCCGCCGGCGCCGATACCCGTCTCGCCAAGCTCGAACGCGGGCGCTTCGAAGACACCCGCCGCCGCCTCTCCCGCCAGCCCGAAAAACCAGTGACGGCCACGGCGGCAGCGATTCCGCAACCAGCATTCTGATTGGTGCTGACAGCCCTTGCCTGCGCATCTGGAGTGCGCTCTGCTCAAACTGAGGCAAATTCGCATTCGCTAGGGGGCTTGTTTTTCGTTCCAATCTGAGATATTATTAATAT
>CAIRXZ010000147.1 GCA_903882645.1 uncultured Acidobacteriia bacterium | reverse complement strand
GTATACTTCCTCGCGCCTCTGCCCGGCAAACCGCACCTCGCAACTGCCGGCTAGAAAGGCCCGGATCTGCTCCAGGCTGGTGCCGTCCGAATCGTCCATGCTGATGATCAATACCCAGCATCCCGATCTTTCCCCTTCAGGCTCATCTTGTGTGAGAATCCGGGCCTCGGTTCAGGCTCATCTTGCATGAGACAAGAGTGAGCCCCACAGCGCCGCCACGCGGGAGTATAATTACTCGCGCAACGTCTTTTTCGGAGGCAGCTATTAAGATGCAATTCTTCCTTGGCTCGATAGCCCTACTCTCGCTCGCCGCGCTGTCGGCCGGCGCTCAAAGTCCTACCGCGGCCGCTCCGCCCATTCCCCATCTTCAGAAGCAGGGCGCAGCCACCCGGTTGATCGTCGACGGCAAGCCGTTTCTAATGCTGGCGGGGGAACTGCGCAATTCCAGCGGATCGAGTCTCGACTACCTGAAGCCGATCTGGCCGAAGCTCGCGGCGATGCACATCAACACCGTCCTGACCGCCGTTTACTGGGAATTGCTGGAACCTAAGGAAGGCCAGTTCGATTTCACGCTGGTGGACGGCGCCATCCAGGCTGCGCAAACCAACAATCTGCGGCTGATTTTCCTGTGGTTTGGAAGCTGGAAGAACGGCGTCTCCAGCTACCCTCCCGCGTGGGTGAAAACCGATCAGAACCGGTTCCCGCGGGTTCAGGACAAAGCCGGCAAGGGCATCGAGACCCTCTCCACCCTGAGCACGGCGAACCGCGATGCCGATAGCCGCGCCTTTGCCGCCCTCATGCGCCATATCAAGCAAGTGGACACGCGCCGCACGGTCATCATGATGCAGGTGGAGAACGAAACGGGCGTTCTGGGCGACTCGCGGGACCGGTGCGAGGCGGCCAACAAGGCTTTCGAGGGGCCCGTGCCAAAAGAGTTGCTGGACTATATCGCCAGCCACAAGGACATTCTGCACCCGGATCTCGCCAAGGCATGGGAAGCGGCCGGGTCCAGGACATCCGGGAGCTGGGAAGAGGTCTTCGGCAAGGCCGCATACACGGACGAGATCTTCATGGCCTGGAACTATTCGAGCTATGTTGGCCACGTGGCCGCGGCGGGCAAGGCCGAATACCCGCTGCCCATGTACGTAAACACCTGGTGCTCCATGCCGGGGCCGAATCGGGGGCCTGGAACGTACCCCAGCGGCGGTCCCGAGCCTCAGGTGGGGAACATCTGGAAAGTGGGCGCGCCGGCGATCGATATCCGCGGGCCGGACCTTTACTCCCCGAATCAACCCGAATGGATCAAATGGTACCGGGCCAACGATAAGGACAACCCGCTGTTCATCCCCGAGACGGACAGCACTCGGGGCGCTTACCACCTCTTCTACGCCTTGGGGCAGCACGACGCCATGGGTTTCGCCCCGTTCGCAATCGACGAACTCTTCCACTCGCCAGTTCCCGGAACGAAGATCGAGCCGGCGGATCTGCCGCTGGCGCGGAGTTACGCCACCGCCGGGCAACTGGCCCCCGTGATTCTCGAGTACCAAGGCAAAGGCAAGATGGCCGGGGTGGTGGTGAGCGCGGACGATCCGACGCAGAAGATCGTGTTGGGCGACTACACGCTGAACGTAAGTTATCCGCGCGGCGGGCGACCTGCGGCGCCGCCCGCCGCCGGAGCGCCCGCGCCTCCGGCGCCGGTCCCCGTCGGCGCGCTCTTCATCTCCACCGGACCGGGTGAGTACATCATCGCCGGCAGCGGAACAGTCACCGTGACGTTCTCGCCGAACACGCCCGGGGATCCCGTCGTCGGCGTCCTCTCCATCGAGGAGGGGACCTTTGTGAACGGCCGGTGGGTTACCGGACGCAGGTTGAACGGCGACGAGACCAGCCAGGGGCAATTCGTGCGGATTGGCGGAAACGGAATCCCCAACGGAAGCATTCAGCGAGTGAAGCTCTATCGCTACCACTGACGCGCCGGAACCGCCGCGGGGGGCGGAAATGCACCGCGCCATTCGGGGTATAAGGGCCCCCAACCCGCGAGGCGTTTCGCCCCCCGCCCCCCGCATGCGCTATAATCGAATCTGCTGAAGCCGATCCGCAAACCCCTCTCCCTTCATCGGTAGTTGGCTCGCCGGTTGTTCTTCTCACTAAACGAAACTCTGAATGAAAACTTTCTCCGAACTCTCTCTGTCCGCTCTCTTGAAGAGCAATGTCGCAAGACAAAACTTTACCCAACTGACCCCCGTCCAGGCCCTCGCCATCGAACCGGCGCTGGCCGGGCGCGACCTGGTCGCTACCGCTGAAACCGGCACCGGGAAGACGCTGGCCTTCGTCTTGCCGGTCATCCAGGCGCTGGCCAAAGAGCCGGCGGGCGCCGGCATCCGCGCGCTGATCTTGAGCCCTACGCGCGAACTAGCCATCCAGATCGGCGAGGTATTCGACACGATGGCGACAGGCTCCGGCATCCGCGCGGCCATTGTCGTCGGCGGCCTGAGCGAAAGCGCGCAATTGAACGCGATTCGCCGCGGCGCCCAAGTGGCCATCGCCACTCCGGGCAGGCTCTACGACTTCCTCAGCCGGTCGCTGGTGAAACTCGGCGGCATCCGCATCCTCGTTCTGGACGAGGCCGACCGCATGCTCGACATGGGCTTTCTGCCCACCATCAAAAGAATCATGGCGGCCATGCCCGCCGCCCGCCAGACCATGTTCTTCTCGGCCACCATCGAAAGCTCGGTCAAACACCTGGTCGCCGCCCATGTCCGCGACGCGGTGCGCATCGAGTGCGGCTCGGCTACCAAGCCTTCCGGGCAGGTGGACTTGCATTTCTATGAGGTTGAGCAGGATCGCAAACTCGGGCTGCTCGAATCCATGCTGGTCCAGGAGCGGGGATCGTTCCTGGTGTTCGCGCGCACCAAGCATGGCGCCGACAAGCTGTCCAAGAAGTTGGCTCACGGAGGCGTAAAGTCCGTGGCGATTCACGGCAACCGCAGCCAGAACCAGCGCAACCAGGCCCTGCGCGGCTTCCAGGAAGGGCAGTACCGCGTTTTGGTGGCCACCGACGTGGCGGCCCGCGGCATTCACGTGGAAGGCATCTCCCACGTGGTGAACTACGATCTTCCGCAGGTCCCCGAGGACTTCATCCATCGGGTCGGCCGGACCGGACGCGCCGGCGCGCGCGGCACCGCCACCACCTTCGGGACGCGGTCGGAACGCGCTGAAGTCGGCCGCATCGAGCGAACGCTCTCGATCCGTCTCAAGCGCCTGGATCTCGCGCCCGGAATTCCGCGCGAAGAGAAGCGCGCCGCTCCAGTGGTCGCCATTCATCCCGCTTCCCGGCAACCGCGCCAGGTGAGATCCTTTGGGCCCAGACGCCCGCTCCGGCGGTTCGCCTCGGCGTGGTAGCCTGCCCGGTGCTACAATGCTCGACATTCACCGACACCGAATCTTTCGACGACTCCGATCGGAGCCACCTGCCTCTGACGTCTGGGACGACTTGCCGGAATTGAAAGGATCGACCCGTTCCAAGCCGGCAAGTTCATGAAGATCCTGCTCTATAATCCCGACAACGGCGTGACCAAAAACTTCATGCCGCACCTGTGGATGTTCTTGTTGCAGTCGCTTACGCCGCCCGGCCATGAAGTCCTGCTGATCGATGGCAACGCGCAACCCATGACCGACGCCGAGCTGGTCCGGTTCGCTCTTAACGAGCGAATCGGGCTGGTGGGGATCGGCGCCATGACCCGCATGATCGCCAAGGCGTACCGGGTTGCGGACGCCCTGCGCGCCGCCGGCATTCCCGTGGTGATGGGCGGACCGCACGTGACCGAAGCTCCGGACGAGGCCTTGGGCCGCGACGGCGGGCCGCGGCACGCCGACGCGCTGGCCGTGGGCGAGGCGGATGAAACCTGGCCGCGGATCGTCGAGGATGCCGCGCGCGGGCGGCTCAAGGACGTCTACGCCCCCGTGGACGCTTTCGGCCAGGAGCGCAAGCCGGACTTGGGGAACTACCCGGCGATTCCCTGGGACTCGCTGGATATCGCGCAGTTCAACCGCATTCCGGGTTTCATTCGGCGTATCATGGCGCACTACCGGCAACCCTGGGAGACGTTTCACATCATTCCCATCGAGTCCGGGCGCGGCTGTCCCTACGGCTGCGAGTTCTGCACCGTCACGGGGTTTTTCGGAGACTCGATCCGCTTCCGCTCCAACCGGAGCATTGTGGATGAGATGCTCCTGATCAAGCGGCGCGCCCGGGCCACTCGCGGGAAGGTCGCCGTGTTCTTCGTCGACGACAACTTCGCCATCAACGCCAAGCGCACCAAGTCCCTCCTGCGCGACATCATCGCCGCGGGAGCCGAGCTTGCCTGGGTGGGACAGATCAGCGCCAATCTGCTGCGCGACCCGGAGCTGATCGACTTGATTGCGGATTCGGGCGGCAAGTGGATCTTCATCGGGATGGAGTCGCTCGACCCGGCCAGTCTCGCTAGCGTCGGCAAGAGTTTCAACAAGCCGGCTGAGTATGCCGGCGTGCTCCGGGCGCTGGCCGAACGCAACGTCTATGCCATCACGTCGTTCATCTTCGGGCTGGATAACGATACGCCCGGGGTCGCCGCGCGCACCCTGGCCGAAATGCGTGACTGGCCGCCGGTTCTGCCCGTTTTCGGACAGATCACGCCATTCCCCGCCACTCCTCTGTACGACCGTCTGGAAAAGGAAGGCCGCCTGACCCGGCCCAAGCACTGGCTCGAGTTCGCGCCGTTCCACATGGCGCACACGCCCCTGAAGATCTCCGTTCCGGAAGTGCAGGATGAGGTCCGGCAGGCGTGGGCCGGTTCCTACAGCCCCGCCGCCAATCGGAGGGCGCTGGCCTCCATCGCCAACGAGCCGGTTCCTTACAAGATCAGCCACCTGATTGCCAGGATCTTCTTCCGCGGGATCTATTTCCCGCCAAAGGGAATGTGGCAGTGGCTGAAGCTGATCGGCCAGAACCGGAGCGCGATCCTCCGGATCGTCCGGGAATCCTTCACCCAGTGGCACGGAACCCGGGACCCCGCGACGCTCCGCAGCTTTTCCGGCCCCGTGCCCGCGATCCCGCCGCCCGGCGCCGCGGCGGACTGATTCCGTGGCGCAGACTCTTAGTCCGCGCCACGAGAGGCCCTACTTCACAACCGCGCCTGCCTGTTCCTTCAACGCTTCGGCCTTGTCCGCCGCTTCCCAGGTGAACGTGTCTTCGGTGCGCCCGAAGTGCCCGAAGGCGGCCGTCTTGCGGTAGATGGGGCGCCGCAGCCGCAGGTGGTCGATGATGCCGCGCGGCGTGAGATTGAAGTTGGCGCGGACCAGTTCGGTGAAGCGCTCATCCGGAATCGCCCCGGTCCCGAAGGTGTCCACCGAGACCGACACGGGATCGGCCACGCCGATCGCGTACGCAAGCTGCACTTCGCAACGGCTGGCCAGTTTCGAGGCCACAATGTTCTTGGCGATGTAGCGCGCCATGTAGCACGCCGAGCGGTCCACCTTCGTCGGGTCCTTGCCGGAGAACGCGCCGCCGCCGTGACGGCCCATGCCGCCATACGTATCCACAATGATCTTGCGGCCCGTGAGTCCCGTATCGCCGTGCGGCCCGCCCACCACGAAGCGCCCCGTCGGGTTGATGTGATACTTGGTCTGGGAATCGACCATGCCGGAGGGAACCACCGCGTCGATGATGTGTTTCTTCACTTCATGGCGCAGTTCTTCGATGGAAATCTCCGAGCTGTGCTGCGTGGAGATGACCACCGCGTCGATGCGTTTCGGCGCGTTGCCCGCGTACTCCACGCTCACCTGGCTCTTGCCGTCCGGGCGCAGGAAATCCAACTCGCCCGCGCGCCGCACCTCGGAAAGCCGCCGCACCAGCTTGTGGGCCATCATGATGGGCAAGGGCATCAGCTCGGGCGTCTCGTCGCAGGCATAGCCGAACATCATGCCCTGGTCGCCGGCCCCGCCCGTGTCCACGCCCATCGAAATATCCGGCGACTGCGACTGGATCAGGTTATGCACGCCGCACGTGTGCGCGTCGAACCCGTAAGTCGCGTCGTTGTATCCCACATAGTCGATGGTCCCGCGCGCGATGCGCGGAACATCCACGTACGTCGTGGTGGTGATTTCGCCGGCCACGATGCACGTGCCGGTCGTCACCAGGACCTCGCAAGCCACCCGGCCGGTGGGATCGTCCGCCAGTACCGCGTCCAATACGGCGTCCGAAATCTGGTCCGCGATCTTGTCCGGATGGCCTTCCGTAACGGACTCGGATGTAAAAAGATATCGTCGGGAATCTGCCAAGATGTTCCTCCCAGGGGGTAATTGTCTCAATGTAACATGCAAACAGCCTTCAGCCATCAGCCATCAGCCAAAACGGGTGTGCGACATGAATGTTGGAGCTTTTCGCGGAGGCTGGATTGTTTCGGCAATTCTAGAAGTATATAATACTTCTAGAAAGGAGGCCCATGCCTCAGTCCCTTCCCAATTTGGAAACGCGCAGGACCGAACTGCTCC
>CAIRXZ010000146.1 GCA_903882645.1 uncultured Acidobacteriia bacterium | reverse complement strand
GACTAAAAGCAAGCACAAAAACACAATACGAATATGCTCTTCGAGCAGTCCAAACCTAAAACAACAGTGGAATCAGATGCTTCGCCTGGCTAAGGAATTTGGCTTGCGGAATCGCTGGCCGGGGGGGGTCTGCTCGTGGTCATGAGTTTGTCGATTGGGGCGACCTATGCGATTACGTCGGCTGCCATCGTCAGGGGCGACGGGTCGCGGCTCCCTCTGGCCGTCCGCGCGATCACGACCGCCGTTTTCACCGGACCGCCGCTGGTGGCCGGGATTCTCTTTCTGCTGCATCACCGGTCGGTGAAAGCCCGGGCCTGAGGTCGAATCGGCGCTCAAACCAAGGCTGCGGGCACGCCAGGACGATTGACCGCGAGGCATTAGAAGCGTATTCTCGGAGTGGGTTGAAGACTGCCGGCTCAAGGCCGGTAGATTCCGGCGGCGGCTGAAAGCGGCCTGAAGTATGCGGCATTGGGCACTCTTGCCTGCCGGGCCCAGGGGGCGCCCCCCACTCCTGGGGACGCCGGGTTCGCTCGCGGCAACGCGTGTCCGCAAGAGTGCGGACACGGCAGACTGAGAGTCCGCGCCACGGCACGGCGATGCAAAGGCGATACCTGCTGCAGGCTGACCGCCTCAAAGGCGTTTGAGGGCCGGCGAACCGGCAAGGGCCGAAGAGCCGGCCAATCGCGGGGTAGCGGCATGCAACTCGAGGCGGCTCAGCGAGGGACGCGGAGCCGCGGCGGCCCTTTTCGCTTCGCCTACGCCGAGGTGGGGGATCTCGGAACTCACCCCCGGGTTGTCCCGTTCAAGAAGTACTGTCTGCTCTACAACCGGCTGCTCGCCGAGGGAATGGCCGGCGAAGACGATTTCGTCGCGCCGGATCCGATCCCCGACAGCGACCTGTTCCTGGTCCACTGCCCCGGTTATGTCGAACGGCTCCGGCTTGACATGCTTGACCCGGCCGAGCGCTCCATCCTGGATCTTCCCTGGTGTCCGCGCTTGCAGAAGGCGTTCTGGCTGTGGACGGGCGGAACGCTGCTGGCCGCGCGGCTGGCCTTGCGCGAGGGCATCGGTTTCCACGTCGGCGGGGGCTTCCACCATGCCTTTCCGGATCACGGAGAGGGTTTCTGCGCGCTGCACGATGTCGGAGTGGCCATCCGGGCGCTGCAGCGGGAGGGAGCCATCCGGAAGGCCATGGTCGTGGACCTGGATGCGCATCAGGGCAACGGCACGGCGACCATCTTCCAAGGCGATCCGACGGTCTTCACGTTCTCCATGCACAGCGCCGGGATCTACCCGGCCGCCAAGCCGGATTCCGACCTTGACATCGCCCTCGAAGACGGCGTGGGAGACGAGGAATACCTCGCCCGGCTGGAACAGGCTTACGTTCCGCTCATGTCCGGCTTCCACCCGGAACTCATCGTCTACATCGCGGGTGCCGATCCATACTGGGAAGATCCGCTGGGCGGCTGTCTGGGCCTGACCGCGGGCGGCCTGTACCGGCGCGACTTGCTGGTGATCGAGAAGGCCCTGCAACAGCATGTCCCGATCACCGTCACGCTGGGCGGCGGCTACACGACGCCGGTCGGGAAGACAGTCGCCCTGCACGCAAACACGGTCAGGAGCGCCTTCAGCGCCGCGCCCAAGCGGACCGGGCCGGCATCCGGGTGAAGATCCACGCGGGCCGCGGGCTGAAGCGCACGACGGCATCCGCGAGCGAAGCGCGTCCCCAAGAGTGGGGACGCGGCAGACTGAGAGTCCGCGCCACGCTTCCAATTGGGAGATCAGGGTGTTAACATCCCTAACGGAAACCGGTCTCGAGTCGCGGAAGAAGGAAGCCGCGTTTGTGACCAAGAAACGGCAATTACGAGCGCTTGCCGATTCCGTGCCCGGCGTCGGCGACTGTTGGGGCGCAGCTCCGCGCCTGGCGCGCGCGTATAACCGCATTTATGTCCGGAGGGTTCCTCATGGCCAAAGGTTTTGTGTCTATTGCCGCGGAACGTTGTAAGGGGTGTGGGTTCTGCGTGGAGTTTTGCCCGACCCGCGTGCTGGTTCTTTCTTCCGCGTTCAACTCCACGGGTTATCACCCGCCGCACGTCGTAGCCGCCGAGAAATGCAGCGGGTGCGATCTGTGCGGCATGTATTGTCCGGATTTCGCCATCTTTGGAGGGCGCTATGCACGCTGATCCGAAGGGAGTTCTCACGGGCGTCCATTTCATGGACGGCGACCACGCGTGCTGCGAAGGAGCGCTGGCGGCCGGCGCGCGATTCGCGGCGGGGTATCCCATCACGCCATCGACGGAGGTGGTGGAACGTTTCGCGGCGAGAATCCCCACCATAGGCGGCATTTTCATCCAGATGGAGGACGAACTGGCCGCTTCCATCGCCATCCAGGGCGCCGTTTGGGGCGGCGCCAAGGCCTTCACGGTGACGTCCGGCCCGGGGTTCTCGCTGATGATGGAGCATATCGGCTTGGCGGCCATGACCGAGACGCCCTGCGTTTTCGTCAACGTGCAACGCGGAGGTCCCTCTACCGGGCTCCCCACGCTGCCCGGCCAGGCGGACATGATGCAGGCGAGGTGGGGCTCGCACGGCGATTACGGGATCATCGCGCTGTGCCCTAATTCGCCGCAGGAGTGCTTCGACCTCACCATCACGGCCTTCAACCTCTCCGAGGAGTTCCGCGTGCCGGTCATGATGATGCTCGATGAGTGCGTCGGCCACATGACCGAGAAGGTCGTCATCCCCGAGGCGGAGAGCATCGAGGTCACTCCGCGCCGCTATACGAAGCGTTCGCCCGAGGAGTATCGGCCCTTCGAGCCGCAAGAGGACCTGGTCCCCGAGATGGTCAAGGCGGGCGACGGCTACCGCTTCCACATCACGGGCCTTACGCACGACGAGCGCGGTTACCCCGACATGAGCGTGGGAACGCAGGATCGCCTGGTGCGCCGCCTCACGGAAAAGGTGAAACCGGCGGGGGACGGCCGCGCCCTGTATGAGACCGGAGATCTCGACGACGCGGAGGTGGCGGTGGTCTCCTACGGGATCACGTCGCGGGTGGCGCAACGCGCTTTGCAACTGGCGCGCGCCCGCGGAATCCGCGCCGGCAAGTTCCGCCTCATCACGGCGTGGCCTTTCCCCGAGCGGCAAATCCGCGAGCTGGCCGGGCTGGTGAAGGCCTTCGTCGTGCCGGAACTGAACCTCGGCCAGATGGTCTATGAAGTCGAGCGCTCGGCCGCGGGCAAGGCCAAGGTGATTCCCGTTACGCACGCGGGAGGGACGGTACACAATCCCGACGTCATTCTCGACGCCATCATGGAGGCGGTCCGATGATTGAGACGACCCTCGATATTCCGGCGGATGCCCGGAACCCGGTTGAGCCGTTCCTGCGGATGGAACGGATGCCGCACATCTGGTGCGCGGGGTGCGGCATCGGCACCACGGTGAACTGTTTCACGCGGGCGCTCCTGAAATCCAAGGCGAACCTCGATAAAGTCGCCGTGGTTTCGGGAATCGGCTGCACCGGCCGCGTGGCGGGGTATGCGCGCCTGGATTCGTTCCACACCACGCACGGCCGGGCGATTCCCTTCGCCACCGGACTCAAACTCGCCAACCCCGAGCTTCAGGTGGTGGTCTACTCGGGCGACGGCGACCTGTTCGCCATCGGAGGGAACCACTTCATTCACGCCGCCCGGCGCAACATGGACCTCAAGGTCATCTGCGTGAACAACATGATTTACGCCATGACCGGCGGGCAGACAGCCCCCACTACGCCCCTTGAGGCCCTCACCTCCACCGCTCCGTACGGCGTCTCGGAGCCGGCCTTTAATCTGGTATCTCTGGCCGAGGCCGCCGGCGCCTGTTACGTAGCCCGTTGGACCACCTATCACGTCATGCAGCTCAGCCGTTCGATGGAAGAGGCGCTCGGTAAGAAAGGCTTCTGCTTCATCGAGGTGCTTTCGCCCTGCCCCACGCTCTACCAGCGCCGCAACAGAATGGGCGACGGGCTCGACGCCATGAAGTATTACAAGGAGGCCAGCAAGATCCGCCACGGCGCGCCCACCAGCGAGTGCTCGCTCTCGAAGAGCGGCGAGATCGTGGTCGGCAAGTTCGTGGACCGCGAGCGCCCCGATTACTGCGAGTTGCTCCGCGCGCAGATGTGCCAGTCGCTGGGCGAGCGCTACGCGGAACCGGAGGTCGTATGCAGCCGCTAACCGAGATTCGCATTGCGGGATTCGGTGGTCAGGGCGTGATCCTGGCCGCCGCGGTCATTGGCAGGGCCGCCGCCATCTACCAGGGCGCTTATGCCGCCATGACGCAAAGCTTCGGCCCCGAGGCGCGCGGCGGCTCGTCCAGCGCGCAGGTGATTCTTTCCACCGAACCCATTCTTTACCCCTACGTCACGCAACCCGACGTCCTGGTGGTGATGTCGCAGGAGGCCTTCACGCGGTTCGCGCCGCAGTTGAAGCCCGGCGGCATCCTGATTGCCGAGCAGGATCTGGTGCAAATCGACGGGCTTCCCGCCGGCAGCCGCGTCTACGGCGTTCCCGCCACGCGCCTGGCCGAAGAACTGGGCCGCAAAGTGGTATTGAACATCGTGATCGTGGGCTTCTTTGGCGCGGTGACGGGTCTGTGCGATCCCGGCGCGCTGCGCAAGGCGGTCGCCGCCTCCGTTCCACCCGCCATGGAGGCGCTGAACCTTCGGGCTTTCGACAAGGGTTTCGACTACGGGGCGCAGATCGTGGCCGGACTGGCGTAGCGTCAATCGAACCGGCCGGGCTGGCGCCCGGCTGATGACGCCGGAAGGCGTCATCGCGGGCCAAAAGGCCCGACCCCACGTGAGAGCCGGGCCAGGTTCGTCCGCCGGCTCATGGCGGCGGTCCACTGACGGGAGGTTCTACCAAACGGCGCCGGCCGCCTGGGTCAGCCCAGCTTGGGCGCCATCACGTCCACGAGTTCCTTGACGGCCGCGGCGCTCTTCTTCAAGGCGGCGTCTTCCTCCGCGGTGAGCTTCACCTCGAAGATTCTCTCGATGCCCTGCGCGCCGAGTTGGATGGGCACGCCGACAAAGAGGTTCTGAATGCCGTACTCGCCCTGCAGGTACGCGGAGCAGGGCAGGACGCGTTTGCGGTCCAGGAGAATGGCTTCCACCATCTCGACCGCCGCGGACGAGGGGGCGTAGTAGGCGCTGCCGGACTTGAGATACCTCACGATCTCGGCGCCGCCATCGCGCGTACGTTTGACGATCTGCTGGAGAGCGTCCGCGTCCATCAGATCGGTCAGCGGAATGCCCGCCACGCTGCTGTAGCGCACCAGGGGAACCATGGTGTCCCCGTGGCCGCCCATCACGAAAGCGACCACGTCCGAGGCGGAAACGCCGAGCGCTTGCGCCACGAAAGTGCGGAAGCGGGCGGTGTCGAGTATGCCCGCCATCCCCACCACGCGGCTCTTCGGAAAGCCGCTGACGCGATACGCAACGTGGCACATGGCGTCAAGCGGGTTGGTGACCATGAGCAGGATTGCGTTCGGCGAGTACTTCACGGCTTGTTCCACGGTTGCCTTGACGATGTCGTAATTGGCCCACAACAGGTCGTCGCGGCTCATTCCGGGCTTGCGCGGGAAACCGGCGGTGAAAACCACGATGTCGGAGTTTTCCGTGGGCCCGTAATCGTTGCCGCCGGCGACCCGGACGTCGGCTCCCTCGACCGGGCAGGCCTGAAGGATGTCAAGGGCCTTGCCTTGCGGGATGCCTTCCAGGACATCTACCACGACAATGTCGGCCAGTCCTTTCCCGGCCAGGCGGACCGCGCAACTGGCGCCGACATTTCCAGATCCTACGACTGTGACTTTCTTTCTCATATGCCCTCCGTCAAGCGGTCGCCGCCGGCCCCTTCATGTTGCCGACAATGGCAGCGGCGAATTCACTGGTTTTCAGTTTGACCGCGCCGTCCATCTGGCGGTGCAGATCGTAGGTGACGCGCTTCTGCCTCATGGTTTCGGTAATGCCCTCCTCGATGAGCTGGGAAACCTCTTTCCAGCCCATGTGTTGGAACATCATCGAGCCGGCCAGGATGACGCTCGAAGGATTGATCACATCCAGGCCGGCGTATTTGGGGGCCGTGCCGTGGGTGGCCTCGAAGACCGCGTACTCGTCGCCGATATTGCCGCCCGGCGCCATCCCCAGGCCGCCCACCTGGGCCGCGCAGGCGTCCGACAGGTAGTCGCCGTTGAGGTTGGGCGTAGCCAGCACGTCGTACTCGTCGGGCCGCAGCAGCGCCTGCTGGAACATGGAATCGGCGATGCGGTCTTTGACCAGGATTTTGCCTGGCGGCACGTTGGCGCCCACTTCCGCCTCCGTGACGCAGACATCCGGGAACTCCTCCTTGACAAGTTCATATCCCCAGTCGCGGAAGGCGCCCTCAGTGAACTTCATGATGTTCCCTTTGTGTACGAGCGTCACGCTGCGGCGCCCGTTTTCGATGGCATACTGAATGGCGCGCCGGATCAGACGCTTGGAACCGAACACGCTCATCGGCTTGATCCCGATGCCCGAATCGGGACGGATTTTCTTGCCCATCTCCCGGTTCAGGAATTCGATGACCTTTTGGGCCTCGGGCGTCCCCTGCCGGAACTCGATGCCGGCATAGACGTCCTCGGTGTTCTCGCGGACGATCACCACGTTCAGCAATTCAGGGCGTTTCATGGGCGAAGGAACGCCCGGAAAGTAGCGGACCGGCCGCAGGCACACGTAAAGATCGAGCAGTTGCCGCAAGGTAACGTTCAAACTGCGAATGCCGCCGCCGACCGGCGTGGTCAGCGGGCCTTTGATCGCGATATGAAACTGCCGGATGGCGTCGAGCGTGCCTTGGGGCAGCCAATCGTTGAACTGCCGGTAGGCCTTCTCGCCGGCAAACACTTCGTACCAGACCACCCGGCGCCGGCCGCCGTACGCCTGCCGGACTGCCGCGTCGAACACCGTGCGGGCAGCCTTCCAGATATCGGGTCCGGTGCCATCGCCTTCAATGAAGGGGATGATCGGATTCTCGGGGATGCTGAGCGTTTTGTCTTGAAATCGGATGGCGCTGCCATCCAGAGGGACGGGAGAGTTGTTGTAGGACGCCACACTACCTCCGGAGTCTGCACGCGGACAACAGCTTAGCGCCCGCGGTCTGTCAAAAATAGAGGGTCGTCCGCTCGCCACGACAAACGAAACAGAATCGCGACGGTGGCACGCCACCCGCACGCCAATCGGGGCCTGAGCAACAATACGGGACTAACTATAGCAGGTCGGCCGGAAGGGAGCAATAGTCGAAAGGGCCTTAACAAGTCGTTCTGTTTGGATTATGATTGCCTTGGACGTCCATCGCCCTGGGAGTGACAGTCCGGGAGAAGGGAGGTTCCTTCAGCGAAGGGGGACCGGTATCTACCGGGGTCGAGCAAGAAGGATGCCAGATCCACGCTCTAACCGGCCGGCGGCCCAACCCTCAGCCGGCCACGACACGATACTGAGTCTGCCGTGACCCCATTTGCCGCGGAAGGGGTTTTACGGGCCTCTGCCGCCGGCAAGATGGAGCACAGCGTTGCTGGGAGTTAAACCCCGCCTTTTCATGCCGTTGGCAAGACAGGCGGCGCCATCGTGGTAGAAGCGCGGTGGCGGGGTGGCTGCAAACGTCGCTGGCCGCCGGACATGGCGAGTCTCGACGGCGTCTCGCAAGCCATGGTTTCGGGGAGAACAATATGGCAGAGGAAGCCTTAAGCATAGTTGACAAGCGCACCCAGGCCGCCTATGAGATCCCGATCAGCAATGGGACCATCCGGGCCATGGACTTGCGCCAGATCAAAACCGGGCCCGACGACTTCGGGCTCATGACCTACGATCCGGCTTTTATGAACACGGCGTCATGCCGGAGCGCGATCACTTTCATCGATGGCGACAAGGGTATCCTGCGCTACCGGGGCTACCCCATCGAGCAACTGGCGGAGAAATGCACGTTCCTGGAGGTAGCCTATCTGGTCTTGTTCGGCGAGTTGCCGACCGAGCCCCAACTGAAGGAGTGGGTAAGCCAAGTCACCCACCACACCATGCTTCACGAAACCACCAAGAGGTTTCTCGAGGGCTTCCGCTACGACGCGCATCCGATGGGGATGCTGGTCAGCACGGTGGCGGCGCTGTCCACGGTCTATCCCGAGGCCAAGCACGTGCTCGATCCGAACGTGCGCAAGCTGCAGATTACGCGCCTGATCGGCAAGATGCCAACCATCGCGGCATACACGTACCGGCACAGTCTCGGCTATCCCTACGTGTATCCCGATAACGACCTCAGCTACAGCGAGAACTTCATGAACATGCTCTGGAAGATGATGGAGCCCAAGTACCAGGCGAATCCCGTCATGGCCCGCGCGCTGGACATCCTGTTCATTCTCCACGCCGACCACGAGCAGAATTGCAGCGCCAATACCATGCGCGCGGCAGGCAGTTCCCAAGCCGATCCGTTCCTCTCCACCGCCGCCGCGGCGGCCGCCCTCTCCGGCCCCTTGCACGGAGGCGCCAACGAGGAAGTCCTCAGGATGCTGGATGTGATCGGCTCCAAGGACAAGGTTCCGGCCTACATCGAAAAGGTCAAGGCCGGCCAATTCAAGCTGATGGGCTTTGGGCACCGGATTTATAAGAACTACGATCCCCGCGCCAGCATCATCAAATGGGCCGCGGACTCGGTGTTCGAGGTCACCGGCAGGAACCCGAAGCTCGAAATCGCGCTCGAGCTGGAGCGAATCGCCCTTGAGGACGAGTACTTCATCAAGCGCAAGCTGTACCCCAATGTGGATTTCTACTCCGGGATCATCTATCAGGCCATGGGCTTCAAACCGGAGATCTTTACGGTGCTGTTCGCCATTCCGCGCACGGCGGGCTGGCTGGCCCAGTGGCAGGAAATGATCCAGGACCCGGAGCAGAAGATCGCCCGGCCGCGCCAAGTCTTCACCGGTCACATGATCCGGGACTTCGTGCCTCTGGAGAAGCGGGGCATGCCGGCAGCCGCCGCCACGGCTTAGCGGAAGCCGCCCTCCGGGACCGGGAGCCCCGCGAGGGCGGCCCCACGCGCTGGCTGGACCCTCTTACCAGGTCCGCGTCTCGGCGACGAAGCAATTCCAACACACCGGCCCGTGCGTCTCCAGGACGCGCGGAATGGTCTCCGGCGGGATGTCCTTCCATTCGAGAATCCTCAGGCCGGGGCTCATGAGGCAGGGTTTGCGCCGCGTCCAGTGGATTTCCGCCAGCGGCCTGCCGCAGCTTACGCAGGACTTGCCGCCGTACCATTTCGTCAGAATTCTCCGGACCAAGCCCTCTTCCGGCGACGCCCTGATTTGAGTTAAGCACTCGCGATTGCAGTCTGTTTGTCCGGTCCAGCGCGAACAATCCCGGAGACCTGGAGTCGGGGCCCGGAAGACCGCCGTCAGAGCGGCCCGGCCGGCCGCCAGATCCACCGCGGCATGTTGCCCGGTCCCGGGACACGTGATGACTCTCGTCCCCCGGAATACCAGGTAAGCGCTTCCGGCTCTGCGAAGCGCCAGTCCCAGGAGGCCCAGCGCGAAAATCGCGACGACGAGGTCGGCAACCATGACGATCCCACCTCCTCGGCTGCTTGTTCGCCTCAATTATGGGACCACCGGCAGGCTGCGTCAATGGTATTCGGAAATATCGCGGCGAAACTGGCGATCCCGGCCCGAATTGCCCGAATTACCCGAATTACCCTGTCGCGCCACTTTGATAATGTCCCCTTATGGCCTCGTTAGAAATGTCCCCTATTCTGAAGACCTCTAGAGGAGGTCGGATTGGAGCGGACAGGAATGAGCACCAGGGAACTGAAGCGGGCTGGGGTGTTGGCTCGGGT
>CAIRXZ010000145.1 GCA_903882645.1 uncultured Acidobacteriia bacterium | reverse complement strand
GCTCCGCCGGCGGGTGGCGCTCCGGGCGAGGCGGCCGGCGCAGCGGCCGCCGGGCGGGGTCGTGGCGCCGGCGGCGGCGGACGGGCGCAGTTGACCCCCGAGCAGCAGGCCGCCAGGGCCGAGGCCCAGGCCAAGGTCACCGCGTGGCGTGCGGCGACTACCGCGGCCACATGGCAAGGCGTGCGCAAGAAATTCAACGACGCCGGCATCGATGTCGCCCTGCTTTGCTACAACATGCAGGACTCCATGAAGGACGAGGACATCGAATTCGGCTTCAAGATGGCCGAGGGCCTCGGCGTCAAGGGAATCACCACCAGCACCACCCTCACCATGGCCAAGCGCATCGCGCCGATCGCCGACGCGCACAAGCTCCTGGTCGGCTATCACGGCCACGACCAGACCAACGACCCCAATCAGACCGCCACGCTCGAGAGCTACGACACGTTGATGGCCTACGGGAAGTACAACGGCATCAATCTCGATATCGGCCACTTCACGGCGGCCAACTACGACGCGGTGGACTTCATCAAGAAGCACCACGATAAGATCACCAACCTGCACATCAAGGACCGCAAGAAGGACCACGGTCCCAACGTCGCGGTGTGGGGCACGGGCGACACGCCGATGAAGGAAGTTCTCCAACTGCTGAAGGCCGAGAAGTACGGTTTCCCGGCCAACATCGAGTTGGAGTACCGCATCCCGGCGGGCTCGAACCTGATCCAGGAAATGAAGATGTGCTACGCCTACATGCGGGGCTGCCTGTCGTAAGAAATGGGCCGGATGTATCCGGCCCCTGCGGACTACGGGCCCGTGGGGGCCGGGCATGCCCGGCCCTGGCTCGCTACGTTGCGGGCCGGCGGGAATAGCGCTTCACCAACGCCACTCCCGCGAAAATCACCGCCATGGCCAGCGCCTCGCGCCTTCCGAACGGCTCGCGATAGAACAGCCAGCCCAAAGTCACTGCCACCACCGCGTTCACGTACGGGTAGACCGACACGATGGCCACCGGCAGCCGGTCCATCGAGTAGGCGTATGCGCTGTAGCCTACGATGGAGCCGAAGACTACCAGGTAAAGCAACGCCAGAATGCCTCGCCCGCTCCAGTAGAACGGATGCTCGCGGATAGCCAGGGCGAAGGGCGCCAGAATCAGACCGGCCGCGAGTTGCTGCACCGCGCCGGCGATCACCGGATGGGCCTTGCCGGCCTTGCGCCGCTGGTAGATGGACCCGAACGACCACCCCGCCATCCCGATTTGCAGCAGCAGAAAGCCGTGTAGCACGTGCCGGTTGATGTCGTGCGATCCCGCGTCCGGCGTGAACAGCAGCGCCGCCCCGGCCAGGCCCACCGCCATCCCGCCGATGGTCGGCGCGTGCAAACGCTCTCCGCCGGGCAGAAGCGCTTCCATGCCGACCATCCAGAACGGCGAGATGGTGATGATCAATCCGGCCATGCCGCTGGGGATCAGGGTCTCGGCGAACACCAGCGCTCCGTTGCCGATGGTCAAGGTAAAAAAACCGCTGAAACAGGCCGCCGCCAGTTCTTTCCCGCGCGGCAGGTAGAGACCGCGCGCCCTGGCGAAAGCCAGCATGATGACCCCGGAGATGATGTATCGCACCGATACCAGCGCCAGCGGAGGAAACGCTTCCAGCGCCATGCGGATGCCCAGATAGGTGGTTCCCCAGAAGAAACACACCGCAACCAGGGCCAGATAGGGCCTGAAAAGGGGATGCCGGGACAAGACTTCAGCGTAGCAGGTTGGCGCCCCGCCGCTACAGCGATTCCGCAACCAGCATTCTGATTGGTGCTGACAGCCCTTGCCTGCGCATCTGGAGTGCGCTCTGCTCAAACTGAGGCAAATTCGCATTCGCTAGGGGGCTTGTTTTTCGTTCCAATCTGAGATATTATTAATATC
>CAIRXZ010000144.1 GCA_903882645.1 uncultured Acidobacteriia bacterium | reverse complement strand
AGTCTCGACTTCCTCCCCCTGCTCCAACGTGAAAACAGTTCTTGCGGAATGGCGTGCTGCAAGGGGACCGGCGTTTGCCGTTGCCGCAGGACGCGGCCGGCCGGGACCGGCGGCCCGCTCTGGAGAGATGCTTCGCGGTGCGGCGCGAACTGCGGCGTTCTACCCGCCTTGCCCCGAGCCGCGACGGCGACTCTGGCCGCACGCCCGTCCCAGGTCAGCCCGGTCCCCCCCGTTTCGGGCGGGCGGATTTGGGCGATTTCCCCCATCGGCTCCGTGGATGACGATTTCGCTCTCTTTCAACGGCCGCCCCCCGCGGTTTAGGATCTCTCCAAAACGAATCATCAGGATGGTTCCCGAGTGGCCGGGCGCGTCGAGTCGCCGCCCCAGCCTGAGCCGGGACCTAGTCTCCCTTGTTTATGAGCCTTGAAGAAATGAGACTAACGGAATCTCAGCGCGGCGCCGTTGGACGGGCAGCGGCGATCCGCGCCTTTTCACGGGTTGGATCGGGGTTTGGCCCTCGCACGTTTGCGAGGAAGTCTCACCGCGCTTTGGCCTTTCTCGCTCTGGCGGGCGGGCTGTTCCTGCTGACGTTCGCCGATGCCGCCTGGCTGCGCGCCCGGCGCGCTCAGGGCCTGGCCTGGGAAACCGAGCTGGCGGCGCGGCTGGAACTGACCGACCTCTGCCTGTCCACCGAGGCGCGTTACACGCGCCATCTCTCGCAGGCCGATCTGCATAGCGCGTTTCAGGACCATCCCGTCGCCCTCGAACACTTTCCCAGCGGCTCGATTCTTCCGCCGCCACGAGCGCTCACCACTCACCATGAGAACCTGGATCGAAAGACAGAAGTACCTGATTGATTTCACGCTGTCCTCCTTGGGGCGGCGCAAGGTGAAGAACCTTGGCCTGCTGGCGATCTACACGCTGATCGTGTTCCTGCTGGCCTCGGTGATGTTGTTCACGAATGCGCTGCGGCGGGAGGCGGCGCTGGTTCTGGCGCACTCGCCCGACGTGATCGTTCAGCGCATGGTGGCAGGCCGTCACGACCTGATTCCTTCCGGTTATCTCGACAAGATCGGCCGGATACGCGGCGTGCAGAAGAAAGAGGGCCGGCTGTGGGGCTATTACTACGATCCCGTGTTCAAGGCCAACTACACTTTCATGACGCCGCCAGCCGACATAGCGGCGGTTGTGACGCCCGGCCGGATCGCGATCGGCGCGGCGCTGGCTCGAGAACTCGGCCTTGCGATTAACGACCGGATTTCGTTCGCCGCCTACTCCGGGCAGCTTTTTTCCTTTACGGTGTCGAATATCTTTCCGCATGAGTCGGAACTGGTCACCGCCGACCTGGTTCTGATGAGCGAGGGAGACTTCCGCGCGTTTTTCGACTATCCGGCCGGCCAATACACCGACATCGCCCTCTCCGCGGCCAATCCGCAGGAACTGCGGACCATCGCCGCCAAAGTGGCCAGCCGATTGCCCGACTCGCGAATCATCCTGCGCGAGGAAATCCTGCGCACCTACCAATCCATCTTCGACTGGCGTGAGGGCATCGTACTGGCGCTGCTTGCCGGCGCGATTTTCGCGTTCGCCATCTTCGCCCTGGAGAAGGCATCCGGACTATCGGCCAACGAGAAAACCGAGATCGGCATTCTCAAGGCGATCGGTTGGGAAACCGGCGACGTGATCAAGATGAAGTTCTGGGAAGGCGCGCTGATCTCGCTGACGGCGTTTCTGCTGGGGTACGTCGCCGCTTTCTTGCACGTATTCCACCTTTCCGCGGCGCTGTTCGGACCAGTGTTGGAGGGCTGGTCGGTACTCTATCCGCGTTTTGAGCTGAAACCGGCGATTGACGGCGTTCAAATTGCGACCTTGTTCTTCTTCACCGTCTTTCCCTATGCGTTGGCGACCGTCGTACCGACCTGGCGCGCCGCCGTGACCGACCCCGACTCCGTGATGCGTGGCTGACATGATCGAGCTTTCAGGCATTCGCAAGGCTTTCAACCAGGGGCGCGAGAACGAGTTCTGGGCGCTCAACGGCATCGACCTGAGCATCCAGTCGCAGCAGGTGACGGTATTTTTCGGCCCGAGCGGTTCCGGCAAGACCACCCTGCTGACTGTGATGGGTTGCCTGGCGCGGCCCACCACCGGCCGCGTACGGCTTGAGGATCGCGATATCTCCGGTCTGCCGGAGCGCTTCCTGGCCCAGATCCGGCGCCGCACTTTTGGTTTCATCTTCCAGCAGTTCAATCTGATCAGAGGACTGTCGGCGATCGACAACATAATGCTGCCGGCGTATCCGCTCGGCGGCGCATGGCGTGCGCTGCAGGAGCGCGCCGAATCCCTGTTGGACTCGCTCAAGCTCGGTCACCGCCGGGCGGCCCGTGTGGAATGGCTGTCGGGGGGCGAGCAGCAGCGCGTGGCCATCGCTCGCGCCTTGATCAACGACCCGAAAGTATTGATCGCGGACGAGCCGACTGCCAACCTCGACACGGCGTTGTCGAAGGAGTTCCTCGGCATTCTCGAAACACTGGCTGGGCAGGGGCGCACGATTCTGTTGACAAGCCATGACCCGTTGGTGGTCGAATCGTCGGTGGTTCAACGCGTGGTGATGCTGCGCGATGGCCGAATCGTGGGGGATCGCTGAATGCTGTTCCAGCCCGCGATTATCGCGCTCTTACTGGCTTCATCGGCCAGCGTCGCCATGCTCCTCGGAATCGCGCCATTCGCCGCCGATGTTATTCGTTACTGGGACATTACCAGCGGCAGCGAGCGGCAGTTGGAGCTGGAGCGGCGCACCTATCTGGCATCGACGTTGGTCGCGTTCGCCCTGGCCACTCAGCTATTAGCTCTGCTGCTATTCGTCTTCAACGCCGACAAGATGGCGCCGATGTTCGTCGGCGCCATGTGCGCAGTAGGCGCCCTGAACGTCGACGCATTTGGGTTCCCGGCGCTCATCGCCCAGATCGTGGTGTTCTTTCTCGCCTCGATGTGGCTGGCAATCAATCATGTCGATACTCAGGCGCCCGACTATCCCCTGGTACGGGTCAAGTACCAACTGCTGTTGGGTTTGGCGCCGGCGCTGGCGACATCGTTCGCGCTGCAGTTGCTGTACTT